>PAWP01000062.1 GCA_002714125.1 Gammaproteobacteria bacterium
CTCAAACGGTCGCGGCAATGATTCGTACGGGCGAGCGCCAGCTCTGAAAAATTGCGGTAAAATTGCGGCAAAATCCGTGCATCCCTTTAGAAATGAGGGTTTCCATTGCCTTGCGCCAACCCAGAATCTTGGGTATCGACCAGAAGCCGCCAAGGTCCGCATAGAGACCCCGTCGGACATAAGCCACCTGGTATTTGGCCGCGGTCGAGCCCACGGCCAGGTCACAGTGACAGACTAGATCAAAGCCTGCACCCACGGCGGGTCCGTTGATTCCCGCAATGACCGGCACTTCCAGACGACGCAGCGCGATGTAGGCCTCAACCTCGTTGCGCATGTTTAGGCGGCGGCCTTCTGGGTCAGGATGGTCATCGGTCGGCGGTGGTGCGTCCGGGTTGGCACCGCCTGCCATGTCCATGCCTGCACAGAAGCCGCGGCCGGCGCCAGTGACGACTACGCAGCGAAGTGAGCGGTCGTTGCGTGCTTCAACAAAAATCTCACGCATTTCATGCAGCAGAGGGAATGTGAGTGCATTCATCTTTTCGGGGCGATTGAGCGTGATCCAGAGGATTCCGTCCTCGTTGCCTACTCGTTCCGCGAGGATGGGGCTGTCCTTCATGTCAGTCTCCTGCTTGCAATGATTTTGGGCTGTTCAGCCTTTTCAGTCGGTCAAGGTCATTCCCTGAACCCGTCAACCAGCATCACGGTGACCGCGGCAAAGTCATGTGGACTTTTCCAGAGCACCGCGAGTATGGGGCCGGAGCCACATCCATACAGATCAGGCCTAGATTTATCGATAGAATGTACTACTTCTGAGTGGCTGTTAGGTGCGTTTCGCTACGTTGTAGATTGCTGTATGGCGCGCATCGATGCAGACGGTGTTGCCCACTCTAAAAGTAACACCAAGTGTTGTGAACTCGTGGCCCTTACGTTCCCACTGGGTCAGCGGGGTCATGTTGATGGCGACTTCATCACCAACCCTGATTGGATGGATCCAGGTTATCTCCGTACCCACGTGAATCCAGACCGGCATCGTCCAGGTGCGTGTGAAGGCACTATTGAGCTCGCGGAATGTCCAGAGCGGATGGACGCAAGGCGTTGTGCCGTCGAAGTATAGTGAGTTGGTATCCCCGAGGAGTTCACAAAGGTCCAGATGTGTCTCCAGGTCGGGGGTAGTCGTAAACTCCGGCGTCGCGAGGCCCACATGCAGGTTTTCCGTTGCAATCTCTGCCTTGGCACTCACTGGCCGTTTGCCGATTGAGGTAATCGGAGCGAGATCCCCGTTCCATGTTTCGAGAGTCATGGGAGCGAGCAACACACCTGAGTCGTTGTGGCATTCCACCTGCATGNTNCCGCCGGAAATCGAACCGGAAATCGTCAGTCGATCCTGGTGATAAGCGGGCTTTAGCAGNCGTACATTGGCACGTGTGCCNGTGAAGATACGCTCACCCCACCCGGCGNCNGGTACACGCATGATGTGNCCGANGACGGTGACACCGGGTACCAGTGCACCTTCGAAGCCGTATTGCTGNGCAACGTCGTCGCTGTGAATCTTGTTTTCGTGCGACTCGGAGTCGTTGTGTGCGATGACCGAATGGCTCTCGAGGGTTACTACTTTGCTCATCGCAGATTCTCTCTGTGCGGTTATTCCACCGTGCTGCGGGTTAGGAGTGTCTCCCCCGAGCACTAAAGGCTCAACCGTGCATTAAAAAAATGTAATCTCTGCTAAGCGCACGTCCAGATGTGTCTGAGCAGTTGCGGTGGCCCGGTTCATAAGTCTCGATCTCCGCGCCCAAATTCACTTTCCGACATTGCGGTGAAGCCTCCTCCCAGCCCCAGCCCCAGCCCCAGCGTCAATGTCAGCGCAAGGCCATGCAGGCAACGCCCCGTGTCAGGNGATGTCTGCCGCGGAGGAAATGACTTTATTGACTATGCCGTATTCGATCGCCTCCTCGACACTCATCCAGTGATCGCGGTCCGTGTCTTTCTCAACCTGTTCAAGTGCCGTACCGGTTTCATCACTGATGAGTCTGTTGATGCGTGCCTTGGTAATCACTATCTGTTCGGCNTGAATCCGGATATCTGTTGCGTCACCGCGCGACCCGCCCAGCGGCTGATGGATCAGGTAGCGGGTATTGGGCAGCGAGTAACGATTGCCCTTTTGAGCGGCGAGGTAGATCGTAGTTGCGGCACTTGCGACCCAACCGGTGCCAACAACGCGGACCTGCGGTGTGATGAATTTGATCATGTCGTAGATAACATCGCCAGATTCGACATGGCCACCGGGTGAGGANATGTAGATCGTAATGGGTTCATCGCCATCCGCGGCCAGCGCNAGCAGTTTCTCTGTCACAGAGCGTGCAACCTTCTCGTTGATCTCGCCGAAAATAGAAATGGACCGGGACTTGAACAGTTTCTCATCGAGAAACATGCCCGGCAGNCGTGGCTCNTGATCACCCTTCTCGGCATCGTTCATTTCTGGTCTCCTGAAATNTTGTTTGCGCCATAAGGGCGTGGCGNGAAAGACCTCGAATTATAGGGCAGGACAGNATAGGGCTCCACACGATGCATTGGGGNGCGNTGATATGTCGTGCTGGGTTGATCGTCTGNGCCCTGTCCCTCATGCTCAACGATCGCGAAGGGGCACACANGCTCCTAACANCAGACAGGCAGAGGGCGTAGATGCAGGATCTGAAACTGGGCATGCAGCTTGGCTACTGGGGCGCGGGGCCAAACCCGAACATGGTGCCCATGGCTCAAGAGGCCGAGATGCTCGGCTTCGACATTGTCTTTACGGCGGAAGCTTGGGGCTCTGACGTGTTCACGCCGCTGGCATGGATTGGCTCCCAGACNAAACGCATCCGGTTGGGTACAGCGGTCGCGCAACTGTCCGCGAGGACTCCCGCTGCGACCGCGATGGCTGCGATCACGCTCGATCATCTGTCTCAGGGCCGGGTTGTACTTGGATTAGGTGTGTCCGGTCCGCAGGTCGTAGAGGGTTGGTACGGTCAACCCTTCGGTAAACCGCTTTCCCGGACACGCGAATATGTTTCGATTATCAAGAAAATTCTTGCGCGTGAGACGCCCGTCAGTAACGAAGGTGAGCACTATCCCCTGCCTTACAGGGGNAACGGGGCCTGGGGNCTNGGCAAGTCGCTGCGCTCGATCACTCATCCGCTGCGCGCCGATATGCCGATTTTTCTGGGCGCGGANGGNCCTAAAAACGTTTCTCTTGCGGCCGAGCTCTGTGACGGCTGGCTACCGTTGTACTACTCACCTTACCGCCAGGAAGTCTATGCCAGCCAGATCGAACAGAGAAAGCCGGGTTTCGAAATCTGCCAGAGTGTGACAATCAACATCTGCGACGATGTCGAGGAGGGGCTGTTGCCGGTAAAAAGCAATCTTGCACTCTACATCGGAGGTATGGGTGCAAAGTCGCGCAACTTCCATACCGAACTCATGGGTCGAATGGGTTTTGANGCTGAAGCCCGTAANATCCAGGNTCTGTTTCTGGCAGGCAAAAAGGATGAGGCNGTGCGCGCGGTACCCTCCGCGTTTGCGGATGAGATTTCCCTTGTTGGCTCGCGCGAGCGGATTCGTGATCGCCTCGCCGCTTGGCGGGAGACGCCCGTTACAACGCTGTTGGTCGGAGGCAGATCGCCGGAGCACATTCGCGAAGCTGCCGAGCTTGTGNTGGGTTGAGTGTGTCTGAGTCGGTCGCTATTCGGCGCGCCCTCAAAGAGGATTTAGCCGACCTGAAGGNGGTGGAGCGGGACGCGATGGGGGAGACTCCAGACGCTGTTGCCCGGGATTGGTCTGACCTCTTGCGGCGTAAGGGAATTTTTACNTACATTGCCGAAGACGACGCGCCCTTCGGTATGGTCNCGGCTGGNCCGCCGCAGGAAGACTTTCTCGATGATGACAAGACTGGCGAAATCCTCGCGTTATATCTGAAGCCGAGCTACCAGGGTCGCGGTCTGGGACGCAAGCTGCTGGTCCATGGGGTCAGTGTGATCAAGCGTCGGGACTCCGCGCGGGCTGTGATCTGGATCCCGGNGGTGGCAACCCGCGCCCTACACGTCGTAACAGTGCTGGGGTTCGAGGAGCTTGGCGCGTCGCGTGAAATAAATCGNGAAGGCGGCACGGTTNTAGAAACTTNCCTCGCACTCGATTGTGCAAACTGGTTCTGAACCAACTCAGATCTTGCTATATACCCGAACCTGATTGTACTCCGCNGACTCATCAAGATCGGGCACGGTTGNCGCCGTCTCTCTGTGGATAATCTCGTAACCTTGAACCCGATCTTCTCGGACTCGGGAGTCGGCCACTATGACCTGCGGTGCAAACGCTCGCAGCGATTCTAGCAAGGGCAGGTTGTCACGATCGTAAAGCACGTCTGCGGCTAGAACGATGTCGAAGCTTGTGTTGATGGTAAAGAGGTCATCATGACACGTTAGTGGAACGCTGTTATGAGCGGCATTGGCACGTGTGGCGGTGAGCGCTGCAGGGTCATTGTCACAAGCATGTACATCGGCGGCTCCTGCCATATGTGCCGCTATACCAGCCACTCCGGAGCCGCTGCCGAAGTCCAGTATAGAGCGGCCACGAAACCGTTCCCGGTTTCTCAGTACCCAGCGTGCAATGACCTGACCACTTGCCCAGCAGAAGGCCCAGTAAGCCGGAGCCGCNAGGATGGCGCGGGCCACCTCGTCGTCGAGACGCCCGCGCGGATAACTGTCGCTGATCAGCCACANCGACACTTCTGGNGCTAGTGGGAGCGATGTTAGAGCCAGTTCCGCATCCGGAATGGTTNCGGCAAGTTGTCGGGNNAGCTGGNACGGGACCTCGNACATCGATTTGNGATAGNTCTGCCTGGAGANNGACCCTAACACNCGANTTGCGCGGCANTNTCGTTATAGAAGCAAAGCGCGGATTCAGTCCAGGATTGGGTCGCTCGATTAATAGAGCGTGCTCCGGTTTGCGTGTTGCGGATGTGCGGCGCAAGCAACTCCGAGCGAGCCGAAGTCAAAAGTCTATCGCCGGGACAACGCTGGTAGGATGGTGAGAAGTTAAACAGCAATCCAGAGGCAGGTATGACCATCGATTTCACCTTCAGCCAGGAGGTCGAAGACGCACGCCAGATGATGCGNAATTTTCTGCATAACACCGTNAAGAAGGAGTTTGATGCGCTGTCTGCACGCGAAGGAGCTACCCGGGACGACTGGTCGAAGCTCATNAAGNGATTGCGGGTCNGGGCTAAGGAAGAGGGTTACTGGCTGCCACACATGCCNCAGGATGTTGGNGGNATGGGACTTGGCGTGACCGCACTTGCTGCTGTATCNGCCGAAGCTGCGAAGGTCCCCATGGGGCCCTACATTATCAATGCCCAGGCACCTGACGAAGGCAACATGCATACGCTGCATCACTTCGCGACCGAGTATCAGCGTGAACATTATCTGCAGCCGCTACTCGATGGCACCAAACGCTCGTGTTTCTCCATGACCGAGCCCGAAGTTGCGGGTTCCGACCCGACGCTGATACAGACGACCGCAGTTGAGGATGGCGACGACTGGGTCATCAACGGTCACAAGTGGTTCACCTCTGGGGCCCAGGGCGCGGACTTTGCGATCGTGATCGCTCGAACCGACCCTGATGCTAGCGTGCCGCAGGCCCGCAATAGTGCATTCATTGTGGACACCGAAAGCGAGGGTTTCGAGATTCTTCGAGACGTCGAGACCATGGGCGGCCGCCACAATCACCCAGAGGTACGCTACACGAACGTGCGAGTGCCCAAGACTCANTTGCTTGGCGAGCGNGGCGGNGGTCANAAGCTGGGGCAGGTGCGNCTGGGACCGGCCCGCCTTGCGCACTGCATGCGGTGGATCGGTCAGATCGAGATGGCCCTCGAGATGCTGATCGATCGGGCACAGAAGCGGTACGCGCACGGATCATTGCTCTCAGAGAAGCAAAGTATCCAGTGGATGATGTCCGACAGTGCAATGGAGTTGTANCAGGCGAAGCTCATGGTGCTGCATGCCGCCTATAAGATCGAAAACAAGATGGAATTCCGGCAGGAAGTTTCCATGGCCAAACATCATGTCGCTAACACGCTGTGGCGGGTGGTAGATCGGGCGATGCAGGTCCATGGCGCATTGGGGTACTCAACCGATACGCCTCTGGCGGGAATGATGCAGCAAGCACGTTGGGCACGGATTGCGGACGGCTCCGATGAGGTCCACCAAATGCGGATTGCCGATCTGCTGATGCGGGCGTTCAACGAAGACGGCTCCGTNAATCAAGGNGTGGGCGGGTTGCCACTTTAANGCCACGTCCGTCGTGCTTGCGGAACATACCTAGGTTGAATCGGATACTCGAAGTATTGTTCATCTTCCGGACAGACCGCCGCTGGCGGTTGGGACGTGCCATGGCAGTTCCACACCATGCAGCCATGGTGAAACGGGAGAATGCTATTGGGCACGAAGCTTGCNTGTAGGTTGGCAGTGAACGGGCGGGACTCGTTAACGCGTTGTCGTTCCGGTCGCGCCAGGTTTACAGGGCTATCGAGTCTGAAAAATATGTCCTGATTTTTGCTAAGGAACTTGAGAAGTCGGCAGCAAGCCGGTCAGCCCGGGGTTGGCGAGCNAATNGAACGTGCNTCCNGTAGCTGAATGTNCGCTGGCGTGCCAAANGGGGGNGNATCGTTCAGGCTTGACCGGCGCGTGGTGCTCANTAAATCCCGTCGGGGTGCTCAAACGTAAAGCCNTCTTTTCGCATCACTAGACGGTGACGGGNNCCTCCTGCGTTCGCNTCCGTGTCNTCGTAGCCCGCATCGCCTTTCCACATTGCAACCCGAACNCCGTCAGCGTCTACACCTACGTGGGTCTCGTAGACATGAGGCTCACTCGCGGCGAAATGCTCAAGGGCCGCNGCGGCCGGTTGGTGGCGGTCCANGTGATACAGNGTGACCCAGGTCGGGGGGGCAAGGTCGATCTCGCCTTTAGCGTGGCGCGCAAGTGCTGCGTCAGGGCNGATCCATTCATGATCTTGGATTTCCTCTCCATCTACCTCGACCGCCTCGTTTCCGGCCGTCGCCGCGCAGGCGTAAAACCAGGTTGCGTAGCGCTTGGGTGTCGAGGGCGGTGGCGTCCAGTGTGCAAACTGTACAAACTGATCCGCATCCATCTTGATATTGGCTTCTTCAAGCGTTTCGCGCACAGCGGCGTTGCGCGCCGCAACATTGATGTCCTGATCTTCGGGATAGTCTTCAGGATCAATGCGCCCGCCTGGGAATACCCACATCCCGCCAAAGTGCACTTTTGATGTTCGGTGAAGCATGAGTACTTCGGTGCCCGACTCGCCGTCGCGAAGGATGACTACAGTTGAGGCCGGGATTGCAGGGCTAGCCTCTTTGTTGTCCAGATCACCGTAAATATCGTTGCGATGCTGGTTGTCCTGTTTGTGGTCGCTCATGCTTGAAGAGGCTCCAGTGTGGCGCGCAAAGCGACCCATCATGCCTATGCCCGCGGCGAGACGCCAGCGACGGCTTCTGCTCCGGCACCAGCACCGCCGAACCGGTTCATACGTATTCTGGTAATGGTGGCTCGTTGGGTTCTTCGTTGTGCCTCACCCGCGAACGGGCCTCAAGCGTTGGGTCAACCGAGCGATAGTGGTAAACGCCATTTGTCAGCGTACGGTCTATTCGTCCGCGTTCCATCAGGCAATGCAGATGAGCAATACACTCGCCGAGTCCCATGAACATCGACGGACCTTCGAGCTTGCGCTTGAACAGATGTGGCAGCAAGTCGACTGCCGTCTGAGGCTGCACGCAGTTATGCTCGAGAATTAGCATGCGGTCCTCATGATGCTCGATTAGTTCGGTCAGCCGTGCGCCAGCACCGTAAAAAGGGAGATTATGAGCCGGTAAGATGAGGGTCTCGTCCGGGATACGTTCGCGAAGCTTCGCAAGTGATGTGAGCCAGCCAGTCATTGGATTGCCACCGGGCTCAGTTGGAGACACCGACACGTTGCTTGTGATGATTGGGAGAATCTGGTCCCCGGACAGCAGGACTCGCAAGGCATTCGAATACAGGCAGACGTGCTCGGGGGAATGCCCGTTACCTGTAATGACTTCCCAAGAGTTACTGCCGATTGTCAGCATGTCTCCATCGGCAAGACGTTCGAACGAAGCAGGGAATATGTGATCCTCGGACCTTGGTGACCAGCTGCCGCGCATCTTGTGCATCTTCTGCATGAAGTCCGGGTTAATTCCGGCACGCTCGAAATACTCTGATATTTGCCAGGATTCACCAGAGTTGCTGATCATCATGGTCGCCATCACACGAGCCTGGTAGAACTCGGCGTAGCTCATGGACAGCGGCACGCGGTAGGTATCGGTCAGGAAGCCAGCCTGCCCTGTGTGATCGGGGTGCATGTGAGTACAAATGACCCGGGTTAGTGGCTTGTCTAGCCCATCGATGATTTGCCTCCATAGATCGCGCGTCTCTTCACCACGGATCCCCGTATCCACAATGATGTAGCCGTCGTCGTCGGCCAGCAGGTATAGGTTGATGTGATTCAGNGACATCGGTAGGGGCATCTGCAGCCAATATACCCCTGGCGCAACCTCCAAGATGGAACCGGGGGCTGGGGGACTTTCGTGCGGATAAATCAGCTCCGCGGCAGAGTCGCTCATCGCCGTATGCTCATGTTCGATGTGGCGCGAAGCATAGCGCATCCCCTCTTGAGCCTGCCTAACGGTCCCAAGAGACTATCGGTCAGGGCGCCCGCCAGCCGCAGCATCTGTGCGTTGCTGAGTTGGAATGGTGACCTGTGTCAGATCTAAACTGTGAAGGGATGGAGGAGTAGAGGGCGTTGTCGAGCTAATTCAGCATCACGCGCGCGATGCGGAAAAAGAGGACCCGGTTTTGGGCGGATTTCTNCATGCTCATGAACATCAATCTGCTGAACCCGGGCTCGAATCGTAAGACGGTCAAAGCGGCAAGCGAGGACGTTGCTCCGAAGATTGCTAAATTTNCGATCAGGAATAATTTGCGCCACAAGATCCCCAATGAAGAGCTTAAGGCTGGCTTCAGCGCCTTGCTTGGTGGAGAGGTCTCCGAGGGCTGGCTGACCGCCTACAAGCTTTTCCTGACCTTCTGGCTCGCGGTTGACAAATTTTCGCTTTCCAAGGAGGAGAAGATCTTGCTGCTGCCGATCTACCGATCTGTCATTGATGGGATCGGACCGGTGCTCACTCTGGCGAGTGCTTGGCTGTATCCGGCTGCATTAACCACTGTCTCAGTGAGCCTGCTGGCCTACGTCGAACCAGTA
The DNA here is from genome assembly GCA_002714125.1 of Gammaproteobacteria bacterium. Next base: position 9,328 of record PAWP01000062.1, read on the forward strand.
CCCTTCTTCATTGCGCCGAAAATAGCCCGCAGTTGGGGTCGCGAAGTGTGTGCCGATGATTAGGACTGGGCCGTCGCTNTATTCGTCTAACAGAGCTTCACGGGTCTGTCGTGCCTGCGCCTGATCGTAGTCCGCGCTGCTTGTCCATTGGGTCCGGGCAATCTGACACGGATGATGGATGCAGTCGCCTGTGATGAGGGCCTCCTCTCCTTCTGAATGAATATGTACCGAGACATGNCCTGGAGTATGTCCCGGGGTGGGTTCGAGNNGCACCTCATCACANACTTGGTGGGTCAAGTCNACCAGGTCAANGAGCCCTGCCTCGAATACTGGACGGACTGAGTCGCTCATGATGTCCCCAAAGCCATCAGTGCCCGACTCACTATCCCAATACTCGTACTCAGATTTCGCGATCAGATAGCGTGCATTGTTGAATGTAGGGACCCACTGGCCTTCCACAAGCCGTGTATTCCAGCCGACGTGGTCCACATGCAGGTGTGTGCAAAGCACCGTGTCGATGCTCTCAGGAGGATACCCTGCGTTGGTCAGGTCTTCGATGAATGGGAGATCGAGGTGGCTCCAGGCAGGAATGGAACGCTCCTTGTCGTTACCGATGCAGGTATCGACAACGACTTTACAGGTCGGCGTCTCGATCACCAGCGCGTGCACGCTCATAATCAGGTTGCCTTGCTCATCCATGAAATGCGGCGCCAGCCAGTCAATTGGCAGGACGGCATCTCGCGTCGCTTCAGGGAGGATGAACCGACTCCCGCCGGCAACCTCCATTTCTATCACGCGTGTTATCCGGACATTGCCTACCTGCCATTGATTCATAGCAATGCTCGTCTCTTCCGTAACTTGCACAGAATCATAGCCCAGTGCGGTCTGTCGCGTGTTGGCTTACAGCCAAGGCGCGCGGATGTACGACTCACTCATCCTAACTTTCCTTGAGCTGGTCGTTTTCGAGGGCGCAACGGACATTCACCGCACGGCAGGACTGCCAATCATTTGTTGGCTGAGGATGAACCGCTGCCTCTAGATGACACTGTCCTGACCAGGACAGGGGCAGCGTAGTTCTGCTATGTGCTGCTGAACGCAGACCGGATTGAGATCCTGGATCTGAACTGGGTCTCCAGCTGAACCGTAATTTCAGCGAGAAGCGCTTCCGCGTGAACTTGCAATTGATTTATGAAGCCGTGGGCGCAGTGATTCGCATACTGGACCATGATCTTTGCCGCGGTATAGCTTTTGGTCAGGAATTGGTTCTAAATGATTGGTTTCGGAGGAACTTTACAATGCTTCAGCCAAAACAAATCGTTGCATCGATAATAGGACTACTTTTGATTTACTTAGCCCTATCTTCATGGGTGGTAGTCAATCCAGGTCATGTCGGTGTTGTGAAGAGGTTGGGTGCGGTTGTGCTCATGCCGCTATCCGAAGGATTCCACATTAAGGTTCCATTTATCGATGTGGTTGAAGAAATTGACATACGGCTGCAGCCGGCACGAGTACCTGGAAGCGCAGCATCTAAAGACCTTCAGCAGGTGGACACTACGATTGTCCTACAGTACTCCTTAAGCGGGCCTCTCGTGCCTAGAGTGTTTCAACAGGTGGGTAATCGAGGAACAGTACATTCAGCCGTGCTAACTCCTGCGATCGCTGAATCTGTAAAGGCGATTACCGCGCAGTTTACCGCGGAAGAATTGGTTACTCGGCGTGCGGAAGTTACCGTCGCGATGCAGAATCAAATTGAGGGATTTCTGGCAGAAACGCTTGCAGAAAAGGATTTGAATGGAGCTTTGCTCATTGCAAATCTAGCTATTGAAGAATTTGAGTTCTCAGCGGACTTTAATCGATCGATTGAAGAAAAAGTTCGGGCTGAACAGGAGGCCCTGAAAGCAGAAAACGAAAAAATAAAGCGCATTACTCAAGCTGAGGCGCTAGCAGCCGAACGTACGTTAGCTGCGGATGCCGAAGCGTATAAGACTGAAATCGAGTCGATTGCTCGTGCGGAAGCTATCCGACGGGAAGCTGCAGCACTCAAATCAAACCCTGAACTGATTCAACTTAGGATGGCTGAGAAATGGGATGGGAAACTGCCTCGATTTACTGGAGAAGCTATCCCATTCTTGCAAATTGACAGCGAGAAATAAGAGTCTTATATCGTTACAGATTGGGCCAAAACCAAGTATCTATCTTACTGAGCAAGAAGGAACTTCTGCGTCAAAATCGATGCGATTCACAACCTCAGCTGGACGTCTAAGACTCATCAGTTCACAAACCGCATCACGCTGCAGTAGAAGAAGCACGAGATGCGCGCCATAAAAGCACCGCTTGATGACCCGCTCGACGCCGGCGAGATCGAAGAGATGGCCTATGAGCGAGCGCTGCGCAATTGCGTCTAGGCAGATTCGGCTAGGACGCGGTCGACAAGACGTGCGCGCTAGAGTCCTTTATGCTTCGGCGCGATTTCTGAAGGAGAACAAGAATGAACGGTTTTGACGTGATTGCACGGTGTCTGAAAGCCGAAGGCGTCGAATGGATGGGGTGTTTCCCCAACAATCCGCTGATTGAATCGGCCGCCAAGGTAGACATCCGCCCGATCGTTTTCCGGCAGGAACGAGGTGGCATCAATGCGGTTGACGGCTTTGCCCGCCAGACAGGCGGCAAGCAGGTTGGGATCTTCGCGTCCCAGTCGGGGCCCGGTGCTGAGAATTCCTTCGGTGGTATCGCGCAGGCTTTTGGTGACGCAGTACCTATGATTTTCCTGCCGGGTGGCTCAGGACTGCGTAACTACGATGTTGCACCCAACTTTTCGTCAACGTCGAACTACAAGGACGTGACCAAGCTCGCCATCTCGATCGACCGGCCCGATCGCACGACGATGCAGATGCAGCGTGCCTTCCATACCGTGCGCCAGGGTCGCCCGGGTCCCGTCATGGTTGAGATGCATCCCGACGTAATGATGCGGGAAGTTGATGAATCGTCCTTTGACTACCGGCCCTCGAAGACCATGCGATCCGCACCCAGCTACAGTGATGCGAAGGATGCGGTCAAAGCTCTGCTCGAAGCTGACAACCCGGTGATTCTGGCGGGTCAAGGTGTGTTGTACGCTCATGCTTGCGCCGAACTCATGGCGTTTGCCGAGTTGACCCAGATTCCTGTCGTCACCACGATGCAGGCGAAAAGTGCTTTCCCGGATGATCATCCTCTGGCGCTTGGTTCAGCCAATCGGACCGCGCCAAAAACTGTGTGGAAGTGGTTGGGTGAATCGGACACGGTCTTTGCCATTGGTTCCGGTCTAACCAGGACGACGTTTGGCATCGACGTTCCGCCCGGCAAGTTCCTTATCCACGGCAACATTGCCGCTGAGGACATCAATAAGGATTACACCGTCGACATCGGCCTCGTTGGAGATGCGAAACTCACGCTCGAGATGATGATCGACATCGCCAAGGGCGAAGTAGGAGAGAACGGCCGGCCCGCGAATCAGGGACTCGCGGAATCTATCGCGTCTATAAAGTCTGAGTGGCTGGCAGAGTGGGCACCATTGCTGACGTCGGATGAGACGCCGATCAATCCGTACCGTGTTATCAACGAGATCAACAACACCATTGACCACGCCAACTCGGTTGTGACTCACGATGCAGGCAATCCTCGCGATCAGATCATGCCTTTTTACAAGGCAACCGTGCCCTTCGGCTATATCGGTTGGGGCAAGACTACCCATCTTGGCTATGGGATCCCGCTCGCCGACTGTGTCCCGGGGAACGCGGACGTGGTCTTGGCTCTCTTGAATTGCATTCTGGGGGTTCGTCCGTCTCGTGTTCCCCATTCAGATTTTATCTGCCGTAGAACAGGTAATGATTCGTCATCGGGGTTCGGCAGCAA
>PAWP01000063.1 GCA_002714125.1 Gammaproteobacteria bacterium
CGGCTGCCGCCATGCTCGGTCCACGCGCACGTATCACCACGGTTTTGGGTTCGCTACCCGTAATGATGAAGCCGCCTATGAGGACGTCATCACCCGTCTCAACTAAGCCTCGAGTCGAGATGTTCTGAAGGCGGTTTGCGGCGTGCGCGGACAGCATGCAGAGTGCGAGACAGATGGCTACCGAGAAGCGATACCAAACTCCATTTGTCATGGGGACTCCCCTTCATGAGGCGTGTAATTACGCGTTGAACCTTGCTTCCGACAGAGTATTACCGATTATGGAGGCCTCTTGTCCATAACGTTCGATTCAATTCACACTAACTTATACGGTCCTTCAACTTAATTCAGTTAACAGCTTTACCGGTAGTAACAGCGATGGGAGTAACTAGACTCAGAGCCAACCCGGAAGCGCCAAAACTACTGGGAACGTGACACTATTGCGCGCGTTGCCTAAACGGAGATTCAGCATGAACCTACCGCCACTAACGGACAACCTCGCGCATGCCAAGGCAGACCTTGCCGAGTACGGCTTCGCCAGGATNGCCAACGCCCTCTCGGTNGCCGAACTTGAGGAGGCTCGGGCACGCGTCGANGCGCAGGCAGCGGGAGAGAAAGCCAGCGCAATCTCGGTTCACGACGGCAGCGCAGAGCCCTTCGGCTCCGGCCCCAACCAGTGGGTCGACAACCTCATCAACAAGGGCCAAATCTTTCGTGACATCGTGATGAAGGATCTGACCCGCGAACTAATGAATCATCTCCTGGGTGACGGCGGTCTGCTGTCAAGCTTCACATGTCATATCGCCGGGCCGGGCGGCACGCTGCAAGCGCTGCACCGGGACTCCGGCATGGCTCCGGATGAAACNCCCTACCCTATCGTCGCCAACATGATGTGGATGCTGGACGATTTCACCGATGAGAATGGGGCAACCCGCATCGTGCCNGGATCGCACAAGTTCGATACCGGGCCCGGGGGCGCCGANGCGGATCCGAAATGGTCACCGGCAACCGTGACCTCGAGTGGTATCNAGACGGTGGCTGCAGAGGGTCCAGCCGGCAGTGCACTCGTCTTTGACGGACGTTTGTGGCACGGCACGGGGGCCAACCGTACAGACAAGCCGCGCCGCGGCATCCTGTCGTACCACTGCCGTGGCTGGGTACGTCAGCAGGAAAACTTCACGCTGTCGCTCGCGCCGGAGGTACTGGCGGCGTGTTCCCCAGAACTAAAACGCATCCTTGGATTCAGTGTATACGGCACTCTGGGGGCCACACGCTCAGTGAAACCATCGATCGGAGACGATGGCGTGGTGCCGCGGCCCACTAGTTACGTAACCGAACTCGCGGGCTGACTGCGGGATCAGCCTCGAGCGCGGAAATCACGCCAACAGGTGGTCGTTGGCTCCAAATGCGTTGAGATCGATCCTCAACGCACCTGCTGAAGTACAACAAGCCCAACCCGAGGACTTTCATGCCCTATGGCTTACCAACTTGCTTCGACCTGCTCGATCGCGCAACAAAGACACCTAGCTATTCGTCGGCGCAAGCGCAACAATCGTTCTGCCCCGCATGTGGTTGAGCAGCAGATACACCATGCCATTAGCACCAACTTCTACGTCACGAATACAGCCAACGTCCCTCAGCACACCATCCACAAGATCTCGACGGCAACGCGCCCAGCCCACGATGCAATCCATGCAACCATTGTCTAGCGTGTCCGCACGCGGACTGACCTGTCCAGCCAGCGTTGCGACCACACCACTGCATCGGGGCAACCATGCCCACCCGGCCTCTTGCTCTGAACATCAGTCATTGCGCGTGAGAAAAGTCGCGTCCCCTCCCTGGATACAGATAAGATGCCCGGCACAATCCGCCGCTTCTCGAACAAGGAGATCCAACGGCACCAGCGACGACCGCAGAGAACCCATGCAACTACCGCAACTCAACAAGGTTTATCAGAATCACCATCTGGACTCGACACGCTGGGACGCCTACAGCCCACGTAATGACGACATCGTCGTCACAACCTCCTATAAATGTGGCACCACCTTTACACAGCAGATNCTGTTGCATCTGCTGCATGGCGGCCCCGACGTCGATGCGCCTGCAACGCTCGACGTCTCTCCATGGATCGACGCTCGCTTCATGCCGACGCCACTCGAAACACTCATTGAAGACCTCGATGAACAGAAGCACCGTCGTTTCATCAAGTCGCACCTGCCGCTGGATGGTCTGCCCTATTACGAGCAGGTCAAATACCTGATCGTTGCTCGCGATCCCCGCGATGTGTTCATGTCATTGCAGAACCACTACGGCAACTACACCGATCTTGCCTACAGCGCCTTCAATAACGGCAACGTGGGCGTGGACCTCCCAAGATTCGATCCAGACATCAAACGCTCGTGGACCAACTGGATCAGCCGCGGCTGGTTCGATTGGGAGAGCGAAGGTTGGCCAATGTGGTCGAACATGCACCACACACAGAGCTATTGGGAGTACCGCAANCTGCCGAATTTCATGTTTCTGCACTACGCCGACATGCGCTCCGATCTACCTGGGACTATTCGCCGAATCGCGGAATTCATCGAGCACCCGGTAACTGATGCTGACGTCGCCCGTGTCACATCGGAAACCGATTTTGACGCGGTCAAAGCCAAGGCGATCAAGGCCGATGCAGAAGCTGACACGAACAGCCCGCAGGTCTTCGCCAATGGTCAGTCCGGCTTCTTCTTCAAAGGCACCAACGGGCGCTGGCGAAATGTCCTGGATCAAGAGGATCTTGAGCTGTACGAAGCGGCAAAGCGACGCGTGCTAAGTGACGATTGTGCCGCCTGGTTGGAGAACGGCGGAGCGGTCTGATGGTGTGGCTCAGATTGTGAGCCGTCGATCCGACAAAATGACCCAGCTACGATTCTCGCGCGTCAGACACGTGGACTGCCAAATACTTAAGCTGCAGAACCCGCGCGGATTCACCGACCCAATCAGCATTCCCCGGTGCAATCTCCCAATCTGAGCCTTAGTCAACGCGGCCAAGGATGTTGCGTACCGACTCAGGTTGACCAATACCGCCGCCCTTTGTGATCAACACACGCCCCTTGTAGAGCGATGCAGGAATCCCTGGCTCCACTGTGCCAAGGCATTCGAGCGGATCATCACCCACAATCGCGGCAACCGTGTCACCGCCAATGACCATGAGCGTGCCGATCTGCTCCCAACGGTCACGGAGCGCATCGGCGGCGCTGTTTGCCATGTCAACCGCCTGCTTGTCGGTGATATTCCCAGCCGGGATCGGCGTTGTCAGAATCGTCACCGGCTTCGAGAAGTCCAGCTCCGCGCCAATCTCCTGAACAGGCACTGCCGCAGCTGCAATCTGCTGTCGGCTCAAGTCGTTCAGGCTGCCGCACATCACCACCGCGGGACCGGGCAGGTCAACCGAGTCCGCAGGGGAAGCCTGTAGAAACTCCTCGGCCACTGCCGCGACCGCGCCCGCGGCTCCGATCACCACCCTGTCTTCGGCAATCGCGCGGCGAACATTAGCGATCATTTCGTCATTGTCTTTGGCGTCCCAGACAACCCAGTTTCCCGTTATCCCATAGTGTTCGAGAACCTGGGCAGGCTGGCTGCTGACGGGTCTATTAAGGGGGTCATTGCCAAACACTGAATCCAACACCGGCAACCCGTGGATGTAGACCACCCCGTCACGACATACGCGCCCAGCGTCAGGAAACGCGCAGATCACAGCAACCTTGAAGCCACTGCGTAGCAGTACATCGATCTCCAACGCCCAGTTGCCCCGGAGCCCAGCGTCCATCTTGTGCGCTCGGTGATCGGCAGGTCGCGCCAGCAGTTCTGCCATAGCCGACTGGGCCCCTTCCCTCGACAGGTGGCGTGAAGCAATGTCAACCACGCAACATCGCTCACTCTCGACAAAAGGGCCAACCGGCACAGGTATCTGCGGGTCGGCCACTAGGCCACCGATCTCGAGCGCGCCGGTGCGATCGTCGGCGGAGAGGAGGACGTGGGTACGGGTCGACATAGGTGTAACCGGGGTTAGATTCAGACGCGATCTTCGCTGGACAGCACGTGGGCCGCAAGCCGGTGATCCACAGCCGATTAGACACCTGTCAACTTCAGGCTCGATGCTCGACCGCGCGCACTCAACCCACTCGAAGCCGCGCCGCATGCCATTGCAGATGTTCAGCCATGAACGTTGAGATGAAGTAGTAACTGTGGTCGTACCCCGCCTGCCTGCGCAGCGTGAGCGCTATGCCGGCCCGTTGACATGCCTCCTCGAGCAGATGGGGGCGTAGTTCGCTTTCNAGAAAGTCATCAGCTAACCCTTGATCCACCAATATCTCCGAGACACGATGCCCATCGTCGATCAGGGCAACCGCGTCGTGCTGGCGCCAGACACGTTGATCCATACCGAGGTATCCACCAAGCGCCTTTTGTCCCCACGGCACCCGCGAGGGTGCGACGATGGGCGCAAACGCACTCACGGCCTTGAATCGCTGCGGCAGGTTCAACGCAACCGTCAGTGCTCCGTGACCGCCCATGGAGTGGCCCATGATCGACTGCCTTTCCGGATCGACCGGGAAGCGAGCCGCCACAAGCTCCGGCAGTTCGCCTGTCACATAGCTCCACATCCGGTAGTGCTCGTTAAATGGTGCCTCTGTAGCGTCTACATAGAATCCAGCACCGAGGCCAAAGTCATAGGCCCCACCCGTATCGTCCGCAACTCCCTCCCCCCTTGGGCTTGTATCGGGTGCCACAAATATTAGGCCAAGGTCTGCACAGGCCCGTCGAAACTCTCCTTTCTCTGTAACGTTGGCGTGGGTGCAGGTCAGCCCGGAAAGGTACCAAACCACGGGCATGAGCTCGCCCTTAGAACGCTCCGGCACATAGATACTGAAAGTCATAGCCGTACCGGTAGCGCGACTCATGTGCTCGCAGACGTATTGCATACCCGCCAGCGCTCTGTTTGCTGCAATGATTTCCACGCGAGACTCCGACGCCTAGCCCAATATCCATCAGATCNGNAATATAGGCGCTCGCCCCANAACCTTCACCTCCNCGCGTGCAACTTGCAGGATCGCTTCGCATCGGTTNGGCAGCGATAGGTCGCCGGCCTGACCTTTTTCCGTTGCCTGACTGCAGACTCTGACCATCGGCAAACTGATCACTGCCACATACAATCAGTAACTGATCACTACGACATACGGATACGGCGATGAACGACACCGAACGCGACGACTACCTGCGCAAACCCAATACCGCCGTACTCGCAACCGTTGACCCCAAGGGGCGCGCCCACGCCGTACCCGTCTGGTACCTTTGGACCGGCTCGGTGTTCGAGATCATCGGTGGCGAACACTCCGCCAAAATGCGCCATATTGACCTGAACGGCCGCGCAGCATTGTGCATCGACGACAGGGGGCCACGCCCTTTCCACATCACTGCGGAAGGCCCGTGTGAGCTGAAGGGTCCCGCAACTAGGAAATGGCGGCTCGCACTGCATACCCACTACCGGGGCAGNGTGACAGCAGAGCAGGTGGTCGCCGACGATGGTCACATCGGTCAGCGCTTCCTGGTTCTCACACCCGAGCGGTGGTACGGCTGGTCGTCCGGCCATGCACCCACCGCAACGGAGTCCTNACGNATCACGATCAAAAGAAGAACAGGAACCCCAGCACAAATATGGTCATGCACAGTTGGAAGATGAACGTCGCCCACAAGGCAATGTGCATCGGCTTGCCAGGCCGCACCCGGGGATCCATGTGCCGTTTCTGCAGGAACAGTGTAGCCCCACTCTGGATCGGTAGGGTAATCGCGGCAAACGTCGCCGAGATCTGTATCAGCAGAATCGGTCGCTGGGCAGAAACCATGTACAGCACGTACGCCAGCACCGGAATAGCGATGACGTAGACCCGGGTCCATAGCTGGCGACGGATCGTCTGACGGTTGGCAAAGCCGAATTCGATGGCGTAGTCCGGGAATACCCTGCCGCCAGCGCCAACACCCGATATCGTCGTTGAAAACAGGATGAAGAAAGCGCCCAGTGCAAAGACCCAGACCGACCACCCGCCGAGAGTTTCAGTAAACATGCCAGACAGCACCCGCACGGTATCGATACCTTCAGGTTTCGCGCCACTTTCGAACAGCACGCCCGCACCTAGAATAAAGAATGGAACCGTAGCGAAGGTCAGGATGATCAACGTAGCCCAAACATCCGTCTGCAGGACCTTGATCCAGCCCTTGGCCCGCTCCACCCAGTTGGGATCGTCGCGGTTTGCACCAATGTACTTCGGGTAGCCCTTTTCAACGCACCAGTACGTATATGCGGCAATCTCGCCCGAGTTCACGCCAGTATAGCCGTACATGGCGATTGCAAGCGCCGCATATTCNAGGGGGAACTCAAACGCGAAGCCGGTGGCGAGATCGTCGGTGGTCACTCGGAAGTCCGTGAACTGCATCATCACCGCGGAGAGGATCGTCGTTGCGGTGAAACCAATGACGAGAGCCAGCATTATTCGTTCGATGTATCGATAGGAACCGGAAGCAAGTATTGCCATCGCTACGAGNGCAATCACTGCAGCCGAAATTGAAGCNGGGATACCGGTCAGCAACTCAAACCCCTGGCCCGCACCACCGACGATCCCNCCAAGACCAGGAACCCCGATAAAGAAACCTGCAACCGCCAGCCAGATCGGCCAGCCAACGGCGCCCTTCGGCCCGGGTATGCGACCTGGCAAACGGTTCAGCGCGCGCATATAGGTATCACCCGTGGTGATGCAGTAACGGGTGATCTCTGCCTGCACAACTGACTTGCTCCAGCAGGCAATGAATACCCACCACAACAGGACAAACCCGGCAGTTGCACCAAGACCTGCAGTCAGGAAGATCTCGCCGGAACCCACAATCGAGCCGGACACGATGACGCTCGGTCCAAGGTGTTTGAGTCGGTCCTTGAACGTAACCGGAGGCGGCTGAATCGCTCCCGCAGCCTGTGTGTAAGGGTCGACGACGTCGCCGGAGAGTGCAGTGTTAGCCGGATCAGTACTGGTGGCCTCAGTCATCGTCACGCCGCCGATATGACACGTGTGAAGATCTGTTCATGCTCCTCTCCCCCTTTCATGAGAAGGCCCGAGTATGCCGCTGATCGCGGGCGGACGCATGGACGGAGCGCGACCGGGGTCAGCGCGACTGTCAAAAGGGGCCGCGGACGGCTGCGGCGGCAAACGCGGCGCGTCATTGTTGCGAGCCCAACTGTTCAACGCCAACGAGGAGGCCAGCCAACCTTCGCTACAGACCTGAAATCCCGTTTACTGGGTCACAATCAATCGCTAATTGCCAGGCTCTGAACACCGCCCCAACATTTAATGCGACGCAAACAAGATCAAAACGCCACGCAATGGCACAATTCGCTCCCGAACCGCCCGCGGGCCTAACCGAGAAGCACCATGCGACGCACTTCNTCCACTTTCATCACCCTTGTCTGTGCATTTGCCCTCACACTGCTTGCCGCGTGCAGCGAGACGCCAAAACCAGAAACCTCGGAGCCAGACACTCCCGCTGGCCTACCCGAGGTAAATCTGATCCTTATCAGCCCGCACAACACCGATATCCAGAAAGAGTACGAGACCGCGTACGTGCGCCACCACGCCGAAACCTATGGTGAACGGGTGAACTTCGAATGGAGGGACGTTGGTGGCGGCGCTTCCTCGATCCTAAGCCACCTACGCAACGTCTACGAGAACAGCGACCGGTCCGGGATCGACATAGTCTGGGGGGGTGGAGATTTCAACTTTACCCGCATGGCGTCAGAGGGGATTCTCACGCCCATGGAACTGGCGGACGATGTGGTGGCAAACGTCCCTGCCACCCACGGAGGGTTGACGCTATGCGACGTCGATCGACTCTGGTGCGGCTCTGCCATGAGCGGCTTCGGTATCTTCTATAACAAACAATTGCTTGAGCGGCTCCGGCTGGACCCGCCCACGCGCTGGGAAGACCTCGGCGAGTCGCGCTTCTTTGACCTGGTTGGGCTCGCAGACCCGACCCAATCTGGCTCAGCAGCGGCAAGCTACGCCATGATTGTGCAGTCTGAAGAGACCTGGGAAGCCGGCTGGGCAAAGCTGTTGGGGATTGTTGCCAATACCAAAAAGTTCTATTCCGGCGCGGGCGACGCGGCAGAAGCTCTGCCCTCGGGTGAGGCACTGGTTACCACGTGCATCGACTTTTACGGCACGAACCGTATGGCGAAGTATCCAGAAACACTGCAGTACATCAGCCCTCGCGGCCAGACGGCGTTTAACCCCGACCCCATCGCCATTCTCAAGAATCCGCCCAATCCGGTGGTGGCGCAGAGGTTTGTTGATTACATCCTCTCATACCAAGGTCAGTCTCTCTGGGCGCTGCCGATTGGCTCAAACGGCGGACCGGAACGCGCCTCGCTTGGCCGCCAGCCGATCCGCAAGGACGTTTATACACAGCGTGCGGGCGAAATGTTGAACAGCATCGTCAATCCCTATGAAGCCGGGCAGACGATGCAGCTCGACACAGGGCTATGGAATGACTCTTACGGTCTGCTGCGCCATCTGGTGTGGGCGGCCGCTGTGCGCAATGTGGACTTCATGAAAGCCGCCAAACAACGCCTGATAGATACCAACTTCGACGCGGATCGGCTGGCGCTCTTTAACCGCTTGCCCGCAAACGTTGCCACCCGAGATGCCATGGCAGAAACTAGCCGGCTGTTGGACGACCGTAAACAGCGCGACATTATCGTCACCGATTGGGTCGCGTTTTTCCGCGATCAGTACGAACAGGTAGCTGAGGGCACAGATTGACCTCGACCACGCTATTCAACACCCAGACACTGCGTGCACGTATTGCCCGCACGTTCCGGGAGGAACGTGCGGCGGTGCTCCTCGCACTCGCGATCACCATTGTCATGGTGTTGTTCCTACTCGTGCCGATTTTCGAGGCCATCGCGGTCGGTTTCTACAGCGACGGGCAGATCTCCACCTACTGGTTTGCGCGGGTCGTCACCAACCCGATCCTCATGCAGGAGTTGCTCAACACCGCAATCCTCGCAAGCATCACCACAGCCGTGTGCATCGTCATCTCGTTACCGCTCGCGATCCTTCGCGCGCGGTATCGGTTCCGCGGTGATGGTGTCCTCGCCATGCTGCTGTTGGTGCCACTGATACTGCCGCCATTTGTAGGCGCAATTGCAATGAAGCGCTTCCTGGGTCAGTTTGGCGTCTTCAACCTGATGCTTGAAGAACTGGGGATCATCGATTTTGCCGAGAGCCTGCCTCCTGACTGGCTGGGCAGCGGTTTTGTCGGCGTAGTGATATTGCAGGCACTGCACCTTTTCCCGATTCTCTACCTAAACCTCACTGCGGCACTTGCAAACATTGACCCCGCGCTTGGACAGGCTGCGCGAAACCTCGGCGCATCGAAGCTCAAGACCTTCCTGCACGTGACCTTTCCCCTGCTGATGCCGGGGTTGTTTGCGGGCGGCACGATTGTCTTCATCTGGGCGTTTACCGACATTGGCACGCCCATCATTGTGGGTTATGAGCACCTCACGCCGGTCACCATATTCAAGGAACTTGCGACCGCCGAGGTAAACCCGCGTACCTACAGCCTGGTGTTCATCCTGCTTTCCGCTTCGCTGACGTTCTATCTGATGGGCAAGTTTTTTCTTGGGATGAGCCACGGCACAGGCAGCAGCAAGGCCACCATTGTGGCCGAGACGTCAGAATTGTCACCGCTCGCAACGGTTGGCGCCTGGCTGTTATTCGGGACCGTGATTTTCGTCTCAGTCCTGCCACACATCGGTGTACTGCTGCTGGGAATCTCGGATCACTGGGTCAACACAATCCTGCCAACATCGTACACCGCCCGCCACCTGATATTTGTCTTTGAGAACCCCGACACGCTCGGAAGCATCATCAACTCGCTCAAGTACGCCGGCATAGCAACCCTGCTAGACATTATCGTAGGTGCAGTTGCGGCATGGATTATCATTCGCACGCGGATCGCGGGCCGCTCGGCACTCGACACACTGTGCATGCTGCCGCTTGCGGTACCCGGGTTGATACTTGCCGCAGGTTACGTTGCGATCACTGCTCAGGGCACCTGGCTCGAGTCCATCGGACCTACCCAGAACCCATTCATCATTCTCGTCGTCGCCTACGCGATCCGCCGAATACCATTTGTAGTCCGCGGGGTTGCCGCCGGACTGCAGCAGGTGTCCGAGTCGCTGGAAGAGGCGGCACGGAACCTCGGTGCAAGCAAACTCACTACCAGCCTGCGCATCACCATGCCACTGATCGCAGCCAATATCATCGCCGCCGGCGTGTTGACGTTTTCCTTCCACATGCTGGAAGTCAGTGATTCACTCATTCTCGCGCAAACGAGCGAGTACTACCCGATTACCAAACAGATTTACCGACTGGCCACATCCACTGGTTCACCCGAAGCCGTGAACCAGGCTGCAGCAATGGGGGTCTACGGCATACTCCTGCTGGGTGTGACCATGGGCGCCGCAAGCCTGCTGCTTGGTAAACGACTCGGAGCCGTGTTCCGCGCATAACCGTCAGCCGCGCCAAGAAGCCAATCATGCAGATAGCCACCTCAAACCTCAGCAAGCTTTACGACGAAGGCGAAAAGCCCGCCGTAAATGACATCTCGCTCAGTATTGCGTCAGGGGAGTTTTTCTTCCTACTCGGCCCCAGTGGCTGTGGCAAGACAACACTCCTGCGCCTCATCGCCGGTCTGATCCAGCCTACCGCTGGCTCGATTCACTTTGATGGTACTAACGTCACCAACCAGGATGTGGATCAACGAGGCGCCGCGATGGTGTTCCAGGGTTACGCGCTCTGGCCCCACATGACAGTACTCGAGAACGTTGAGTTCGGGCCACGGATGCGGGGAGTGGATCGCAAAGCACGCAAGCATCTCGCCATGGAGCACCTGGAACGGGTCCAGATGGGGGCGTTCGCAGACCGCAAACCGAACCAGCTCTCGGGCGGTCAGCAGCAGCGTGTGGCGCTCGCCAGGGCGCTGGCGGCCGGCACGCAGTGCTTACTGTTTGACGAGCCGCTCAGCAATCTGGACGCCCGCCTGCGGCTGCACATGCGTGACGAGTTGAAGGCGCTGGTAGACGCAACCGGCGTCACCGGTATCTACGTCACCCACGATCAGAAAGAGGCGCTGTCGATGGCCGACCGAATCGCGGTGATGAATGACGGGCGAGTTGCCCAGCTTGGCACACCCACTGACGTCTACCGCCAACCGTCGAACCGTTTTGTGGCGGATTTTCTAGGGGAAGCCAACTTCCTCGAAGGTCGGTTGAACCCCGGTACCAATGTTGTGGAAACCAGCGCTGGAAACGTACCCGTANTAAGCGACCTNAGTGGCGCGGTTACTTGCTGCGTGCGCCCCGANTCAACGACGATCGCANGTGGCAACTCAACCGAAGGCCTTGCGGCCAGGGTCGTCTCCAACGTGTATCTCGGCGACTTTCACCAGACAGTGTGTGTACTCGNCACGCCCGAGCCGGTCGANTGGCGCGTNACCGAACTNCCAGGAGCGCGCGCCNTCCAGGAGCCCGGAACGAAAGTCAGACTCAAGTTCAAGCCAGAAGATGTCTCGGTCCTGAACGCATGATGTCGCCGNGTTTCACGCCTACTTAGGGCTCGTATACCGGCACCATNGTAGGCCCTAACTGCCCTGCAATGACGCGCTGCGCCATCTCTGCAAAGTCACACAGGATCCTGCGNGTATCGCGCGGATCGATGATGTCTTCGATGCTGAATGCCTCCGCAGTTCTGAAAGGCGAGGCAAGACGCTGCAGGCGAGCCTCAATTTCCGCAAGCTTGGCCTCGGGATCCGGCGCACTTTCGATCTCACGCCGATAGGCTGCGTAGGTACCGCCCTGGATATGCATCGAACCCCAGTTGCCGGAAGGCCACGCATACCGACGGTACATCCCGCTCGGACGCAGGTTGAGCTGGCCCGCCACTCCATAGAGTTGTCGAATGACTATCGTAAGCCACGGCATCTGGGACCTACCGGTCACGTGCACAAGCCGTGCACCNCCACGCAGAATGCCCTGCTTCTGCGCTTCCGGTCCGACCATAAACCCGGGTTCATCAGCGAGATACACGAGTGGCAGGTGGAACGTGTCGCAGAGTTTCAGGAATCGAACGACCTTATTGCCTGCCGCCGCATCCATTGAACCACCCTGATGTTTGGGATTATTGATCATTACACCTACCGGATAGCCATTCAGGCGCCCGAGACCAATGATCCGTGAGCGGCCGTAAAGTTTGCCGATCTCGAAGAACGAATCGTGGTCCAGTACGTGACCGAGGATCTTATAGGCATCGTAGATTTTGCGCTGGTCACGCGGCATGACCGAAAGAAGTTCTTCATCACGACGATCCGGATCGTCAGTCGGCTCCAATCGCGGCGGCATTTCCCAAACACTGCTGGGCAGGTAAGACAGGAACTGCCGGATCATCGTTAGCGCCTCTTCCTCGCTGTTCGCTAGATTGTCGATCACGCCACCTTTCCGCACCTGTGTACGCTCGTCACCCAGCTCTTCCTTGGTGATATCGATCCCGAGCGCCGCTTTGACAACAGGAGGCCCGCCCGGGAATACCTGGCTCGTGCCTTTCACCATGACGCTGAAGTGCGAAATACATGCCTCGACGGCTGGAATGCCTGCAACCGATCCCATCACTGCCGCAACAACCGGGACCATCCCAAGCAACTTGCCCGCCTGCACTCCAAGAACATTGCTGATGGCGTAGGTCCGCCCGATCTCCTCAAATGCACGCACGCTGCCGCCGCTGGCGTCGAGCAGTCGCACATAGGGCAAGCGCCAGTGTTCAGCCATCTCCTCGAGGTAAGTCGCCTTGGGACCGTAGCCACCGCTACCACCACGGATCGTGAAGTCCCCGCCATTCACCAACACTCGACGTCCGTTCAAAGTGCACGATCCTGTAACGAAGGCCTGCGGCGTAAAGCTCTCGAGCTTCTGGTCTTCATCGTATGTCGCCGTGCCCGTAAGCGCGCCAATCTCCTCAAACGAACCAGGATCGGCCAGTAGAACCAGGCGTTCCCTCACCGGCAGCTTGCCCCGTGCCCGGTGTTTGGCAACGTTTTCCTCACCACCCATTTTTGCCGCAAGTTGCTTGCGGTGTTCGAGTTCTTCTATTTCCGGTTCCCAGACCATGATTGCTTCCGCTTCTTGTTTTGTTGGTCGGAGACTACGCACCGGCACTGGAAGCGGTCAACGAGACCGCCTTGCGCGGCCCGCATGGAGGCGCGATTGCCCCGAGCCTGTATCCCCAAACAAACGCGCCGGGGGCTCGCGCACCCTAAAGACAGCCTAGCAGACTCCACGTATGGCGCTGCGCAAAAACTCCAATCCAGAGCGCTACACGTCGCCCATGGACTGACTTCATGAACACCACACTTACGATACCGCGAAAGAAGCACTGTTCCAGGGAATGCAGCAAGACCAATTGAACTCCCTTTTAGAGACACCATGTCTTTCAACATTATCGAAACGATCCGCGGTGCCTGGAACCAACTACGCCCCAAAGCAGTGGACCATCACCCAATTCCGAGAGGACAAGCCACAGTCCGCAGATGCACACGCAGAGACATCAACATGAGGACTAGTCTGTACAGACGTGCGTTAGCAAGACAACGACATTGAGGTAGAGATCCATGCGCTCTGCATGGAAGCAGCGGACCTTGACGTCAGAGTGCGCGGCCGAACCCTTACCGTCTCTGGCAGCGAGCGCGCTAAGATGCGCCATGAATTTCGCTGCCCAGTACGGCATAGTCCATTTAAGAAGCAAACGCCGAAGGCCCAACCATGGCACCCGAAGCCGCCGTCGCCCGCTACTTTGCTGCCGGGCACATTGACGAGATCCCCAGCGACCTGGCCGAACCGCACCTGATTGAGCTCAATCAGGAACTGCGCGAACAGCGCTGTCGCATCGTCGAGACCATTACCCGTCTTTGGCGGTCTGTGGACTCCGATGCAGGCAGAGTCGAGGCCCTGCAGGCGTGGCTTGCCAATCCGGATCAGCCCCAGGCAGTGGTCGACGGGGTCCAACAAACGATGATGCATCGCCTCGAGCGTTCACATCAGCGGCTTGATCCCGCTGAGATCGCGTGGGCGATGAACGAGCTGGGCTTGACCGAGGCGGACAACTCTTTGCTCTCGGTCGACGAGCGCAGGCAGATTGATGAACTCGGGTACGTCAATCTTGGCCCCCTGCTCGCCAGCGAGCAGCTTGCTGCAATCCGCGCGCGTATTGATGACTCGATCGCCGAGGAGGGCGCCACTTCGGGCCGCGAGGTGTCGCAGACTCGCGGTATTGGCCGAATGTCCGGCACCGTGATTAAGGCTATGAACCATGACGGGCTGCTCGACCCCTTCTTTAGCCATCCGCGGCTACTCGCGGTAGTCCGCCACATCCTGGGTACATCTTTCAAATATTCCAGCTCAAACTATCACTGCCCCCTGCCCGGTTATGGACATCAGCACATCCACTGCGATTTCGGCTGGGGCGTAAATACCCCGGAAAACGTCAATGCGATCTGGATGATCGACGACTTTACCGAAGCCAACGGTCCTACTCGGGTTGTGCCCGGCACACACCTTTCGGGCCAGCATCCCTTGGGCTCGAGGGTGGATGGCGCACCACGGGACCTAAACGCCCAAGTCCCGGGCGAGNTCCGCNTGCTTGGCGAAGCCGGGAGCTGTNTTGTCTACAACGCCCACCTGTGGCACAGCGGCACGCAGAACTACACTAATGAGCTGCGGCGCGCTCAACACGCGTTTTTCACCAAAGCTCACCGACCAACACAGATGGATGTTCTNGCCGCACTCGATTCAGGCACCCATGCCCGTTTTAATCGGCTACAACGTGCGATTCTAGATCTGCCGACGCATTTGGGCTGACAAACGCCGANTGCCTTCGCGTGGACNATGACTCCGCAACAGCAGGTCTTCACACCAACTGGCGAATGAGCATAAGCTTCGACTCGATCTCTGGATCAGCGCAATATGAATAACGACCTTGCCGCGCGCCTAGACGCACTCGAATCGATCGAAGCTATCCGTCAACTGAAGGCTGAGTATTGCGACATCTGCGATGACGCACATNACCCGGACCGNNTNGTCACCATCTTCACGGAGGACGGCATTTGGGAAGCCCGCGGAACAGCAAGGGCTGAAGGGCACAGGGCACTGCGCAAGCTCTTCGAAGGGTTTGCACGATCCATAAANTTCTCGCAGCACATGGTCTTCAATCCACGCATCCAAGTAGACGACGACAGCGCAGTCGGCAAGTGGTACTTCCTAGGCATGTTNACTTTCTACGGCCGTGACGGTGAGCCCAACAAGGCGCGCTGGCAGACCTGCCGGTACGAGGAGACCTATCGACGGGTCGACGGGGTCTGGAAGATCGCGCATCTGCGAGTGCGGGGCCCGTCAATCGCGGCCGACCATGACAAGGGTTGGGCGGGCATTACCTGATGGACAACGAAGACCTCTGTTATACCCCGGCAACCGAACTCCTGCCTGAACTAAGGTCGGGGGCGCTCTCCTCCGTTGAACTCACAAACGCGGTGCTGGAACGCATCGAGAACCTTGAGCCAGCGCTTAACTGCTTTGTCACTCTTCTCGCAGAACAGGCGCTCGGGACAGCACAGGCGGCCGATGCCGANCGCGCCGCCGGTGGCGATCGCCCGTTGCTGGGCGTGCCGGTCACCATCAAAGATCTGCAGTGGCTTGNGGATGTACCACTGAGGTCCGGCTCTCACACAACCCGGGATGTCGTTGCGGCGAGAGACGCGCCCTTCGTTGAGCGGCTGAAGGCCGCAGGAGCAGTGATCCTCGGAAAAACCACCACACCAGAGTTTGGTTGGAAGGGCGTCAGCGAAAGCCCGCTCACTGGTATCACCTCCAACCCCTGGCGCGCCGGCTACAACGCCGGCGCCTCTTCAGCCGGTGCAGGAGCTGGTGCGGCCGCGGGCTACGGACCTCTGCACCAGGGCTCCGACGGCGCAGGCTCGATCAGGATGCCCGCGCATTTCTCCGGCGTTTTTGGACTGAANCCAACCTACGGGCGGATCCCCAACTGGCCNGTGCCCAACAACGATCAGGGTTCGCATATCGGACCGCTCACACGGACCGTTGCCGATGCCGCGCTCATGCTCCGTGTCATGGCAGGCCCGGACATCCGGGACCACACNTCCCTTGAAGGTCAGCCTTCTGACTATGCAGCGCACCTCGGCAAGCCGCTGGGAGAGTTACGCGTTGCCTACAGCCCGGACCTTGGCCATGCGCGCGTCGACCCGGAAGTCGCCAGCGTTGTAGCCGAAGCAGTCAGTGTTTTTGAATCCCTTGGATGCCTTGTAGAGGAAGTCTCACCGGCCTTCGGCCCTGACGGCCCNGAGTTGGGCAGGTTCTTCTGGCGCGCGCACGAACAAGGCCTTGCACGCCATCTCGGAACCGAATGGGAAGCACAGATGGACCCGGGATTGGTGGCCTGCATCCGCGCCGGGATAGGCACGACGATTGAGGACTATCTCTATATGCGTGCTCGGAAATATCGCTATGTCGAACAGGTCCACGAATTGCTGAACATCTACGACCTGTTGCTGACGCCAAGCGTGTCCGTTCCTGCATTCCCCGCAAACCTGTTGCAGCCCGACGGCTGGGATGCGCACGAGTGGGACTGGATCAGCTGGGCCGAGTTTTCGTACCCATTCAACTTCAGCGGCAGTCCCGCTGCGAGCGTGCCTTGTGGCTTTACTTCCACGGGCCTGCCCGTAGGTCTACAGATTGTGAGCCAGCGCTTCAACGACGCGGGNGTGTTAAAGGCAGCGGCCGCTTTTGAGGCTTCACGNCCCTGGGCGCAGCAACGACCTGAGCTCTAGTTACTCAAAGCTATCTGAACCTGGGATGGCTACATCGGCGAAAACGGCGTGTGCTGGCTGCAGATCATGGGCAAATCCGGAACACGTTTCCAGTCGATGGAGCTTTGATCGCCGTTGCCCCGTCAGCGTGCGGACAACGTGATGAGGCTCCGGCGTTCTGAACGCGGACTACGCAGCAAGGCTCTCTGTCACCGCTGCGGCGAGCGCAATACCCCGNGAGTCCCCAAGGACTCCGCTTTCCATACGATTCATCACGTAGGAAAAGCACACCCGAGCATCGAGATCGACAACGATGCTGGAACCGCCCCANCCCCCCCAGAAGCAGGTGTTTGGATGAAGTCCCATCGCCCCATTCTTGTTGAGCCCATACCCCAGGCCAAAGCTCATGGGTGCACCGAGCACAAGATCCGTACCGCTAATCTGCTCGTCCATGACACGCATGCACCCTGCNTCTGACATCAGTGACTGCCCAAAGGCGCTGCCGTGATTCGCAAGGAGTGTCTGCACACGTACCACCGAGCGCGCGTTGCCGTGGCCATTCGCAGCGGGAATCTCTGCGCGCCGCCAGGCCTCCGTGCGCGACGCGAGCGCTTCGATCATGTTGCCGTTNCCAAATGTCTTTGCAGCNACCGATTCGGCCGGGAAGTCCGTTGCCGACGGCGGCTGCTCCGGAGGAACCAACTCTGCAATCCGTGCAAAGTGTCGGGGATCCACGCCAATATGGAAATCTGCACCGAGCGGCTCAGCCAGTTCCTTACGGAACACCGTGCCGAGCGACTGCCCGGTGACACGCCGCACCACCTCACCTATCAGGTAGCCCTGGGTAATCGCATGGTATCCACTCGCGCTACCTGGCTCCCACCAAGGAGCCTGGGCGGCGAGCCGGCCACATACTAACTCCCAGTCATAGAAGTCCTCGGGGCCATCCACCGTTTCAAGACCAGCAAGCCCGGCAGCATGACTCATCAGNTGGCGCACCTCGATAGCAGCTTTGCCGTTCTGCGCGAACTCTGGCCAGTAGTGCGCGACCTTTGCCCCAAAGTCGAGTTCGCCCCGGTCCGCCAACAACAACGCCGTAAGCGCGGTCATGGTTTTGGTCGTGGAATAAACGTTGACGATGGTGTCCTCGTTCCAGTCNATCGTGGCNGCGACGTCCCGGTGCCCGGCCCAAAGGTCCACCAGATATTCCCCCTCTAGCGTGAGGGCAAAAGANGCGCCGACTTCCTTTCCANCGGTGAAGTTAGTCTCGAATGCCTCTCGAACCGGCTCGAAGCGTTCGTCACAAAANCCGTGAATGTCNGTCATCCTTNNTCCTTTNGTTACCNNGTCCTGCGCTNCAANNCTCAGCCTTGCTCAGCCGCGAGTTTCGCCTCAATCATCGCATCCACAGCNTCACGTGAATGCCCCAAGCTAAGCAGAACCTCTCGAGTGTGTTCGCCGTGGGCAGGACTGCGCGAAGCCGGTTGGAGCCGGTCACCGGCAAACCGGGCCGGAGGCTTAACCCGCCGCATCATGCCCAACACAGGGTGCGCATCTACTTCGAGACTATCGTTAGCCTCGTACTGGGGATGTGCGAGGACCTCCTCGTAGCTAAGGCACTTGGCGGCGGGCACGTCGTTGTCCTTCAACCGCTGCAGAATCTCTTCGGTATTAAACGCGGCAAATGCATCCGNTACCAGACTCCGAAACTCATCAATATTTGCAACAAGCTTCTCCATNCTATTGAAACGTTCATCGGCGAAGAGATGCAGTTGGTCCACGGCAGAGAGCATGCCAACCCGCTGCGCCTCAGTTGCCGCTGACATCGTTATACCGCCGTCCTTCGTAACGGTCAGGTCGTAGATGATNTCGCTGAGCGGCACNGTCTGTTCCGCGTCATCGTCGAGCAGTGTCCGGTGCATGAAGCCGTCAGGAAACAGGAAATACAGCCCTGCGTCCATCATCGAGAGATCGATATGCTGNCCATCACCCGTACGCTCTCGGTGAAAGAGCGCCGCCGTCACGGCCTGGCAGGCGGTGTACGCAGTCACCTTGTCGCAGGTCAGATTNCGGACAAAGTCAGGTTCNTCACGCCCTTGCCCCTGCACCGCCGCAAACCCAGCCTGTGCCTGGATNACAGGGTCATAGGCAGGTGTATCNCGCTCAGGACCCTCGGTGCCGAAACCAGAGACAGCCGCGTAGATGAGACGAGGGTTAATTCCGCGNAGGACTTCACTACCGAGGCCAAGCCCGTCCATCACACCCGGGCGAAAGTTGCACAGCAATACATCGGTGTCCTTGATCAACGCCTTGATGACGTCTTTGCCAGCGTCCTGTTTGATGTCGAGACGAAGTGATTTCTTACCCCGNTTACAGTTTGCAAATAATGCGGAGATACCGCCCTTGCTGCTGCCGAGGAAGCGCATCGGGTCGCCTAGCTCAATGGGTTCTACCTTNATGATTTCAGCGCCCTGCTCCGCGAGCATCATCGCGGCAAACGATGCTGTGATCATCGTGGAGAATTCGATTACTTTGATGCCTTCAAGTGGTTTCATGGCTGGCTCCGCCAAACTGTCATCCGCCGATACTATCAACACCGCNCAACCTGTTGCGGCCCACGCTGTCTGCTNCGGCNCGNAGGCAAATAGCAGGCGTGTCGCCAGCCAGGTTGAACNTCNGACCAATCTCGGGACACAANCCACATACCTGACACATATGAATCGACAGACCTACGGGGCTTTGTAATCGCAAATAGGAATCATTACGATAAGTCCCAGGGNGGTCGGGAAACAGGCATGACAAAAAGGGAGCAACAGATTGCATTGAGGGANTTGAGCCCGCGGTTGCCGTTNCCCTCCAGCGACTCGTTGACGAAGCGGTCNCTAAACCGTCCATTGCCNCAAGAGNTTGTTGTGGACCATGTTNAGCCGGGTCAGCCCATTCTGCGCGGCAGGCGATACGCCANCCAATTCCTGCTCAAGCGCTNTAATCNCCTCGCTCAGGTCAAACAGGCTGGCCACGCTGCTCGGCGGACCGGATCCGGCTCTCAAGCCAACCCACGATGCTAAGTCGAACGCCCTGCTCAACAGAACGAACCGCATGCAACTGATTGCTCGGATAGACGACCGCGCACCCAGTCGGCAGTTTGATGGCCTGACTGCCCATCGCGCTCATCATCTCCAATTCAGCACGAAAATAAGCCTCGGGTACGGAGAGAAACAGCGTAAACGAAATGTCTGTAGGGACCCGGGCATTGAAAGCGTCATAAAAATGAGTCCCATAAGCCATGCCCGCCTGGTAGCGGCTGACGAACGTCCGACCAATCCTAGCCGTCTTGGCAAACCGCCTGAACACGGTATGGTTCGGCAGGTCTTCATGTACCTGTTGCGGGACGCGACGGATCTCCGGGCGGTCGCTGATACGCTGCTTNTTCACTTTCAACTTGCGTGCCGCGGCACCAGCTGTTTTTTTCAACAGACTCGAACAACGCGTCGTTGTCGAGAATCTTCACAAACGCATCCGTACGTCGAACTCAACATGTCTTCGAGACAGGCAATCATGATTAATAGTATGTCCAACCGACCCAAACCACGCCTCGCTTGGAGCACCGCGACGACCCTCAGCACCGCAATCTGGCTTGTAACCTCGCAGCTCGCTGGCTGCGGCCTTGAAGCAGAGCACAACGGCGACGGCAGCGAAGAGGTAGCCCGGAACCAACACGCCATACACGGCGCGGGTGGCGAAGGAGAGGGTGGTGAAGGGGCTTCTGCTGGACAAGGCGGAGAGGGTGAAGGCGCCACCATCCAGGTTGCCGAGTTTGCAGCTGACGACATTGCCTACCTCACCCAGCTCGGGCTGATCCGCGGCCACCTTGCGGTTGGCTATGCGCTCTACCAGCAAGGTCTGCCCGATCTTGCCGAAACCCACATGCAACATCCGCACGAGGAGATCTACCTAGGAGTCGAGCCTGCATTCGCGGCGCGCGGCTGCGAAGGTTTTGCCGAAGAGCTCAGGCAACTTACCGGTGCGGTGATATCACGGGTGCCGATGCCACAAGTCGATGCAGCCTACGCTCGCCTTGCGACGGCGATCAAAGCCTGCGAGAGGTCAGCAGCATCGGATGATCCAGGCGTCATCACCGGCGTTATAGAAAACCTACTTCATACCGCCGGCGTCGAATATCAGATTGGCGTTATAGACGGAAGGATCAACAACCTGCATGAATATCAGGATGCGTGGGGCTTTACGCAGATCGCCGTCAGCCTCACCCGCTCCACCGCATTCGAGAACGATCCAAGAGCGCGGGCAGTCGCTGCTCAACTAGAGAATCTCATCGCTCGCCTGCAGTCAATGTGGCCTTCACTTAACCCGCCTGGGCCGGTTGAGGGCGAAGCAGCACAATTGTTTGGCGCAGCCGGCCGTACGGAGATTATTGGTCTGGCCTTGGTCCAATAGCCATCAACCGTATGGCGTGCTTCGGACACCGCCGGACAAAGCCATCGTAGACATGACGGTCCGGCCATCTCAGCGGTCGCCGATAAACTAGAGACCGGCTGCGCAGCGTCGCGCATAAACTACGGGGATCGCAGGACGCCGAATCGTGTCATCGTCGCAAGTGCCTATGTCCCAAATACGCAGGAAAATTCAATGTCTACCAGTACCGAGAAAACACCCGCCACCGGCTCTCGCGGTATGGTGGTCACCAATCATCCCCTGGGATCGGCCGCCGGCACAGAGATGATTGCAGCGGGCGGCAACGCATTCGATGCAGGCATCGCCGCGCTCTTTGCCCTAACCGTTGTAGAACCCATGATGGTAGGTATCTTCGGTGCAGGTATGAGCAACGCACGGCTGGCGAACGGCACCTTCGACTTTGTCAACAACTATGCCGTTGCACCCGCGGCTGCCACGCCCGATATGTACCGCACGATGTCTGATACCTGGCCAGGTTACCAGGAGGTAGTCGACCAGGAGAATGATGTAGGCCCGCTCGCCGTGGGCGTACCTGGGTCACTTGCAGGCTGGTGTGAATTGCTGGAGCGCCACGGCACGCTCTCTCTTGAAGACGTACTGCAACCGGCCATTCGCTATGCGGAACGCGGCTTCGTTACCACACCTTATCTCTCTGGATGCATAACGCTCACCGCAGAAGCGATGGCCCGATTCCCCGAGACTGCCCGAACCTTCATGCCTGGAGGTACGCCACTCGCCGCCGGTGACAGGTGCGTGCAGGGAGAATATGCGGACACGCTGCGACTGATTGCCGCGAGTGGGCCCAATGTGCTCTATCACGGCGAACTTGGCCGCGCAGCGTCAGACTACCTGCAATCGATTGGCGGCATCATCACAACATGCGACCTCGCGAGTTATGCGACCAACTGGTGTGATGTCGTACGCGGCACCTATCGCGGTGCGGAAATCATTGGCCCGCCTCCGCCCTCCGCCGGAGGAATACAGGTCATCGAAATGCTGAACATTCTCTCGGCATGGGACCTCAAACGTTCCGGCTCCGGTACGGCGGAGACGATTCATCTGCTGGCGGAAACGCTAAAAGTTGGCTTTGAAGATCGCAAAGAGTTCACGGGTGACCCCGCGTTTGTGGACGTGCCGATCGAGATGCTGACGAGCATGGCCTACGCCGGCCAGCGCCGGGCACTAATAGATCCGAACCGTGCCCGTACCACCAACGCGACGCCAATCTCCGAGTCGAACAACACAACCCACCTCACCACAGCAGACAACGAAGGCAACGTCTTTGCCGGCACTCACACCCTACACGCACTGTTCGGATCCAAGGTCACCGTGCCCGGTACCGGGATGATCCTCAACAACACCATGAACATCTTTGATCCACACCCGGGCCTTGCGAACTCGATCGCGCCCGGCAAGCGCATGACAAGCTCAATGTCGCCGATTATTGTGCAGCGCGATGGCGCGCCATGGTTTGCACTAGGCTTGCCGGGCGCAACAAAAATCTTTCCCTCGGCTATGCAAGCCATCATCAATATGATCGACCACGACATGACCCCACAGCAGGCAGTGGACGCACCGCGGGTCTGGACCCAGGGCCAGGAACTCGAACTGGAAGCCGGGTTTGAACCGGAAGTAGTCGCGGCCCTTGCAGCACTTGGCCACGAAACTAAAGCGGTGCGCGCTGTCGGGGGCGGAATGAACATGATCACGTTCGATGGAGGCACCCTCACCGGCGCCGCCTGTTGGCGGGCCGACGGAATGGCCATGGGCATCGGCGGTGGAACCGCTTCCGCTGGCAGCCGTTTCGACATCTGAGCGCCTACGCAGACAACCTACAGGGGTGCACAGTCCTCAGCGAATGTGGTTATACCAGCAGACCGCGACCCCCAAAGCGGCAATCGAGCATCCGCCATAGAGGTGTCAGAGGAACTGGGGTCGTGAATCACGATATCCGCACCGTCAATCAGGCTCGCAAGGGCAGCATCTTCAGCAAACACATTGCGCTTGTGTAGGTTCAACGCCTGGAAATAACCCGTTGCGTTCAGATCCCGAGTCTTTTCCGAGAAAGGGCCACGGCGCGGCAGAGCGTCACCGTCCACGGGCTCAACCTTGACCACGTCCGCGCAGTGGTCGGCCAGCAGGCGCGCCGCTCACGCGGTTGCCACGCCAGTGCCAAGTTCAACAAACCGAATGTTGCTCACGCCCTCAACCGCGCCGGTTCAGACCGGCAAGCTCGGCCATGAACGTCATGGCATCTTCCTGGCTTGTGCCTACTGTGAGTCCGGTAAAGCCAGCATCAACCCAGTCCCGGTAGCGTTTGCGAATGCGGTCTTTGGGACCAATCAACGCCGCCTCATCGATGAACTCGTCCGGCACCGCGGCGGCCGCCTCGTCTTTGCGTTTTGCCAGATAAAGCTCCTGGATACGATCTGCAGCATCTCCAAAGCCACGCTCAATCATCATATTCTTGTGGAAGTTGAGGGACTGATGGCCCATGCCTCCCACATAAAGCGCCGTGTTTGGCTTGGCCGCGTCGATAGAGGCCTGTACGTCATCGGTAATGTTCACCTGAACACCTGACTGTATCTCAATGTCGTTAAGGGTCTTCCCAGCCTTCTTGGCACCCTCCTCTAACCAGGGTTTGGCCTTCTCGATGTATTCAGGGGTCATGCGCAACGGTAACCATCCATCCGCGATCTCCCCGGTGAGGCGAACCATCGTTTCGGTTCCTGTCCCCAGCCACACTGGGATATTCGAGTTCATGTGCAGGATCGACTTGAGGGGTTTCCCGATACCAAGGGAACCTTCACCGGCATACGGCAGGGAAATCTCCCTGCCTTCATGCCTAACAGTCTCCCGCGCAAGCGTCTTGCGGACAATAGAGACGTAGTCTTTGGTGCGGTAATAGGGTTTGCCCCAGGGTTGTCCGAACCATCCCTCAACAATCTGCGGGCCGGACATACCGATCCCAATGATGATCCGATCACCGCCCGCCAAAGCATCGATCGTCGCCGCCTGCATCGCACACATGACCGGTGGGCGCCCGGCCAGTTGCTGGATGGCCGTCCCAAGGCGGATGTGCTTCGTATGCGCGGCAATGTAGGCAAGCGGCGACCAGGCATCCGACCCGTAGACCTCGGCGGACCAGACCGAGTCGTAGCCGAGCCGTTCGGCCCGTTGAATTCGCTCGATGGGGATCTCAATGTGCTGGCCACTATAGCCAATGCCAATGCCTAATTTCATGGGCTTACTCCGGGACACTTGCGATGACAAAAACTGAAGACTGCATCGGCGAGGCCGTGCCCGCAAACCACCCAACCGCGCCGTCGTACCGCTGGGCAGTGCTTGTCAGCCTAGCCCAAACCGGCGAGCATCTGCGTGGTGCGGATACTAAGGGGAAAGTCATGCAGGACTTTGAAGGCAAAACCGCTGTCATCACGGGGGGCGCCAGCGGAATCGGCCTAGCGCTCGCAGAGAAGTGTGCGGAGCTTCGTATGAACGTTGTCATCGCAGACATTCAGGAAGACGCGCGCAACGCGGCAGTCGAGTCGCTCGAACAACGCCAGGCCAATGCCATAGGCGTTGAGGTCAACACGATGGTAAAGGAGTCGATTGATAATCTGCTGGACGAGGCCACAAGTGCCTTTGGCAATGTGCACCTGTTGTTCAACAACGCGGGTGTGGCAAGCATGCGGCAGGCGCCCGTGCCTGTTTGGGAAACGCCGGCAAGCGACTGGCAGTGGGTCATGGGGGTCAACTTCGACGGTGTGCTGTACGGGCTACAGACGTTTGTCCCGCATATGCTCGAACACGGCGAGCCTGGTCATGTCGTCAATACGGCATCCCTCGCCGCCCTGATGCCGGTGGGCGGTACATATGGTGTAAGCAAACAGGCCGTCCTCGGGCTCACCGAGTCATTGCAGCGGGACCTACAGGCAAGTGGAGCCAGGATTGGTTCATCCGTGCTGTGCCCTGGCTTTGTGAACACCAACATTTACGACGCTGAACGCAACCGCCCCGAAGACCTGACAGCCGGCAACTCGATGAGCGATGAGATGTTTCAGCAAATGGAGACGTTCCAGAAGACAACCCTGGCCGCGGGCAAACAGCCGTCCGAGATCGCGGAGATCGTCTTCGACTCCATCCGTGAGGACCGATTCTATATTCTGCCCCACCCTGCCTGGGACGACCTGCTCGTGGCCCGGATGCAACAGGTGATCGACCGAGGCCCCGTTGCGACACTGGACCCGGCGGCCATGCAGCAGAAACGCGAGTCAGGGGAAACCCTGTAAAGCTGGTGAGTCAGCGTGCCTGAACCGATCTGGGCACGTCGCCGACACCTTCTCGGTCGCGGTCCTCGCGCCTAAACACGAAAACGCGGGCACAGGCGCTCGGCGTTCCGGCACATTCCTCACCTGTTACGCGGTTGTTTCCTCGCCGCCCCCGATATCAGCGCCCCAGCCAAATCAGGCCGGCCATGTTCACGGCCGCTTTGCCACTGCGCCAGCAATTCAGGGACGTTCACACTTTCTGCGCCTACGAATACCCAGCCGTTCAGCTCCAGACGCAGCGGAAACCAACATGGCTGGTGGCAGTGTCATCGGCCTGCGGGATGCGCGCGGCGGGGCGATAGCGCAGACAATAGTTGTCAGCACACAGGTGCGAGCCTCCCTTGAGCACACGCTGGCGGACATCGGCCGGGTCACCCTCCGAAGCACGCGGGGGCTCCGGGCCCCGTGGGTCGAGGGGCGCACAACATGTTTCGGCTTCTAACAAATGCCGGGCGCGCCATAAGTCGCGGGTCCACTCCCAGACGTTTCCCGTCATGTCGAACAGTCCATAGCCGTTGGGCGGAAACATCGCTACCGGCGATGTGCCCGCGACCCCGTTGTCCCTGCGCCAGGGGAAGCTGCCTTCCCAAACGTTTGCCATGGCCGCGCCCCCCGGTTGGGCCACGTCACCCCAGGCAAAGTTTGCACCCTCTAGCCCGCCACGGGCGGCGTACTCCCATTCAGCCTCGGTTGGCAAACGGCCACCGGCCCAAGCGGCAAACGCCTCTGCATCGACGAAGGCTACGTGAACAACCGGATGCC
Source organism: Gammaproteobacteria bacterium (assembly GCA_002714125.1). The sequence goes on from PAWP01000063.1 coordinate 26,520, forward strand.
CGGGCACTGCGGCGCTGCCCGGGCCCGATGGCTCTCGCCAACTCGTCCCGTGACTCCAATGCCACCACTGACCGACATCATCCAGCGCCACAGGTCCTGCAGTTGAGCGGAACACCAGCGAACCCGGTTCGAGCATCTCCAGAACAACGCTTGGGAAGTCAACCGGATCAAGGGGCCTCTCGGCAACGGTCACATAGCCGGTTGCAGCAACAAATTCCGCGAAATCCCTGTTGGTCACCGGGCCGATACTTATCTCGAACGCGGAGACCTGTACCGGACGGGCAGGCCGCTCCTCAGGATAATGACGATCGGACCCCATCAGGAAAGTGCCGGGNGGAATCGTAACTCGCTGCATCGGTTTCTAGCTTGCGGAGCAGTAGCGCTTTATACCGCAGGAGCCCACATTGCTGTGTGGAACCAAACTGTGGTTCGATGCCNTTCAACNTTCCCAGGAGCCCTGACATGCCTGAACGCCCNAATATCCTNCTGATCATGAACGATGATATGGGGTACTCCGACATCGGATGTTACGGCGGCGAGGTACAGACACCCAATCTCGACAGGCTCGCTGCGGACGGCGTGCGTTTCACCCAGTTCTACAATACGGCGCGCTGTTGCCCAACCAGAGCCTCAATCCTGACCGGGCTGCACCCCCATCAGGCCAGTGTCGGGCATATGGTAGGCGACCTCGACGAAGACGGTTATCGCGGTGATCTGAACAACCGCTGCGTCACGATCGCAGAGGCCCTGGGATCAGCCGGGTACTCCACGTACATGAGCGGGAAGTGGCACGTCACGCGACACACCGACGCAGACGGTCCGAAACACAGCTGGCCGCGGCAGCGCGGATTTGATCGTTTCTTCGGCATCATCACGGGGGCTGCCAACTACTACCAGCCGTTGACCCTCACACTGGAAAACGACCCGGTCGACCTCGAGACCCTGCCGGCCGACTTCTTCCTGACAGATGCGATCAGCGACTGCGCAGTCGNCTACCTGAACGAACATGCCGGACGCGAGGAGCCGTTTTTTCTTTATGCCGCATANACNGCGCCACATTGGCCNCTCCANGCGCACGAGGATGACATCGCAAAATACGCNGGTCGNTTCGACGCAGGCTGGGATCAGCTGCGCGAAGAACGCCTCGAGCGCATGCGNGATCTCGGACTGCTCGATCGTGCGTGGCCGCTCACGCCGCGCGATCCTTCCCAGCCTTCCTGGACTGAAGCCGAAGATAAGGCGTGGCAGGCGCGGCGAATGGAGGTCTATGCGGCTCAGATCGATCGCATGGACCAAGGTATCGGGCGAATCCTAAACACACTCGAAGTCAACGGTCAGCTGCAAAACACCCTGATCCTGTTTCTGGCGGACAACGGTGCCTGTGCAGAGGAAATCGACTTCGCCAGCTGGGCCGAACGCGGCGGCTTCCTCGCCGGCACGACCCACACCCGCAAGGGTGAACCCGTCAGATTCAACAACGAGCCTGACATCATGCCCGGCGCCGAGGACACCTATCAAAGTTACGGCGTGCCCTGGGCCAATCTGTCCAACACACCTTTCCGNGAGTACAAACACTGGGTGCACGAAGGCGGCATTGCAACNCCCCTGATCGCCCATTGGCCGGCNGGGATCGACGCGCACGACGTGCTGCGGCACCAGCCGGGGCAGTTGACCGACATCATGGCCACCTGCCTCGACGTCGCAGCAACTGCTTACCCGGAGACGTTTGGCGGCAATGCCATTGCACCCCTCGAAGGTACCTCGCTCGCGCCTTTGTTCAACGGTCACGAGAATGGCAAAGAAGCCCTCGTCTGGGAACATGAGGGCAACCGCGCAGTGCGCAAAGGCAACTGGAAACTGGTCTGCAAGTACCCCAGTGACTGGGAGCTTTATGACATCGTCGCCAACCGCACCGAAACCGACAACGAGGCCGGTAAGCACCCTGAGGTTGTGGCAGAACTCGAGGCGATCTACGACGCCTGGGCAGCGCGCTGCGACGTCAAACCCTGGGCCAACATGCTGGACATCATGCGCGACAAGATGGCGGCGGCCCGGCGCCGTTAGCGGCGCACGAGTCGGGCCAAGTCGTTTAGTCCGCCAGCGCCTCTACAAGCAGAACCATCGCGCCTTCCGTAAACGCCCACATGTTAGCTTCACGATCGTCGCTGCCGGTTTCCAGGAAACGCGAAAATTCACGGGGGCCGGCCACGGCGAGTGCGGAGACGCCCGCCCCGGTCCCATAGCGCGTCCCCGCAGGGCCGGCGGCCCCCAGTTCAGCAATCCCCCAGGTGGTACCCAGGGAGTCCCGCACGCGCCGGGCAAATGCCATTGCCATACCCGGTGTGAGCGGCTCCAGCCCCTCCACGTCAGCCTTGGTGATGCCAAGCCAGATCTGCCGCGACTCCCGTGTGTAGATGACGCTACCGCCACGGAAATAGGCAGAGGCCCCCGGTACCGAAAGCAACGCCGAAGAGATCAGCCCACCGGTTGAAGACTCGGCAACCGCGATGGTCCCACCGGAGGCCTTGAGCGCCGCACCTGCCGCAGTTCCCAATTCTGTGAGTAAAGGCACGTTCAGACCTGCAGGGCGGTCGAGAAATCCGGTACACCGGCCCAGCGCCCGGGATCACCACCACGCATCACGGCTATGGTCTTGATGACCTCGGGATTGGCCAGCCCGTGCGGCTTCTCACCCGTCAATACGTTGATGACGTTTTCAGCCTGCATGATGGCCGTCTCCGAGATGAAAGTTGCGGACATTGCCGCAACGTGCGGCGTAACGAAGCAATTGGGGAGACTCAGCAGGCGGTTGTTCGACTCAACCGGCTCAACTTCGGTCACGTCAAGGGCGGCGGCTTCAATCTGCCCGGCTTCGAGCGCATCGGCCAGCGCCTCCCCGTCAACGATTGGGCCCCGCGAAGTGTTCACCAGCAACGCCGTTGGTTTCATCATCTCCAANGCCTGCGCGTTGATGATGCCTTTAGACTCTTCCGTCGCCGAACAGTGGCAGCTGATGCAATCGGATTCCTTCAGCAGAGTTTCCAGATCCACGAGTTCAACGCCGTAAAGATCCCCGGTCAGCTGATTGACGTAGGGGTCATAGGCAAGGATTCGGCGAACGCCGAAACCGCGCACACGTGTAGCAAACGCGCGGCCAATGTTGCCAAAACCAATGATGCCGACGGTGTGTCCGGCCAGCCTGCGGATCTTGCCCGTGTGCGCCCCCATCGCCCGTGGATTGTCGCGCCAGTCGCCNGCGCGCACGTGGGTCACCANATCGTAGAGGCGTCGCGTAAGCATCAGCAGCAGCGACATTGCGTGGTCGGCCACCTCAGTCGTGTTCGAACCTGGAACGTTGCAGACAATCACCCCAAGCTCCGTCGCNGCATCAATGTCNATGGAATCCACGCCCACGCCNAAGCGGGCTACAACCTTAAGATTGCTGCAGGTCTCCATGACCTTGCGNGTGGTCAGCGGCAGAATCCCAACCTGGGCACCATCCGCGTCACCAATCAGTTCGATCATCTCATCTTCGTTCTGACAGGTGCCTTCCACTACTTCAATGCCGGCCGCCTTGTAACGTGCCTTCTGTGAATCCTGGGCCCTGCCCTGAATAGCTACTTTCACCTGATGTTCTCCTTTTATGTTCAAACAATTGCNGCAACCTAGCGCCGATTGTATCAACCGCGCATCCCGTNCATGTATTGCCCCCCGCCGCGGCTTCGGGCAGTGTGGGNACATAGCAAAGGAGGCCCCGTGGACCCACGCACACTCGACTATCTGCTCACGCCCGAAGAAGAAACGGCATTCGAACGCGACGGCTTTTTTGTCATGCACCATGCCCTTCCACCCGACAAGGTAGAACACTTCCGCGAGGTCACGCGCGATGTTGTCGAGGAGCACAAGCGGGTTCAGGGCATCGCAGCCGANCGGTATCACGGCGTGCTCGACTTCATCGGCCAGCGCGACGCCCTGCTAGAACTGGTGGACTGGTACCGCACGCTGCCAAAGGTGTGGGGCATCCTCGGGCCGGATATCAAGCTTTATCACACCGTGGGAATGCAGACGCCACCTTCTGCCAAGTTCACGGGTGACACACACAACCAGTGGGCCAACTGGCACACGGACACCGGTAACCTGACCCGCGACCTGGCCTTTGGCGACTACGTGCCCCGAATCTCGCTCAAAGTGGGCTATGTACTTTCCGACTTGCCGGAAACCGGCATGGCTAACTTCACCTGTCTCCCTGGCAGCCACAAAAGTCGCAACTTTCCGCTGTCGGTGCGGGACCGGCTCACCAACGACGCCGTGCAGGTTACTGCGAAAGCCGGCGACGCAATCATCTTTGACAGGCGCCTCTGGCATACGCCAACAGTCAATGTCAGCAACACGACGCGCTATATCATCTTTAACGGCTACTCGTATCGCTGGCTGGCGAACCGGGACGAACAGCAGATTGACCATCTGCTGCACCGGGCGAGTCCGATTCAGAAACAGTTGCTTGGTTATTCACACCACGGCGCTTATGGGTCTTCCAACAGCTTCCCTGACGATCTGCCCCTCAAAGCGTGGATCGAAGAGCACGCNCCNCAGTTTGTGGAGCGGTGGCCAGAACATCCATGAGCACACGGTGCGCGATGGATCTTGTACCGCGCCCGCGCCCGATGCTCACGGTCGTTTGCTGATGGCGGTTCTCCNCTGTAAAAAGGCGCAGCNATCCTGCCTGNCTGCGAAACCCTTCGGCGTAACCTGGATGCTGGCNGCAGCANTCCTGCTGCTGGGTACCATCGGACCAGCGACCGCATCAGCCCAGTGGTTTGCCGGTGCCGCAACCTCGGACGTCACCCCGCCAGCAGCAATGATTGCCGGCGGCGAGGTCTACATGGGCGGCTACGGGCTGTGGACCAGCCGCGGAGCCGCTACCGGGGTTCATGACTCNATCAGCGCGCAGGCGCTATGCATCGAATCCNGACAAGCCTTCTGCATGGTCGTCATCGACAGCCTGGGCATACCCATGCCGCTGAGGAATGCAATCAAGCTGCATATCGCCAAGGTGTCNAGGCTGCCGACAGCGCACGTTATGGTCGCNGCGACCCACACCCACGCTGCTCCCGATCTTCTTGGGCTTTGGGGTGGTTCGCCNGCNAGCTATGCCAACCTGCTGGTCANACGAGCGGCAGAAGCGTTACTGCAGGCCTGGCAGAACCGCGAGCCCGTACGGCTGAGCTACACCCTGGCGAAGGCACCGTCGCGCAATCGTCGGGGCTGGACCGCAGATGACGAGATGGTGGTGCTGCAGGCCCTGGGTGAAGACGGTAGTCCGGTTGCCACGCTGATGAACTTTGCGGCCCATCCCGTCGTAACCCCCATGTCGAATTTGCAGCTTTCAAGTGACTATGTGGGTGCACTGCGTGACCACGTGACGGCGGCCACCGGTGCACCCGCGCTGTTTGTGAATNGCGCGCTCGGCGATGCTTCGCCCGTGNCACCCCCTGGTGACACGCGTTTCGAACAGGCCNGNCTGTACGGTCAACANCTTGGTGCGATCGCGCTNGACGCGCTTACCCGTTCAGAGCCGGTTGCCGGCAAGCTGCGGGTNAGGACAACCACTACAGCGCTGACGCTCGACAATCGCGTGCTGCGCTTTGCGAATTGGCTCGGGCTTTTGAATGAGCCTATGCCAGAGCGACGGGTTGTCGTCCCTTTGGCGCACCTTGCGTTGGGCGATGCCGTCGCGGCGGTAACCCTACCCGGCGAAGCACTGAAGGGANTCGGNACAANCCTGAAGGCNCAGCTTGGTGTCTCCGCACCGATGATCCTGGGACTCACGGGTGGCGCATATGGCTACTTTGTNCCCGAGCAGGANTGGGAGGNNGGGCGCAACGNCAACTATGAGGAATCCTTNGCACTGAGCAGAGTTACGGCAAAAGAACTGCTTGAAGCGGTAACCACACTGATTCAATCCNNCTGACNGNCCCTTTGCGAGGTACCGTGAGATCGGCCGCCATCTCCCCACTGACCATCCGGTTTACCCGGATGTAACCNGCCGCGATGCTAATCCNGGCCTGATACGCGCGAGTCGCTTCNATGTTNCAAAGCGCAGTTTTCCAGCCAGAAAGCAACTGCTCGATCAAATTATCCGGCTCGCTCAAGGCAGCGCCGCTCCCTCCCGGCTGGCCCAACTNTGGTCACGCGCGCNCCCCTATTGGCGGATCCAGGACCCAAGAATCCAGGACCACCTGAAAGCACCNCGCGGTGNNACACCGACCTGACCGTCGACCCGNAACCCNCATACCCTGAGCTCACCCCGATTCNGGGCGCGNGAANTTACCCANCTTGATTGTAGAGGACCCTTTGGCAATGACAGTGCCCTCCTCGTCCCTCAATTCACCTTCGGCAAACGCTATCTGCCGCCCGAGCTTGTCGAGCCAGCCTTCTGCCGTGACGAGTTGTCCACGCAACGCGGGCCGGTAGAAGGCAACTTTGATCTCCAGCGTGTTGGCGCCAAACTCACCGTTGGTGGCAGCACCCACCGCACGCGCCATTGCGGAGTCGATCCAGGCCGTGACATAGCCGCCCTGGGCAACGGCATGGCAGTGATGCTCCTCAACCCGATACTCGACAACGGCCCGACCAGANGGGTCGGACGACACCACACGTTGCAGGCCAAGCCCCTCCATCAGCGGTGAATCAATCTTGTCCAAGGGCGCCAACCTCCACGCGGAAAACGGCGCAGTCTACTCAAACGATCGTGTGTGCCCAAGCGAATNGTGCCAGGACCAGGCGCACGCATACCGCACGATCTGAGACAATAAGCAGCAACAACAACCGACAAACCCTGGGAAGCCTCATGGAACTACGCCCCAACCGCGTCAAACGCAAACTCGAAGCCGGTGAAATGGCCTTTGTGGCCGCAACGTTCACTCACGCCGACGACATCGATGCATTTGGTCCGGTGGGTTTCGACGGCATCTGGATGGAGGGCGAGCACGGGAGCGTGGACGCGGCTGACATTGGCAACCTCACCCGTGCCTGCGACATNTGGGGCATGACGTCGATCATCCGGGTCAANAAAAACGATCAAGCGCTGATCTATCGCACCCTCGACCGGGGCGCGCAGGCCATTGTGGTNCCGCACGTGGACACGCGTGAGGAGGCCGAAAACATGGTTGCTGGGGGCAAGTTTGCNCCAATGGGCAAGCGCGGCCTNTTCACCAGCCGGCAGGGTTTTGGCGTCCGGGACTACCTAACAAAGGCCAACGACGAAACGCTGCTGATCGCGCTTATCGAAGACATCAAGGCCTGGGAGAACCTNGACGAAATCCTGAAGGTCGACGGGATNGGGGTNTTTTTTGTCGCGCCTGGNGATTTTGCCGCCTCGATGGGGCACATCGACAATCTGGGACACCCTGACGTCCAGGAGAANATCGACGATGCCATCAACCGCATTGTTTCGGCTGGTCGCACCGCCGGCACNCTTGCGATGGACGGCAACGTTGCCCACTTTGCCAGCATGGGCGTGAAGTTTTTCTTCACCTCAACCGCGCCCTGNATCATGGCCGGCGCCAAAAACTTCATNAACAAGGCCCANNAAGGGGNTGNCGAAGCCTGACAACCAAACAACGTCGCGCTTACCGTCCCGTAACAGCGGCAAGCGCATGTCTTCACAACCAGTTAGTCTATGATCGCAGCNCGCACTGCGTTCTCAAAGTCATATTGAGTGCGCCTGTGCCGCTGCTGCAGCATGATCACTGCCGCCAGTTCTTCACCCGGGTCAGACCAACTCCGCGTACCGAGCGCCCCACCCCAGCCGAACGCGCCTTTGCTGCGCCGACTATCCGCCAGCACCGGATCAACGCTCACGGCAACGGTGTAGCCGAATCCGGTACCTTGCAGACGGCCGCTAAAACCTTTGTACAGGTCCCCCACGTGGTTACTTCCCATCCATTCAACCGANCGTGACCCAAGAATCCTGTTGCCATGCAGTTCGCCCCCGCCCACCAGCATCATCTCGAACCGAAGATAGTCTTCCGCGGTTGAAGACAGACCGTAGGAGCCTGAGAAGTAGGCAGTCGTACGCCTGCTGAAGCGCGCCATATTNGCTCCGCGTACCGCAACGCGGCGTACTTCCTTCTCGGGTGGGACGTTGTAGTAGGTATCTTTCATACCAAGGGGATCAAAGATCCTCGTGCGGACAAACTCNTCGTAGGGCTGACCCGATACGATCTCGACAATCCGGGCAACAACATCGAGCGCGGTGGCTGCGCTGTATTGCCAGCGTGAGCCGGGCTGNAAATCGAGCGGGATCTTGCCCAGCTTGTGGATCGACTCTGCAAGCGTCACCCGTTCGCGCTGCCCGCCAACCGCCGTCCCCAGCCCGCCGCTGACAATGCCGGAGGTGTGCGTAAGGATGTCCCGAATGGTGACCTCACGCTCAGCGGGGACCGTACGGTGCGCAGGGACTCCGTCGCGCCGACGCACGCGCATGGGACTTATATCCTCATCGGCAGGCTCGGCAAGGACCGCAACTTNCATGTCCTTGAATTCGGGGATGTACTTTGAGACNGAATCGGTANGCCGAATAAGGCCTTCCTCGATCATCATCATCGCGGCAACGCCCAGCACAGGCTTAGTGGAAGACATCATGACGAAGATNGCGTCTTTCGCCATAGGCGTTTTGGTTTCGACGTTCAGCAATCCATGTGCTTCGAAATGCACCACGCGCCCGCGNCGTGCAACTGCTGTAACNGCACCCTGAATATCACCCGCGTCGATGTGGCGCTGCATGACNGCGTTGATGCGCTCAAGCCGCGCACTGGACATCCCGACGGATTCAGGCTTCGCCGACCGCAGACGATCTGCAAAGGTAGGTGCGACGGCNAGCGNNCAGATCAGCGCCGGTACCAGGGTGGATATTCGTTTGCTCATTGCCTTGGGTTCCCTAGCGGGATTTTCGGCACGATACAGCAGGAACAGAAGGGCTGACGAACNCTACACTTGCCGCTCTCACACAAGGGCAGGAAACGCGCGATGGAATATCGAGTACACCTCATCAAAGACCCGGCTCACTCGGATGCCCGTNAGTTGCTGCCCTTTGCCCAGGGCCCGCTGTCGGCCACGTTTGGCTCCGAAGGCGCGGAGGTATTTGGNGTGTTCCANGCGCTGTTTGGCCTTGCNACCAACGAACTCTACGTCATCGCGAGCGCCGACTCAGGTGTTCCGGACATCGCTACCGAGACAGAAGCAGCNGGTTATCAGCTTGTTGAAACCGTCGATCTGGAGCCGACCGTACGNCCCCTCAGTCACAGCCCGCTCNCGCGGGAAGGGCTCTATGTATTCCGCTGGTTCGAAGTCCACAACCAGGACATCGATGNGATCGTAGCGCTGTCCGAGACTGCNTGGACNTCCTTTGAGTCGGACTTCGAAGCGCAGGTACAGGGATTGTTCGCNAACCCGGACCGATCTCCCGANCGNGGCCGTATGCTGCTACTTTCTTGGTACTCTGGCCTTGACGCCTGGCAGACNTCTCGGGCCNCNTCACCGGAAGCGCGCGAGAACTTCATACGGCGTCATGAACTGACCCTCGAGGCNANGNCNGTCGCCACACGGCTTCTNATCGGGNAACGCCNGGTTCGTCGGCNGGAGCGACNAGACGCGTCAGTTCCGNNGCCAGCCCCNGTCNGNGTAGTTGGATTGATGACAGGATGCTGCCGGGAGGGTGTTGGTGCAGTTGCCGCACGGCACGAGAGGTCATAACACCTCTTCCAGCTTTGAGCCCGCAATAGCGCCAGGTTAAACGGCCGAGCGGGAATCCGTAACAATAGATACCCGCTCACCGTGGCGTGTATGCGCTGGTTTCCCACACAGCATGCTGCTGGATACAGCAGTGGTTCCAGAAGGCGAGCGCGTTGGGCTGCCAGACCGCTCTGCAGGTCAGCCTAGGAGTCTCCGCAATGTGGCGGAACACCATATCCAGAGGCACGTCGCTTTCCTGTCGACGCAGTCCCTTTATGTGAGACATGAAGCCTCTGTTGACATAGAGCAGTCTGAGCCTCGCCTCCGGATATGTAACGACTACCGAGTGCTTTTCGCGCGGGTAGCCGCCTGAAGGGCGTGGACTTGTAGCTGCCAACATACGGTATCGCTCCGTCGTTTACGGCAACCAGGCCTTCCAGCATGCCCTGCATGGTCTGGGACGACATCTCGTACGCCAGTTATGTATCAGCAAACACGGTATCGCCGCCAAAAGGTGAAACTTCCTTCACGTGGAGCAAGAAGCCCATCTGCGGCAGTTCATCGCAGGTGAAGTCGGTATGCCAGCCGTCACCTGCCGTGTAGGCTGAATCTGCTGTTGTTTTGACCGTTAGAACTTCAGGCTCCGCAGAACGCTCTTTATGCATTGGGTAAACGTGCGACGCACCAAATCGCCGCCCAAAGGCTTTGTGCTCCTCACAACTAAGCCGCTGATCGCGGAACACTTGGACCTTCCACTCAAGATGGGCCTCTCGAATGGCAGCAAACGTCTCATTGTCGAGGTGGGCCAGATCCACTTCTCTGATTTCTGCGCCGATGTGCGCGGTCCGTGGTGTAATTTGTATGGCAGTCTCCGGGCCTGACGGGCCAGTTTCAATCGACGATGCACGCTTCAACGTTATTGATCCNGATATCGCAGTTTGCACCGAGCAACATCACCTCCGGAGTCAAGATTGGCAACGATTACGGCCTCCCTTTAACAGCTTGGCGCAAGATCCTAGGTCACCTCTACGGCAAGCGGGTACGTTCGCAATCGTCGTTGGCTTCTAGAAGCCAGTAGCACCGTGCAGCTCAACCTTCGAATCCGACATCGAGCTGGGCACTTTTAAGTCCGCTGGCTCGGGGCCGCGTGCCCGGATCAATACGGTTTTTCGCTCGATCTCACCAACTCGCCGTACAATAAAAACTCAGCTTCTCAGGCAACAATAACGATGTACAGAACACAGAAAAGCTCGTCGGGATGAGCTTTCCAACCTCGCTGTGCCCGTACATGCAGACAGCAACAGGGCGGCATAGGCCTCAACCCGAGCCACAACCTTCGTAGTGCGGATGCCACCCGTGAAAGCGCTTGCGCCGCCGCTGAAGTCCCAGGGCATCAAGACCCGCCTCGCGACATGGATCGGCGAAATTGCCGGGGCGACTGCCGGACGCTGGATCGAACCGTTCGCGGGCACCTGTGCGGTGGCCCTAAACCTTCGACCGGAGCGCGCACTGCTTTGCGACGCCAACCCCCACCTCATCAGATTTTACGCAGCCGTCCAGGCGGGGTTGGTCACCGGCGCAAGCGTGCGGGCCTTTCTGACCGCCGAGGGCGAGACACTCCGTCGCGTCGGTGAAGAGCACTACTACGCCATACGCGGGAGATTCAACAGCGCGAGCGCACCCGATCCCCACGACTTCCTTTTTCTCAACCGGGCGTGTTTCAACGGGATGGTCCGCTTCAATCGCAGCGGCGGATTCAACGTACCGTTTTGTCGCAAACCCGGGCGTTTTGCCCCCGCATACGTCACGCGGATCGTAAACCAGGTAGAACGTGCCGCGGATGTGCTGGCTGATGTGGAATGGGAGTTTCGCTGTCAGACGTTTGCCGAGACGATCGCGGCTGCTGCAGGTGACGACACCCTTTACTGCGACCCACCCTACGCCGGCCGGCATACCGACTATTTCAATCGTTGGGAGGACGCCGATGAAGCGGACCTCGCCTGCCTGCTAGCGAACAGAGGCGTTCGGTTTGTGCTGTCTACGTGGCATCACAACGTGCACCGGCACAACCCTACTCTGCAGACACTTTGGTCGGACTACCGCATTCTGACGCGGGAGCACTTCTACCACGTCGGTGCGAAGGAGCAGAACCGGCATGCCATGACCGAAGCGCTGGTCACCAACATCGCCAGCTGACGCAGAGCCTTGTGCCCACCGACGACGGAGAGGTCATGTAATATCGGCCTCCACCCGATTGACCAGACAGCAGGGATATCCGTAATGCTGGAGCCCTATACCGTTCTCGACTGTACCGACCATCGCGGCGAGATAGGCCCGATGGTGTTGGGCGACCTTGGCGCCGACGTAATAAAGGTGGAACCACCAGGAGGCGGCATCGCCAGGCAGCAGGTGCCGCTCGATACCAGCGCCCCTGCAGGTATGCAAAGTCTGCAGTTTCGTGCCTTCAACCGTAACAAGCGTTCCATTTGCCTAGACCCTGGACAGACGACAGACCGGGAAGCCATGGCAGAATTGGTACGACGCACGGACTTCCTGATCGACTCAGCGCCAGGGGGGCTGTTGGAGACGTTTAGCCTGAGCCTCGAAGACGTGAAGGCGTTAAATCCACGCCTAGTCCATGTACGGGTTTCAGCGTTTGGCTCTGAAGGTCCCCATGCTGATTTGATAGCCAACGACCTTGTGATTGCCGCCATGGGTGGCCCCATGTCTCTGCAGGGCGAGCTTGAGCGAGCGCCCATTCGGGTGACCGTACCCCAAGCCTGGCGCCATGCTGGTGTCGAGGCCGCAGCCGGTGCCCTCGTGGCACACGCCCGGATGCTGCGAACCGGCAGTGCGCAATACGTTGACCTCTCCGCGCAGGCGGCTATGACCTGGACCATGCTGAACGGTATGACCGCAGAGCCCACGCAGGGCTTTGAGTTTGAGCGAGGGGGCTCAGGTGTTGGTGGTCCTGTGAAAGTCGAAATCGTACACCCAACCGCAGACGGATACATTGTGGCCCTGCCCATGTCCGCAGTACTGCAAGGCTGCACCGAGTGGATGATCGAAGACGGAGTCGTGGATGACTCCTGGCGCAAGATTGACTGGCAAAGCTACGATATGAATGCGCGTGACCCTGGTACGCAGCCCCTGAATCTTGAGGATGCAACTCGCCTTGCACGAGAGTTTCTCGCCAAGCACACCAAACAGGAATTGTACGAGTTCGGACTTGAGCACCGCATCACGCTTGCACCAGTCAATGACCTCACGGAACTATTGGCCCTCGAACATCTCGATGCCCGAGCGTACTGGCGGGATGTAGACAACATTAAAGCACCCGGCATCTGGGTTAAATCACCCAGCAACCCGGTGTCGGTACGACGCGAGACACCCATGCCCGACGCGCATGGAGCAGACATACGGGCCGAACTCGCCGGCGGCACCCAAACAAAGTCCTTTCCCGAACCCGAGNCTGACAAGCTGCCGTTTGATGGCATAAAGGTATGCGATTTTGCATGGGTGGGGGTTGGCCCGATCTCGTCCAAGTACCTCGCCGATCACGGCGCACACGTGGTTCGGATCGAGTCTGAAGGTCGCCCTGACGTGCTCCGCGGAGGNCCACCATTCCAGAACAATGAACCCGGCATCAACCGNTCGCAGTTCTACGGCAACTTTAATACCTCAAAGCAGAGCATTGCGCTCGATATGAAACACCCCGAGGCGCGGGAAATCGCGCTGAAGCTGATCAGCTGGGCAGACGTCATGATCGAGAGCTTCGCGCCCGGTGCAATAGGCCGGATGGGGCTTGGCTATGAAGAGGTCCGGCAGCACAATCCTGGGCTCATCATGGTGAGCACCTGCCTCATGGGCCAGACCGGTCCCGCTTCGCTCATGGCCGGGTACGGCTACCATGCCGCTGCAATCGCCGGGTTCTACGAAACCACCGGCTGGNCCGACCTCGCCCCCAGCGGCCCCTGGGTCGCCTACACCGACACCATCGCACCGCGCTTCATCTCAACCTTGCTCGCTGCAGCGCTCGATCACAAACGACGCACGGGCGAAGGCTGCTACCTGGACGTGGCTCAGCTCGAAACTGCGCTGCATTTTCTTGCGCCAGAGATTTTTGATTTNCAGGTCAACGGCCACTCCGCGACACGACTCGGTAATCGCTCGCCTCATGCGTCGCCCCAAGGCGGCTATCGCTGTGCGGGGGAANACCAATGGTGTGTCATCGCAGTGGACACCGATGCCGAGTGGCAAGCGCTTTGCGAAGCCATAGGCCAGCCGGATCTTGCGGNACAGTACCCGTCCAACATTGACCGCCTTGCGGCACACGACGCTATTGACGAGATACTTACCGCTTGGAGTNNAACGCGCACCACCCAGGAGGTGACCCAANTGCTCCAGACGGCAGGCGTTCCGTCCGGCCCTGTACAAGCCAGCGGCGATCTTGTTGCAGATCCACAATACCAGCACCGGAAGTTCCACAGAGTTTTTGACCATCCCGAGACAGGCCCAACCACGTATGCCGGCCATCAGTACCTCGTCTCCAGCTATGACAACGGACCTCGCGGACCAGCGCCAACGCTCGGCCAACATAGTTTTGAGGTGTTGACAGAGATTCTTGGCTTCAGCGACGAAGAAGTGGGCAACGCCTTCGCAAACGGTGTCATCAACTGANTCGACGGTGATGAGCAGGCGTCGTACCNTACTCCGGGCTCCCCGTCTGTAGAGTNATTCGCTCAGCCTATGTCATCCGAGCCGCCCTGGGACGGNAAAGGGCGNCTCACACTCCCGTAAACTGAGCACAGGATCTCAGCCAGCGGATATCGGCAACATGATTGCTANNTNGTCTACGGCGCCTGAAGGCTCGACAACCAAAACGATTNCTTCTTCCACTACCCNANTCCTNCGCATACAAACAGTTTCACCGAAGTGGTCCGATGGCAAAACAAACCGAACTGGAGTAGGGCCCTGACACCGACCGAGTAGACAGCGGCCCGTGTGCGGCTCGATCNGTTCAANGAGNGGTCANCGCCCNCGCGCGATCCACGAGGTCAGCTTCGCNCTGCGAGNTGGAGACACGCTNCTCGGCGCCTGTTNTGGTACAAACGCTTGGAATTGGCTGCATATAGATGTCCTGTGGATGAGGGACGATCTGCATAGCCAAGGCTGTCGCAGCAGGCTGTTAAGTGCTNCCGAAGCAGAAACTGACGGCTAGGCTGAAGCTATGTCGCCTTACAGATCTTCAGCTTCCAGGCACCGGACNACTTTACAGGCCAAGCTTACCGTGTCGAATACGAAGCGANCGATTTCCCGCCCGGACATTCGCAGTAACTGCTGCGNACAGATAGCACGACCGGGCAAGGCGCCTCGCCACAGGGGTCGCTGCTCGCTTATGCTCCCATCCGCTGCCGGCACGAAGGAATCTGAATGGAAGCCAACTATGTGACCTATGGCGTCGAGGACGCCATTGCCACGATCACTATCAACCGACCCGAGGTCATGAACGTGATCAGTCGCAANGTCTACGCCGANCTNGATAGGGCGTTTACACGAGCCGAGGAAGATCCGGACGCGCGCGTCNTTGTCGTGGCNGGCGTGGGCGAGCACTTTGGCGCCGGACACGACATCGGCACACCGGAAATGCGCGAGGAGTTGGATNAGTATCCACGGGACTTCTCCGCGCTGGGTCGTGTCCGTGAAATGGACCGGGGCGTGTATTGGCGGATGCATGACCGCTGGCGCAACCTCGGGAAACCAACCATCGCCATGGTACGCGGCTACTGCATCATGGGTTCGTGGATGCTNACGGCCACCTGTGATCTCGTTATGACTTCAGATACTGCAAGGTTTGCTGACCGGTCAGTACGCTGGGGCAGCGCGCACCATGAGTACCCCACCCAGTTCTGGGAACTGGGCATACGCAAAGCCAAAGAGTACCTATGGACCGGCGACTTCATAGACGCCGAGGAGGCNTATCGGCTTGGTATGGTCAATCACGTGGTACCCGACGAAAAACTGGAGGCCGGCACCCGCTGGCTNGCCCGACGGATCGCCCGAAACAGCGAATACGCANTACGTGTCTCCAAGATGTCAATCAACCAGGCGGCTGACATTCAAGGCCAAAGCGCAGCAGTCCGCGCATCAGGCAACTTCTGGGTTATGAGCATTGGCGAGGCCCGCAGNGNAGCCGCGGCCNACGCCAGCGAGCCCTCGGCACACAACCGGGTCGAGTGGTCGAAATCCCAGAATGCNCGCTTNGATGATCAGGAGGAACGCCCCTGGTAGCTTGCGGGGCGCCTATGGGCGATCGGGGAANGGGTCATCCATTGCTCCACTAACCTGGATCTGAAATATATTCAACGTCATGGAGACAAGGGCGTAATAGCCAATCACACTAACCAGTTCAATCACGCCATTCTCCCCAAACGCCTCCAGTGCAGCGGTATACGTTGCATCATCCACCCGTTTGACCTCAAGCAGCTGTGACGCACATGCCCACGCTAGTCGCTGCTCATCGTTGTCAAACGCTGCCTGCCTACCCGCGTGCAGCGCATCGAGCACCGGTTCCGACACGCCTGCCCGCAACGCCAAAGCGCGATGCGCGGCAAACTCGAACTTGGCCTCAAAGTGGATGCCAACCGTACAGATCGCCACTTCCTTAGCATCCTCAGGAACATCGGTCGTGGCAAACCGCGCGACGCCCCCAAAGTTCTGTACAGCGTTTCCAATCGACGGTGATCGCACCCATACGCCAAAGGGGCCCGCGAGCGACAGGTTGGCACCGCGTGGCCCGCTGCGCATAGCATCCAGCACGTCACGTTGAGCCACACTCAGCTCCGCTTCCGTCGGCGTTGGCATTCTGGTCATGATCGCTCCTCTCGTAATGTTCTAGTACAGAACTGCGCAGCGCACTTCTATGCTGCGCCGCTCCGGAGCATCTTCGGGCTGAGCCGGATCGATGTACGCGGTGTGGAAACTGAAGGTGCAGTGAGGCTCGCCTGCTGCATCTCCTTTATCTCCATTGCTAGCAGCCAGCGTGCCGGCTGAATCCCACTGCTTAATGAGCAGTGCTTCATCCGGACGTATCTCCGGGTAGCGATACCAGGCATGGGAATCTGCTCGCCGTGCAAAATAATTTTCCCCGACCCGATCCTTATAGTGGATCTCGAAGACCACCAGTTCCTCGGGGCTAACAGAGCGCCCGTCACAGAGTGCAAGCGGGTCACGAACGACCGGTTCCGGAGCGATGTTGCGCCAGACGTTGATGATCGCGAAACGACCGCCTGCGAGGGCAGCATCCGCAAGTTCCGCTGGCACTGCCGTCTCGCCGATAGCCAGAAACTGTTTGAGCGTGTCATTGCTCCCGGGTGGCGCACCGAGCGCCTGCAGTCGGTCACGAGCACTCCGGAGCGTGTAGTCACCATGCACCATATGCGCCGGACCCTGCACCGTCTGACCGCCCGCGATGCGCTGTGCGGTCTGCTTGCCGCTTGCGTAACGNATGTTGTGATCAAAGGCGAAGGCCTGAGCTCCAGTCGNACTGGCGAGCAGTTGTTCACACTCCGGGTATAAGTCACGTACCACGCTCTCGTGTTCGAGGAAGTCGACNCCCGCACCAATAGACTCGTCCAGTAGTTCGAACCCACTGCGTGCCAGATCAACTTCCCCAGCAGCCTGCGCCAACCGTGCATCCATGACATTCACTTGAGATGCCTCAACGNGAACGCCCTTGCTTCCATCGTCACTGCCATCCCGATCGCGATAGGTAAGCACCTCTCCGTTACGGAAGAGGGACGGCTCGANATCCTGGGCAANGTAATTNACAGTGGCTTCAGGCATGGGACTNCAGGATCAGTTTTGNTGCCTNGAGTGTGCCAGAAGAACCCGANCAGGTGGACAAACNNATCGCGCCNGGTGCGCGAGTCAGGAGCAGCNGCGCCAATCCCANACCGTATACGCAGAGCTCGCTCCCTGNCGAGCCCCCCAACACAANACCTGATNCTGAAGCNCTCNTANAGATCNTGCGCGCGCGAGTCAACGCAAAGTTCGCCAGCGAGCGGCCGGCCATGTCTANCGAAGCNCCTTGNTTTNTTTTTNGCANCACGCCGCNCGGANCCGTAAGCTACGCGCCACCCNTGGCAANCTCGATGTGGTAGAGAGATTTCCCGTCCCGCCACGAGGATCTGTTCCTGNCGNNTGGCCACACCCTGACGCCTTGCAGAACCNTACCCTATAGCAGAGGCCGCGAGATCAAGCGGTTCCATTGGGTCATCAACGGGTATGNTCCCNGNGGCGTGCCGGCACCTGAANNGGAAAANACCACTCACACCGCAGTTGCATCGGTCGGTCGCACCCNAGGTGNGCAGATGGGTNATCCCAAGTTCTAACAAGTNNTCCTGTGCAGTACGCCTTGANGGAGAANNATCGGAATAGTCNAGGCNTANCGCGAGTGACGCTGCNCGGCACAACGNTCGCAGCNGNTGNNGGGCCAGCCTTGGTAGGATGGNGGAAACCAACAACTGGGNCAGTCATGAAAATTGCGGCCATTGATTCACTACACGCCGATGCCGGNTGGCGAGTATTTTCCTTTCTGAAGATCACAACTGATGAAGGCATCGTTGGTTGGAGCGAGTACAACGAATCCTATGGCAGTAAAGGCGTCACAGGNGTTATCGAAAANCTGACCCCTATCATCATCGGTGCGGACGCGATGGCACATGAAGCTGTGTTTGCNCAGCTTTATGCCGTAACGCGGCAAGCTCCTGGCGGGATAAATTCGCAGGCTTTGGCCGCGATCGAGAACGCGTTACTCGACATCAAGGGCAAGGCCCTTGGCGTACCGGTGTACACTCTGCTTGGCGGNGCGATCCGCAAGAGTCTGAGNCTCTACTGGTCCCACTGCGGTACTTACCGTATGAATAAGGTCACAGCGGAGTACATCAACAAGCCCGTAATGACCTCGCTCGANCATGTCGCAGAGTTGGGCGCCGAGGTGGTCGAAGCCGGTTTTAGTGCGCTCAAATGCAACATGTACGCGTTTGGTGAGCGAAACTATGTGCATTCGCCCGGCTTCGGCCGGACCCTCGGCGCGCCCGAGGTCCCCGCACTGAANGCNGANCGTACGCTGCTNCGCCAGCTGGAGGCGCAAATGGAAGCACTGCGCCGTGGAGGCGGCGATGTCGACATTCTTCTCGACCTGAACTTCAACTTCAAACCAGAGGGCTACATCAAGGTCATGCGGGCGCTCGAGCCCTATGAGTTGCTCTGGTTCGAATACGACATGTTCAACCCCGAGGCGATGGCATTGATCCGGAGGCAGGTCAACGTGCCAACCGCATCGTGCGANTCCCTGTACGGCATTCGGGAATTCCGGCCCTATTTCGCGCANCAGTCGATGGANGTAGCAATTATCGACGTACCTTGGAATGGAATCTGGCAGTCCCACAAGATTGCGGTCATGGCTGACGCGCACGAGGTGAACGTTGCGCCGCATAATTTCTACGGCCACCTTTCGACCATGATGAGNGCGCACTTCTGTGCATCTGTACCTAACTTCCGCATCATGGAAATAGACATTGATGATGTGTCCTGGAAAGACGATCTCGTGACGCATCCGCCCGAGATTGTAAATGGTCATCTTGAGCTGTCTGACCGACCTGGCTGGGGCACCGATGTAAACGAAGATGCGGTTGCGGCACATCCGCCGAAAGGTTAAGCCANAGCNCCGGCTTGAANCCCCGCAGGTCNCACACNTAACCATAGCCNGGGCCCATGCTTCGCNTNACGTAGCAGGCGCNGATCGCAANATACACGGNGAGTTCAAAACTGNCTGTNTAGTTGCGCGCGGCTAAACATCTCG
>PAWP01000064.1 GCA_002714125.1 Gammaproteobacteria bacterium
TATTTTAGTTTTGCGAGTTTGTAGAAAAGCTGACACGCCGCCTGCCCTATCTATGTCCATTCATCAAACGATTGATCCCTGCCACTTAGGATCAAACTCGCGATTTATTAACTTTCTCCTTGTGGGAACCCCTTAAAAGACCTGTCTCCAGTCCCTTTTTTGCACACCCGAAAAGCACTTCGCGAGGGTCAGATCTTAGCCGCCACGCCGCCGTCAACGTTGACGATCTCACCCGAGATGAAACGACTTTCATCACAGGACAAAAACAGCACGAGATTTGCCACGTCTTCTGGCAGACCAGGCCCCTGCACAATCTGGGCAAAGTCGAACATCTTCTCGAAAACATGGTGACCACCGTCCGCATCGTTACTCGTTCCTCCGGTCGCGCCCGGCGTCAGAATCTGTCCGGGCCGGACACAGTTCACACGAATGTTGCACTCTCCACCAATCCCCGCCATATAGCGCGTCAGCGCGTCGACCCCGGCTTTTGCGGCGTAATAGGATGACGAGGTAGCACCAAAGGCCTCTTTCATCTTTGGGCTGAAGCCGCGCTGCGCTGCGAGTGACGACATGTTCACCACCGCGCCTCCACCAGCAGCCACTATGTGCGGCCACACGGCCTGGCTCACATAGAAAGTTCCCGTCAGGTTGGTGTGAATGACCCGCTGCCACTCATCGATGGGTTCATTCGGGAAGCTGCTGCCAGCACCTCCGCCGGCGTTGTTGAAGAGCACATCGATGCGACCATGAACCTTTGCAGCCTGATCCACAGCGCTGGTCACCGAACCGTGATTGCCCACATCGCAAGCAATGAACGTCGCCTCGCCACCCGCGGCGCTGATGGATTCTGCTACAGCTGCTCCCTCAGCTTCACGCCGCGCCATCAGAATGACCTTGGCGCCTTCGCGCGCAAAGACCTGACCCGTGGTCTCCCCGATACCGCTATTGCCCCCTGTAATAATTGCCACCTTGCCGTCAAGACGTCCCACCATCTGTATTCCCCTACCTTGTGCTTTACGCGTGCATGAACTGAGAGCAGCGCATCGTATCACCAGCGTGTGCGTCTACTACGCTAATATCCACGCTCTCCCCAGCAGACACGAGCATCACGATGGCGACACCTCTCGGCGTGACCTTTGGCAGCCTGGGCGTTCTGGGCCCGCGGGCAATCCTTGACGTGGCCGATATTGCCGCGGAGCACAATTACCAATCCATCTGGACCGTCGAGGCCAATGGCACCGACGCTTTCTCTCTCCTCGGCGCGGTTTCTGCGCGACACCCCACGATGGAACTCGCCACAGGCATCATCCCGATTCAACTGCGTGCACCTACGCTGACCGCGATGACGGCGTCCACTCTGCAGGCGTTGTCACCGGATGCTGATATCTGGTTGGGGCTCGGCGTATCCGCACCAGGCATTCTTCGCCAGCACGGTGCGCCCACCACCGACCGGCCTATTGCCAGAATGCGTGAGTACGTAGCCTTGCTGAGGGAACTGCTCAGCGGCGAGTCGGTAACCTTTGAGGGTGACTTCTGGCAGGTCAAGCGTTTCCGCCTCGGCATCCGGCTCGGCGAACGACGGCCGAAGGTTGTGCTGGCCGCGCTTGGGCCTCAGATGCTGAAGCTTGCAGGCGAGGTGGCGGACGGCGTGCTGCTGAACTACTTGCCGGCAAGCCACGTGGGCCCTTCGGTAGAGCGCATTCGGGCAGGCGGCGACGCCAAGGTCTTTGCCTATGTGCACGCCAATGTCGGCGACTTCGAAGCCTCTGCCCGTTCGGCTCGTCGGGACCTTTTCAATTACGCGATGGCCGACGGCTACGCCAACATGTTCAGAACGGCGGGTTTTGCCAGCGAGGTCGACGAGCTCCGCGAGCGACAGGCGGCAAAAGACCGAGACGGCGCGGTTGCGGCGGTGTCTGAACGGATGATCCAGGCTATCGACTTTATTGGCAGCGAGCGGGACGTAGCCGACTTCGTAACCTCTTACGTTGCCGCGGGTGTCGAATACCCTGTACTGATGCCCATGCCGTGGGGTGAAGATCGCAAGGCAGTGACAGTGGCGACGATAAGGGCAGCCGCGGCCGGCGTGACCCGTTAGACAACTTCAAGCGCGTTCTGCAGCCAACCCAAAGGCCACCTTACCCGCTGCGCGTGCCTGGGTAAGGAACGTGTACGTTGCGCCAGGGCACTGCGCCTAACGTTTCTACAAAGACTACATCCTCGGCGGCAGGCGCATTACCCAGTTCCGGCACACTATCCAAAACCACGACAAAGATCAGCGTAACCTCAGCAGTCACGCAGGCAGCACACTCCGCGTAGTCTCCTGCCAAGAGATATCTCATGCGGACCAAGGTCCCCGCAACTTCACCGTCAAGCAAAACCTTCCGAATTGTTCCGCCGGCAAGTGGACAATCACGTAGCGGAGCAGGTAGCCGGATCCAGCAGGACACATTGCACATCATCAACAGGCATTGATCTCTCTCATCAGGACTTCGCGGCTGTTGAACGTAGCACCCGAGGCATGCAACGATTCGAGTTCAGCAGCTTGTACTAAGGTAACTGCCATGCTTGATGCCGCCGGACGTTCAGAGCAATACCTGGACACCAACGGAGTCACACTCAGAACGATTGTCGAGGGCGATGGCCCGCTGGTCATACTGCTGCACGGCTTTCCGCGCTGCTGGTATCTCTGGCGCCACCAAATTGACCCACTGAAAGCTGCAGGCTTCAGGGTTGCGGTGCCTGATCAGCGTGGTTACGGACCCAGCTCACGTCCCGAACGGATTGAGGATTACAACATCCTCGAACTGGCGGCTGACGTTATAGGCCTTGCCGAAGCCCTGGGCCAAGAGAAGTTCTATCTCGTAGGGCACGACTGGGGCTGCATCGTCGCGTGGTATACAGCTCTTCTGTACCCACATCGGCTGCATTGCGTGATGGGGTTGTCGGTACCCAACCAACCAATCGGTCCCGCCGCGGTCAATCCGCCTGGGCTGGACGAGCTGTTCTGGTACATTCGCTATTTTCAGAACCCGGGAATCGCGGAGAAGGAGTTCGAGGCTGACATTGATCGGACCTTCCGTTCGTTCAATGGCGCGCGTGGCGAAGGAGCGCCCACCGGCCCAAAGCCACGGGAAGCGACATTCCTGGGCGATGGTCCTATAGCAAACAAGCTGCTACCTACGATCACCGAGGAGGACCACGCCTACTACGTCGCCTCCTTCACTGAGTCCGGTTTCCGTGGGCCGATCAACTGGTATCGCAACATGGGCCGAATCCCAACCCTCACTCCGTGGCTGGAGGGCGCACAAATTCAGGTACCAGCCTATTTTCTGGCGGGCTCGGACGATCCCGTGCTGAAATTCACTGCCAACTCCTTTGACCGCCAAGACCGAAACTTCGCTGACCTTCGTGGCAAACAGCTGATTGACGGTGCGGGACACTGGGTGCAGGAAGAGAAGGCTGACGCGGTCAATGCGGCCATCACATCCTTCCTGACCTCCATGCGAGAAGAAGTGGGAGGGTGAGCGCATTTGAACCCAAACCAAATCCCACAGCGGCGGTCAATCCGAGACCGGAGAGCCTGGCGGCCCTTGCAGCACGTCCCGATGACGACGCCATCTGCATGGTCAACCTGCTGAAGTTCCGCTCACCGGATGGCGAGGCCGCTTACGGGCGTTATGGTCGGATCGCGGGTAAAGAGGTTGCGGCCCGTGGTGGCGGCATCCTCTACGCTGGCAACGCCGTTGCAGCCGGGGTTGGCGACATCGCCTGGGACCGCATTGCTCTCGTGTACTATCCGCGCCGCGCTGCGTTCCTCGACATGCAACAGAGTGCAGCTTATCAGGGCGCGATCCCGGATCGAACCAAGGGCCTTGAAGCGCGCCTACTGTTTGCGTTCAACGCGTCGGTCGGTGATGGCCTGCAGCCAACACCTGCACCCCAGGCAGACGCAGGCTCCGTTTACGTCGTGAACTTGCTGCAGTACAGGGGCGAGGTGGGGCACGAGAACTATAAAAAATACGGCGCCGTCGCAAACAATCTGATCACCGACCTGGGTGGAGAGGTCGTATTCGATCTGAGAGCGAACCAGGCCATGGTCTCTGACAATGCTTGGGAGCACTTTGTACTGGTCCGCTACCCCTCGCTGGAGGCACTGAAGAGCATGGTGAGCAGCGACCCTTGGCGGCAGGCCAACAAGGCGCACCGGGAGTCGGGACTTGAAGCGACTATTGCCTTCCCGACTAGCCGCATCTATAGCCGGCCACTGCCAACGGCCTGAAGCTCAACCTTTGGCGCGCACCTCAAGGTAACGCCTGCCGCGCTCAATGTATGTCTCGGCGGTACCCCGAATGCGAGAGGCCTGTTCCTCGGAAACCGTGCCTCGCACCTTGCCGGGAACGCCAACTACAAGCGAGTTAGGCGGAATCTGCGCCCCTTCGGTCACGAGCGCGCCCGCCCCGATGATGGAACCGGAGCCCACCACGGCACCGGTCAGGACGGTTGCTCCGATCGCAACCATCACGTTGTCCTCGATAACGGCACCGTGCACGATGGCCCCATGCCCGATGGTGACGTAGTCACCAATCATGGTTGGGTTCCCAGGATCGATATGCAGAATCGAGCCATCCTGGATGTTGCTGCCCTTGCCGATGGAGATAGGTTCATCGTCAGCACGGATTACACACTGGTACCACACGCTGGCAAGGTCACCAATCGTGATGCCACCAATCAGGTCTGCGCTCTCGGCAATGAATGCACTCTCGTGAATCTGCGGGATGTCTTCGACGTAACGATTGCGCGTATAGCCGTCGGGTACGTTCCTGGCCAAGAGCGCCTCTCAAAATGTGGAATGAACAAACGGGCGGCGAGTCTAAAGACGCGCGCAGACCGCTGCAAGCACGCGCGATTTGCCGCCCCGAGGGATCCTCGCTAACGTTGCCACAACCCAGAACTAAGAATCACGGGACGCAGATGATCACCCAATTCGAACACAAACCCGGCCGCACGCTCAGCGCCGAGGAGAAACGAACCCTTTACCGAGACGGGTACCTCATCATCAAGAACGCTGTTTCCAATGAGTTGGTCGAGGCCGCGCTCGCCCGGATCAAGGCCGCAAAGCCGGGCGAGAACCTTGGCCCCGACCCGGCTATGACCAACCTAGTCAACGAGTCGGACGTGACGCCGGTCCTGCACGAAGCAATGGGTTACTTCGACCCTCCCGATACCTGTCAGGTGGGCGTACGCAAAGTGTCGGCGCCTGGTGATCATTTCAACCAGCTTGGCTATCACGAGAAAGACCAACCCTACTTTGCTGCCGAACCTCATGTTGACGGCAGCATGACGATCGCAATCCCGCAGACGGTGCAGGAAGGCTCCGAACAAGAGATCTATGACCGCTACATCGCCTCAGGCCCCAAGGGTAACCTGGGCCGCAGTCCCGACGTCATGGGCCACAATATGGTGCCTATGTTCGAAGACCCGGCGATGACCCTGGGCCTGGGCAGCTTCACTGCATTCGTCTTCGTCTGTCTGAACGATCAGACCCAACCCGGCTGCGGCCAAACGACGCTGCTCAAAGGCGCACATCATTCGGTTGAACGCTTCTTCCAGTGGCAGTATGCCCAGAACGCGCACGTGGGGGTTGAGGGTCCTGGCTGGCCACGGCTTGATCACGACGTCCCCAATCGCTGCGGGCTGATCTACCTGCCCCAGAGCGTACAGGACGAGTTCATCGACGAGACATCCGAAACGACCCCGGACGGTCGACGCTGGCCGCGGCCAACGCAGATCTTGATGGAGCCGGGCGACGCCTGTATCACTGTCTACCAGATGCCCCATTCCGGCACGCGCAACGAGTTTGGTTCCGAGTCACGTAAGACCATCATCTTCCGCATCCGTAACAAGAAGCGGCAGCCGAACAAGAGGGTCAACGGCGTGAGCGATCACCCCGATCGAGGTCAGATGGGTGAGTGGCTTGAGTTCGAGCCTGGCAATGACCCCTGGGAGCGTTCCAAGTACGCCATGTGCCACATGTGGGATGAATGGGAAGGGATGCACGAGACCGTCGCCGCCATGCAGGCGGAGGCCTAGCCACACCGTGGCGATCAAGGTTGCACCCTGCCGCTCTGGATTGGGCAATTGGGCACGCCAGCTTAGCGCGCGATCTGCAGACTTTGGCTGCCTACAGATTCATCGACCACATTGGCTCAGCCTCGGTGCCGGCTTTGCCGAATACATCACCGCACGGACCCCTATCTCAAGTCTCGGCTGGAGCCACGTGCCCGAGTCGTCGGATGGGAGCCGGCGTTATATCCGCCGTAATCAACCCTCCCACGACTCTCTCCGCCGGCGTTGATAATCGAACTGCGCAAACCATTTTGCGCAGAACCCCCAGCTACCGCCAGGCCAATATCCTTATCGGTCAAAGGGGACGAACGAATCCACGTCATGTCATGCGCTGCTCCACGACTGTCTTCGGACCATCGCCACGTTAGGCGCCACCTGGAAGTCTTTCAAATTTGGAACTGCGCGCCGTTTCCAGGAAGACGAAGAAATCTGCTACGAAATCTAAACACCTAAGTGGACACCGTGTAGCAGAAGCAAAGTCGTAGTCTTGAAAGACTCGACTGGCGACTCACTTGAACGCCAACGGTTGCACTCCGCACTGTCGACCGTTAGTGAGAGACAATCCTAGGTACAGTGGCACGTTGGCGCAGGCCGGCCGAGCGCGCATACTCAGTCAACAGCAGCCAAACGGGCACTGACCATGTGTGATGACATAACCGAGCAGGACAACGAACAATACCTCAATGCCAACCGCACGATGTCCAGACGCCAGCTGGGTAAGCTCGGGGCGGGCGCGGTCGTTACTGCAATGTTGCCGCCCGTAGCCAACGCCATGGCTGTGACGGAATCCAGCGTGACGGTGACCACGCCTGACGGCAATGCGGACTGCTACTTCGTGCATCCAGCCACAGGAAAGCACCCAGCCGTCCTTGTCTGGCCTGACATCTTCGGGCTGCGCCCAGCATTCCAGAAAATGGGCAAGCGCCTCGCCGAATCGGGCTACACCGTACTTGTGATAAACCCATACTATCGTCGTGGGGACGCCAGCATTGTCCCCGCCGGTGCGTCTTTCTCAGACCCGGACACAAGCAAGCTCCTGTTTGGACTGGCAGGGTCGCTGTCGGCCACGACCAACACAACCGATGCCAGGGCGTTCATCGACTGGCTAGACGCCCAACAACCAGTGGACACAACGCGCAAGATTGGCACCACAGGATACTGCATGGGGGGACCTATAGTGATGCGGACAGCGGCGGCAGTACCTGATCGCATTGGCGCGGGAGCTTCGTTCCACGGTGGCGGACTTGTAACCGATCAGCCGGACAGCCCACATCTGCTAGTGCCTAAGATGAAGGCACACTTCCTATTCGCCATGGCCGAAAACGACGACGAAAAGGATCCCACCGCTAAGGAGATTCTGCGCGAGGTGTATGCCAAGGCGGGGCTACCCGCAGAAATCGAAGTCTACGAAGGCGCCATGCACGGATGGTGTCCGCCTGACTCTCGTGTATACAACGAACGGCAAGCCGAGCGCGCCTGGACGCGACTGTTGGCCCTGCTGGATGGCGCGTTATGAACCGGCTGCAGCGACACCAGAAGCCACAGTCTCGGATCTGACACATGCATGCGCTCAGCGCTGACGCCGAAGGCGCGCGTGAGACTCTGATAAACCTTCTGGTACTCGCTGGTCTTGCGCCTGCGACAGCCGACCGCGCTGAACTGACCGGAACAGCGCCGCTGCTCGCGTCGTCTTTCCATGTCGGGGTGGCAGCGCAGGCCTCCATCGCCGGGGCGGCGCTCGCAGCGACCGAGTTCGATCGCCAGCGCGGCAGCACGTCGCGGGCAGTGCAAGTCGACATGCACGACGCGGAACGGGAGTGCACGGGATTCTTCCAACTCGACGACACTTTGCCGGCGACCTGGGCGCCATTGTCGGGACTTTACGCCTGTCAGGATGGCCACGTCCGCATCCATGCCAACTTTGACCACCATCGAGATGGCGCACTAGAATTGCTCGGCCTGCGAGGCCCGGCCGACAACTACGACAAGCGTGACGTCAGTGCTGCGCTCGAAAAATGGAGTGCCTTTGAGTTTGAGCAAGTCGCCGCAGAGCGCGGTCTCGTTGTAGCCGCGGCCAGAAGTTTCGCCGAGTGGGACGCACAGCCCCATGCGCGTGCCGCAGCGCTGCTGCCGCTGTTCAATATCGAAAGAATCGGAGACGCCACGCCAATCGAGCGCTCGCCCGGCGCATGGCCACTGAGCGGCATCAGAGTGCTGGACCTCACCCGTATCCTCGCGGGCCCTGTTTGTGGGCGGACGCTTGCAAACTACGGCGCGGAGGTACTGCTCATCAATGGTCCCCACCTGCCGAATATTGATGCGATTGCAGACACCAGCCGCGGTAAACGTTCGGCCCACATCGACCTCCGGGACAGTAGCGGACGGGCAGCGCTGCAGACCCTCACTTCTAGTGCGGACGTCTTTGTTCAGGGCTACCGACCAGGGGGACTGGCTGCACGTGGCTTTGGCCCATCAGCGCTCGCTGCTTTGCACCCTGGCATCGTAGTAGTCTCGTTGACAGCTTACGGGGCGCTTGGCCCATGGTCCGGCTGGCGCGGCTTCGACTCTCTTGTGCAGACTGCGACGGGATTCAACTACGCCGAAGGGGAAGCCGCAGGTCGAGATCGACCGCGCGCCTTGCCGGTGCAAATGCTTGACTATGGTGCAGGCTTCCTAATGGCTTTTGCAGCACAGGTTGCCTTGTTGCGCCAATTACAGGAAGGAGGATCGTGGCACGTCCAAGTTTCATTGCTACAGGTCGCAAACTGGCTGCGCGCGCTGGGGCGGTGTGAAGCCAACTTCGAGCAGCCGCGCCCAGACCTCGCGTCATGGTCAACGGTTACCGATTCCGGATTTGGCCGGCTCAGGTCGATGCCTCATGCAGCTCGGATCGATGGTATCGATCCGCCTCTCAGCCCCTCCTTTCCGCCGGGCACGCATGCGCCATTGTGGCTTAACCCGTGACCCTTAAAGGCCACGTGGCTCCTCTAAACCATGGCTGAAGTACTCGATCGACTCCCCCTGAGGCACTTGGTCCACTAAGAGCGCTGCGCAAACTGAATCTCGAGATTCCTGCAGCCTATGGTGCCATCGGCCCGCTAACGGAGGCACTCTATAGGGCGAGACGGCCTGTCTGGCTGAGACCAGTCAGTCAGACCACACCGCAAGCGTCGCCTGCGAGACCAAAACGGCCACACGCGACCTGGTTATATCCATTGTCAAATGTTTCTCGTAGACATCTGGCGACCCCTGCTCGCACATCCCCATTGCGAAGCAGACGCGGGCAGCATCCTGACTGACCGATCCCATCCACAAGCGTTGCGGCGCCCGCAGGTTCAACTCTCAAGTTAGATCGCACTAGGGTCCAAACCAGGCGACCCATAGAGCACCTAGCGGTACACTTCCGCGGTCGCGCAAGCCTAGCGGTACCTCTTAATGAAAAGATCTATCGAAATTACCTACGGGTTCACCAAACAGACCAGCGGCACCGGATTCCACTCTAGACATCACCAATCCGGCCGTGTGGTGATCTGCTGCTCGCCCGAGGGTTGCACATTTTTTCCACCACAGCGGAGCAACCAATGCTCCAAGTTGCCGGAGCTGGACTGATGCCAACCATACAGACTCTTCGCTGCCACACACTCTCCGAGGACATCACGAACGTCACACTGGACGAGGTTGAACTGCCCGACCCTGGTCCCGGAGAGGTTCAGGTGTCGCTGCGCGCCTGTGCTGTGAATTTCCCTGATCTACTAATGATCCAGGGCAAATACCAGTTCAGGCCACCTCTGCCTTTTGCACCCGGCGGCGAAGCAGCTGGCGATGTGACCGCCGTCGGCCCTGGAGTAATCAACTTTCGCGAGGGAGACGCTGTCATCGTCAGCCCTCGATATGGAGGCTTTGCAGAAGCGTTGAACGTCGATGTTGCTTCAGTTGCCGCCAAACCCCCAGTCATGAGCTATGGTGCGGCCGCCTCGTTCCAAACGGCTTACCTTACTGCCTGGGTGGCTCTAACCTGTCGGGGGCATCTGGAGCCAGGTGAATCCTTGCTAGTCCACGGCGCAACCGGGGGCGTGGGGATGGCGGCGGTTGACCTAGGTAAGCACCTTGGTGCAACCGTCATCGCAACCGGGGGCCGAGACGACAAACTTTCCGTTGTCGCCAGCCGTGGAGCGGATCACGTCATCAACTACACGCTGCCAGATGGCGGCATGGGCGGTTTTCGGGACAAAGTCAAAGCCCTGACCGACGGCCGCGGTGCAGATGTCATCTACGACCCGGTTGGTGGTGACGTGTTCGATGAATCAATGCGTTGTGTCAACATCGACGGCAGGATTCTAGTCATTGGTTTTACGAGCGGGCGCTGGCCCCAGGCCCCAGTCAACCTGGTTTTGATCAAACAGGTGTCGGTCATCGGCGTGCGCGCCGGTGAATACGGCCGTACCTATCCTGAACGCGGTGCAGAGAATCGCCGTGCAATCATGGAACTCGCCAACAACGGTAAGATCCGCCCCTACGTCAGCCACGCGCTGCCACTTGAAGACGCGGTTGCGGCGATGCAAGTGCTAGAGTCCCGCAACGTCGTGGGCAAGTGCATCGTCACGATGAATGGGCACGAACACACCAACTGAGAGAGCAAGCGCCGAATGCCAAACCAGAAACCTTCGCGGCAACGCTAGCGGAAAAGTACACCATACTGAGCAGGCAACTTCGCTGGCTGGAATATAGTTCTGACGACGCTACTACTCCCGCTAAAACGTACTCACTGATCGCGCAAAACGCCCAAACTACGACAACATAGGCACACTATGACCACTACCGTCGCTCTCATCTCACCGCAGGAAGCAGGCGCCAAGCGCATCGAAGCGTTGGAGAAAATCGCTGCAAAGAACTCCCTGCTCGACTTTCGACTTGTTGAACCCGGGAGCAATGCGGCGAGCATGGCAGCGAACTGCGCAGGTGCGGCGGTGCTAATCGCACCCAACATCGAGTCGACCAACACTGTCGCAGTAGGCATCAGTGGCCTCAAGCTGCTCCAAACGTTCAGTGCAGGTACCGATCAGCTCGACAAACAACTGCTACTGAACCATGGCATCCAGGTCGCGAATAACGGCGGCGCCAACGCAGTATGTGTCGCGGAGCATGCAATCTGGCTGATGCTGACCATCAACCACAAGTTTGACCAGATGATTGAGAGTGTCCGCGCGGGCCAGTGGGCCAAAGGGGTCACGGGAGAACTTAGCGAGTTCACCACCATGGTGGATAAACGTGTCGGCATCGTGGGGCTGGGACGCATCGGCTCCCGTGTAGCGAAGCGCCTGCAGGGTTGGGAATGTGAAGTGGTCTATCACGACCAGGTCGAGTTTGACGCTACGTACGAGGCCACCGCGGGCGCCCGGCGCGTACCCCTCGATGAGCTGATCAGTACCTCTGACTATGTCTCACTCCACGTGCCGCTCGACCGTGTCACACGCCATCTCTACAGCACCGATCAGTTCAAGGCCATGAAGAAGACGGCCGTGCTGATCAACACATGCCGTGGCCCGGTTGTAGATGAGGTCGCCCTCACCCAGGCCCTGAAGGATGGCGAAATCTGGGGTGCCGGTTTGGACGTTACTGAGGTTGAGCCTACAGACCCAAACAATCCACTGATCAAGATGCCAAACGTGGTCATCACACCGCACCAGGGCGCGCGGGTCATTCAGTCCCAATGGAACGCTGACCTCAACGCAGTTGAGAATGCCGAACGCATTGCTAGGGGCGAGGCCCCGGACTGGGTAGTGGACCCGGTCTAGCCACGTCCAAAGCCTGCAGCAACGGGAGCATCCATGGAGCCTAACGCACTCGACGGCATTACTGTGGTCGATCTCACAGGGAGCGTTGCGACCAGCTACTGCGCAAAGCTCTTTGCTGATTACGGCGCTACAGTCACAAATCTGGAGCCCGCAAGCGGGTTCCCAACCCGGAGTCTTGCACCGTTTGTTCCGGCTGAGGGAGCACGGCCGCAGCAGTCCGCCATGCATGCCTACCTGCACACCAACAAACGATCGGTGTTGCGGGACACGACTAAAGAAGCGCTTGCTGAAGGGGCAGATCTAGTGCTTGATGATGGCACGGACCCGCTCGCCGATGCCGCACGTGGCGTACGTGCTTCGATCAGCTGGTTTGGTCTTACCGGCCCACTCGCCAGTGCTGCCGGCAGCGATGCCCAGTGTTTTGCCATGAACGGCATGCTGCGTAACATCGGGCGGGTTGAGGGTCCCCCCATGATCCCTACCGGATACCAGACCCAAATAGTGGGGGGCGCAACCGCCTTCATCGCGTCCATGACACATGTGCTGGCCAGAGAACTGGGCAACCGGAGCGGCGCGGTTCACATCGAAACCAGCATCTATGAGGCTTCGCTGTGTTTTACCGAGGTCGGGATGGTCGGCTTCTACAACAGCGGTGCCGAAGCTCCGCGTATGGGCGTCAACCGCTACCCCCCAACCTATCCCCTAGGCGTTTTCCCCTGCAAGGACGGCTGGCTTGGTGTCACGGTGCTGACTCCCGGACAGTGGCATACCTTCTGTGCCCTTCTGGACATGCAGGAGCTAGCCGATGTGCCGCTCTTTCAGACAGCCATTGGTCGCCTGCAGGGCCTTGAGATAATTGAACCAATGATGTGCGAGAAGCTGCTGGAACATTCCGCTGAAGAACTCTTTTACAAAGCCCAGAACCAACGCGTACCACTGGCCCGGGTACCAACAATGGAGGAACTGTTCGGGGTGGATCAGTTCCTGCAACGCAACGCCTTCGCAGATGCAAACCTACCCGGCGGCGGCTCGATCAGCGTGCCCACGGTACCGTTCCGCCTGTTTGGTACGCCACCGAAACTCGGCGGCCCTGTAGCCGCCTTGGGCGAACATTCGGAGGTACTCTGATGGAAGGCACGCCTACGGCACTTGCAGGTATCCGCATCATCGATCTGTCCATGGGCTGGGCAGGCCCACTCGCCTGCCGGCAGTTGGCTGACATGGGTGCCGACGTGATAAAGGTCGAAAGTTGCGAGCGATTTGACTGGTGGCGTAGCTGGGAGGCAACACCCGAGTGGATCGCCGATGACGGCGCCGAGAAATCCACTGCCTTCAATACGGTTAACCGCAACAAACGCAACATTACTCTAGACCTTGAAGACCCGGAGGGCCGCGATCTACTCCTACAACTGATCGCGACCGCCAACGTTGTCGTCGAGAACTACTCCGGCAGCGTCCTGCCGAAACTGAAGCTAAGCTATGAAGTGTTCCGCGAGATCAACAAGGAAATCATCCTCCTATCCATGCCACCGTTTGGCTCAAACGGCGCCTGGGGCGAGTTTCGCGCCTACGGCTCCACCGTTGAACAATCTTCCGGCCTGCCCCATCTGACCGGAATCGCTGAAGATGCGCCGACAATGATGCACGTCGCTCTGGGCGACTCGATCGGCGGCCTCACGGGAGCGTCCGCGCTGCTGGTCGCCCTTCGCCACCAGGCTCGCACGGGTAAAGGTCAGTTTGTCGATCTGTCGCAGGTCGAAGGGCTTTTTCCCCTCGCCTCGCATGGAATCCTAGAGTTTGCGGCCACAGGTCAGGAGCCCCCGAGAGCCGGCAACGCACACCGAGAATACGCGCCGCACGGCACGTATCCCTGTGCAGGAGAGGACAAATGGATCGTGATCGAGGCCCGCAATGATGCCGAGTGGTCAGCACTCCAAGGCGTGATCGGCGAGGGCCTGGAGGGTTTCGGGACACTAGCCGATCGCATCGCACGCCGGGAGGATCTGGATGCTGAACTCGCCGCCTGGACGGCAGCTCGGGACCCCGTAGAAGCAGAGGCTACGCTGCGCGCTGCGGGAGTGCCCACAGCCGCCACGCTTGGCCCCGGGGATGTGTTGAACTCTGAACATCTCGGTGCGCGGGGCTACTGGCAGTGGCTGGAACGGGCCGTGGTCGGCAATCAGCCAAACCCATCCGCGCCGTTTCGGGAGGCGGGCGCAGGTCCCTATCCCATCGCAACGCCAGCACCAACCCTGGGTCAGCACAATGCCGAGGTGCTGGGTGGCATTCTCGGCCTGTCCGAAGCCGATCTTGAGCGACTTACCCGGTCTGGCGTAATCGGCACCAAACCGCGCATGCCAGGCACCAAACCAGACTGACATCCGCTAGGAGACGGACCATTCAATGCGTGGAGTACTTCTCAATCTGGACGATAATCTAGCTCCCGAAACCCCGCTAACCCTTGCTGCATTTCTGCTGCCCGCGCAGCACGCACCAATCACCGGCATAGACCCTGAGACCCTCGCCAGGACCGCCGCGCGGACGAGCGCCCGTCAGTACTGACAGGCGGAGGGTCCAGACACCGGCGACAACCTGCCAGACTGGATTCGCAATTGGATCGAGCTGATCAGTAGCGGGTCGGCCGAGAGCTTGTAGGAAGAATACAGATTGCTCGGCAGCTCACGTGACGAGATAGCCTTGCAGCAGGACAATCGCGACGTGCTGCGGAGCGGTCCTTGACTCAGCGTAGCGCGTTCCCTTGGAGAAGACCTGTCCATAGCCGAGGCCGGCCGGATTAATGAAGCGTTTGCCCACTCTTGAGTCGGCATGCAGTAGTTTTCACCCTGCGCACGGGAGATCCTGATCGGAGTACGCGAAGGTGGTCTGCATCTCGACATCATGGCCAACGGCTTGCCCGACTTGTCATCGCAAAATCGAACCCCTCGCCATTCAGGATCTCGTCAATACGATTGTCATCGGCAACGAGGATAGCGTCGGCCAACTCTGCCCTGCCCCATACTTTGTAGTCCTTTCCTGACTGGGCCTGCCAGCCGCCAGTTCGGCCATAGTTAGCGACGATCACACCAACGACGTCGCTGGAGCAATGGCGGCAGGGCTCGATGCGATGTAGCTTCCGGTTGCCTAGGCGCAAGCCCAACCGGCCGCTCGACACTTCGTGGAGATTCCAGGCCTGCTCTTAGCTAAATCGCATCCAGATGCCGCGGCGGCAGAACACTGTTCAAACATCCAGTATCGGCCTAAACTCATTGGCCACGACCGGACCCCTGCCATGCAACGTTGGCCCCGCATTGTGCTCCACGCTGACATGGACGCCTTCTACGCGTCCGTCGAGCAGTTGGACAACCCGGAACTGCGTGGCAAACCAGTGCTTGTTGCACCCAACAGCTGGCGTGGCGTCGTGCTGACCGCGAGTTACGAGGCACGTCGGTTCAAGGTGGGCAGCGCGATGCCAGTTGCTGAAGCGCGTAGGCGGTGTCCGGAAGCGATTATGGTGGAGCCACGATTCGAGCGTTACGCGGCCATCTCCAAGCAGATGGTGGAAATCTTTGGCGATTTCTCGCCGCAGGTTGAAACGCTGTCGCTCGACGAAGCATTCATTGATATGACCGGTGCGGAAGGCCTTTTTGGCACACCGGCCGAGATGGGCCACGCGCTCAAATGTCGGGTCCTGGAAGCCACCGGACTCAACATTTCGGTCGGGGCATCGGCGACCAAGTATGTCGCCAAGGTTGCGAGCGCCTACGATAAACCGAATGGCCTAACTGTCGTGCCTGCCGCCAAGGCAAAAGCGTGGCTCGCGCCGCAGCCTATCAACCAGCTATGGGGCGTCGGTGCCAAGACCACCACGAAGCTGCATGCTATTGGCCTAATGACAATCGGTGACATCGCCGGGGCATCGCCCGATTGGCTGGCTGAGCACCTGGGCTCCGCCGGCAGACACTACTACGAGCTCTCACACGCGCGCGATCCGCGCAAGGTGACTCGCAGTCGGAGCACAAAAAGCATGGGGTCCGATCGCACTCTGTCCGAAGACGTCACGAAACGGGACGCCATCCTGGAGCATCTGCGCCGCAATGCGGAACGCATCGCCCGGCGAATGCGCGCAAAGGACTATGTCGCCAGAGCCGTTAGGGTGCGCCTCAAGACCACTGACTTCGAATTACTGTCCCGCCAGCGGACCCTCGCACAACCGGTGGACACGGCGGATGCCCTGATGGAAGCAGTGACCCCACTGCTGGATGCTTTCGATCACCGGGGACCGTATCGCCTTGTTGGGATGGTGGCATTCGATCTGTCCTGGAGCAAGGACCCTGCACAACCCGCAACCGCGCAACTGGACCTGTTTGAGTCAATACGGGTCCGCAAGCCGGCTACACGCCGTGAGCGCGAAGCGCCCGCGGCTCGAAACCGTCTGACCCGTTCCGCGTCACAGTCAGTTAAAGAAGGTACGCGGCGAGATCTCGAAGCCACCATAGATGAACTCGCGACTCGTTTCGGCAGCGACGTGCTCATATCCGCCACTGATCTGGAGCGTAAACACACCGTCATGAAGAATGGCATCAACCTGAACTTCCGTGACGGCGAATGTGTTTCCCGTCCGCGCAAGCCGCAAAAGAAGGGGGATAGCGGCTCCTCGGCGAACAAAGAGACTGAGCACGGCTCGTGAGCTGGCACGAACGCGGCCACTCTCACACAATCCACGGCACAAGCAAACTGTTACCAAGAGAAAAACATGGCCTAGACATCGCTACCCCCTTCTACTCCTATCGATCACACGCCGATGCAACGACCAGCGCTTGAAGCAGTGCCCATTACCACCCTAACGATTACGGCGCCCCGGAACGCCATTGCTGACCGCGGATTCGAGCGGTGAGATGGGCATCGGAATCAGCTTGCATGTCCTAATGCACTAACACCTGCAGATCGACGTGCAATGCTCGGTAGGCAAGCATGAAGATGTCAGAACCCCTTTTCCACAGGGCACGTCACCCATCAGCTAATTCGCCGGTTTGTGGCGTCATATCGAGCATGGTGCTCGGTCCGGACAGACCGCAGCATAGACCACCGACGCGTAAACAATGTTTGGGCCGGCCCTCAACTGGAAGATGTCCTCTTTAGCTACACCATGGCGGAGCACTATCGTTATGCGCCGTTCACGGGAGCCCCGACTACGGCTTTAGAATCAGGGTATTCAACAGAAGCTGAATTCAACACGTGATCCAATAGTCCAGCTCTACTGAAACCCCGAACTCAGTAGAGCGGCAACAGCTCCTGCAAACCCAGGGTTGCCTTCTGTTCGTACTCAGGAGTTATCCAGCGCGCCTGTGAAGGCCGTCCCGGGTTCCTGTAAGCGTAGACAACGCAATAGCGGGTTGTGCTATCAGGTTTACGCAGGACCACACCATGCGCGGCGTGCGTCCACATCACAACCACGCTTCCTGGCGCCGCATCGAGGTACTCAATGGCGAGGGGGTCGCCAG
Source organism: Gammaproteobacteria bacterium (assembly GCA_002714125.1). The sequence goes on from PAWP01000064.1 coordinate 17,426, forward strand.
TCTCCGGATGCACTTTGTCCTGCATCCAACCCCTCGTCATGGCCTCATCGTCGCTCGCCCGAATTGCCTCATCACGAAACAGGTGACTCCCGGGGATTACCTTCAGCCCACCGTCATCATGGGCGAAGCCGGATATGTAGAAGAAAATGCGGATGAAACCAAGCTCCGGGACGTCTTCCGAATACTCATGACTGTGCCAGGGCATCGCCGGGGTACCTTTGGGCCGAACGAGAGACACACAATGGTCCCAGCGAATGTCATCACCAAGAATCGCTCTGGCCAGTGCGAGCATGTCAGGATGGGCAATCAGACTCTCGAGATAGTCATCAAACTCTGCGGAGAAACGCTGGGGCTCATGCCCCTTCGTCGCCCCTGCCCCCTGCCGAATCACGTTACGAAGCGCGACGATAAGCCGCTCACAGGTTGATGCGGTCAAAAGCCCCGGGAAGATGAGGTGACCATCGCGATCAAGTAGCGCCTTCTCCTCCGAACCAAACTGGTAGTCCCCAAAGAGTGCTTCAGCCATGTCTGCCTCCCCTAACCAATGCCGCTTGTACATAGGCCAAGTACAAAGCGTGTTGCGATCATGAGCGCGCCTTTATACATTGCCCAAAACAAAACCACACAACACTTAATCATATGAGCGAAAAACCCCGTACGCTTACCGACGACGATAAGCGCACCCTGTATCGCGATGGCTACATTATCGTGAAGAACGCGGTGGCATCCGGTTTGATCGAGACGGCACTGCGCCGCATCAAGGCGGCGAAGAAGGGCGAACACCTCGGCACTACAGACGAGATGACCAATCTCGTGAACGCTTCGGACATCACGCCGATCCTTCAGGAGGCCATGGGCCACTTCGATCCACCCAGCAACTGCCAGGTTGCAGTGAACAAGGCACGACCTCCAGGGGAGTACTTCAACAACCTTGGTTACCGCGACAAGGACATGCCGTACTACGGCGCCGAGTCACATATGGATGGTCTCTGCACAATTGGAGTGCCCCAAACCGTGCAGGAGGGTCCCGAGGACGAAATCTACTTACGGCACATTGCGAGCGGCCCGAAGGGAGACCTGGGACGACACCCGGAAGTGATCGGTCACAACACCGTTCCGCTCTTCCAGGATCCGGAAATGACCCTCGGCATGGGTAGCTTCACCGCGTTTGTGTTTGTCTGCTTAAACGATCAGACGCGCGAGGGATGCGGGCAAACTTCCCTGCTCAAAGGCGCTCACCACGCTACCGAGCGGTTCCTGCGCTGGCAACGCGAAACCGATGGTCGCATGGGCCCCGAAGGGCCCGGCTGGCCCCGGCTGAACTTTGAAGCGCCCAACCGTTGCGGGCATGTCTACTTGCCAGAGATGGTCCGCGAACAATTCCTCGACGATGATTGCGAATCAACACCCGATGGGAAACGCTGGCCGCGGCCAACTCAAGCTCTGATGGAACCAGGAGACGCCTGCATAACGGTGTTCCATATGCCGCACTCGGGTACACGCAACGAACATGGCACGGAGTCGCGGAAAAACATGATCTTCCGGATCCGCAACAAGAAGCGGCAACCGGGCCACGTTGTAAGCGGCGTGACCGACCACCCCGACCGAGGCACTATGGGCGCATGGCTTGAATACGAAGAAGGCAACAACCCGTGGGAGCGTTCCCGGGATGCTCTTTGTAACCAGTGGGATGAATGGGAAGGGATGCGCAGAATCGTAGCCGAAGAACGGGCACGGGCGACCAATTGACATGGAGTCATCAGCCATGAGCGCGTTCAACCCTACGCTGCATAAGGTCAAGCCGCCTTCCCATCACCATGTACTACTACGCGACACCGCTGGTAACTAACTCGCGTGCAAGGGTGAACAACAACTGACCCAGCCCCATGTAGACGATGCTGCCATATGGGATCTCGTCGCGGGCGCTCTCGTTCACGTCGGTACCGCTACTACATTGAGGGTGCCTCGTACAGTCCTGAACGGAAATTTTGATCTTTCTAACGGTTCTTCAAAGGGGCAATATAGCATCCTGCATGGCCCTGCGGACCTACCATCAACCTATCTCGCGACGATGCGCCAGCAGGCGCTGGGTCGTACTACCATCGGTACTCGCGCCAGCGATTATCGACAGACTCGAGCGAGTTGGGTACACGGGCCCCTATTCGGAAGGCACGCCCAGCGCTGAGTCCGCGCTCAATCAGGATCCGGCGGTCGCCCAGGCAACCATCGAACCATTTTCACTTTGGGTGACCCGCCAGTAAATGGCGACCGATGACATTCGTTTTGGCCATCCGCCCAGCGTCTCAGCCATGCCAACGGACGACGGTGAGCGTGAAGTCCAGGGCTGGCACAGCGACTCCCCTATCTCTGAAAAATTCCGGACATCGTCGGCGAAAACCGTATTCCGAACGGTTCAGACGACCTTGTACTGGGAGTACAACGCAACATCTGCGTCTCGAACTTCTGCAAAGAAATTGAGCGCAAGTGCCGCGCCTACATCGCCAAACTACCGTGTAACTGCAGACGGGTCCTTTGGCTTCAGGATGGTCACTATTTGTTGTATGAGCGTTGGATGGCATCACCGCCTAGCTAGTAGTTTATGACTCGACACTGCTTCGTGAACCGTCTCTGCCCAACGCTCAACATCGAGCGCGTGCAAACATCTCTCATCTACCATCGGCGTCTCCAGGAAGCCGTCACCAGACGCAACAACAGCTCCGTCGAATCGCCATGTAGAGAGTCCGCGAAGAGTCAGTTGCCATGCCCTACCGTGAGCCACAGCTTTCAACTCCGATCCAATTCCCTCACAGTGCACCAGCACCCGGTTCAGATGAGCAATCAGGTCATCCATGAACTCGATTTTCTTGACATGCAACGCAAGATCGCTTTGTTCGTAAATTAGCGGCCCACACGCCACGGAGCCATCCAATCTTGCTACGCTCGGTTTTCTCCCGCCACGCACGCAAGGTTCATGCCCCAATACATCATTAAANGGCTCCNGAGCTCTCCCCTGCTGNCAGGGATNATNTCTACGCTTTGTTTACTTGTTGCGACGCTCCCAGCGAGCGCAAGGGATCANCCCATCGAGAACGTAACCGTCACCGCTTCGACACCGGTGAGCCTCGACTCGAACCTGAAACTAGCCGCCGCTCCGGTGCAGCGAAGTACGCGAGAAGCAATAGAACACCAACGTGCCACAAGCCTCACTGACCTGCTCAACCAGGTCGCGGCAAACGTGACTGTCAACGAGGCACAGGGCAATCCGCTGCAGGCAGATCTCCAGTACCGTGGTTTCGTTGCGTCGCCCCTGCTGGGTCTGCCGCAGGGCCTTGCGGTCTACCTGGACAGCGTAAGAATCAATGAGCCTTTTGGAGATACGGTCAACTGGAGTCTCATTCCCCAGGCGGCACTGGAGGCGGTGCAGCTCATGCCTGGCTCCAATCCGCTCTACGGACTCAACACGCTGGGCGGCGCCATAGCGTTGCAGACCAGAGACGGCAGTAGCGGACGCGAGCTGGGTCTGGAGCTCGCGAGCGGCAGTTTTGGACGGCGGTCAGCCAGCCTACACGCGGGGGGTACGCACGACAGCTGGCACGGCTTCGCCGCAGCAGAACGATTCGAAGAAGAGGGCTGGCGAGATTATTCACCATCAGCAACAACCAGCTTGTTCCTGAGCGGCGGCTGGATCAACGAGACCACCAGATTCGACCTAACGTTGCTACGTGCCGACGCAGACCTGATTGGCAATGGTGCCTCCCCGATCGAACTGCTCGCCGTCGATCGTAGTGCGATCTACACTCAACCGGACCAGACCCGCAATGAGCTGACGCAATTCACCCTCCGCGGCAAGCATGTATTTCAATCCGGTTTAGCGTTGCGGGGCAGTGCTTACANGCGTGACAGTGACATCCGTTCCCTGAACGGCGACGATTCCGACATAGAGCCCTGTGAAGACGACCCAACAATCCTCTGTGAAGAGGAGGACGAATTCGCTACGGACCTGAACGATAAAGCCATCCCGGCGCTTACTTCGCTGACTGGAGCAACCCTGAACAGGACCGCNACTGGGCAGGAAAGCCAGGGCTTTAACGTAGAGGCTANGTGGGAATTTGACAGCGCAACCGGACGCAATGGCTCGTTCATCCTCGGACTTGGACGAGATGAAGCCGACATTCATTTTGGTGCCGGCACGGAACTGGGCACGCTGGACGCGACGCGCAGGGCAATCGGCGGCGGCGTCTTCCTTGGTGAAGCGATAACGGACCTCAAGACCGAGGTTAGCAACGACAGTGTGTACGCCGCGCTCGGCATCCCGTTCAGCAAAACACTGCTCATAAATGCTGCGGCCAGGTACAACCGCACAGATGTAAGCTTGCGCGATCAACTCGGCACCGCCCTGAACGGCGACCACGCTTTCTCGCGCCTAAACCCATCCGTTGGCGCTACCTGGCTCATGAACGACCGTCTGACTCTCTACGCCAGTTACGCGGAAAGCAACCGNGCNCCGTCACCGGTAGAGCTGACCTGCGCCGACGAGGACGACCCCTGCCGGCTGCCAAATGCATTCCTCGCCGATCCACCNCTGGACGATGTGGTCGCGAGCACGGTTGAAGGTGGCCTCAGACTTTCTGCCGGTTCAATCAACATTACCGCGGGCCTGTTCAGGACAATCAACGAAGACGACATACTGTTCATCAGCGCAGGNGCATTCACCAACGAAGGTTTCTTCGACAACGTTGGCGACACAAGGCGTCAGGGGATCGAAGTAACGGCATCTGGCGGGTCCGATGCACTCCAATGGAGCCTCGCCTGGGCCCGACTAGACGCAACCTTCGAAGAGTCTTTCGCGGTTGCGAGCGAAAATCACCCTCTAGCTAGTGACAGCGAAATCAACGTCCGCGCTGGCGACCGACTGCCGCTTGTCCCGCAAACCACGGCCAAGGCCGCGCTAAGCTGGAGTGCAAAACCTTTCACCGTATCTCTGCAGCTGCGCCATGTANGCGGCATCCACTATCGTGGCGACGAGGCCAATCTTCTGCCGAAGTTTGGCTCAGCAACACTGGCGTCGGTACGTTCCGAATACCAGTTGAACCCACACCTCATGCTGATGCTGGACGTGGACAACCTACTCGATAAGGAGTTCGAGACCTTTGGCGTCTTTGGGGAGGCCGATGAGGTACTTGGCGACGAATTCNAAAATCCTGCCTTCAGGACTCCCGGAGCGCCACGGGCGATCTACGTGGGCATGCGAGTTTCATTCTGACCCCAAATATGGGAGGCGTTTGCGCTGCAGCAGGGCCCTGGGCCTATGTGGAAGGCTGGCCAGTCTTGTCAGCGGTTGTAAGACCCGGTGGCCGCGCTACAGATTCGGTCGTGCGCGCACGCGTCGAGGCATAATCAGTCNAAGAACAAGCAGCANAACACCCGTGCTGCTTNTNTCAGGAACGGTCTGGGGNTAACACTCATCACGATNGCCAGTTGCAATACAGACATCACCTAACAANGNCTAAAAGTTGCCCGCTAAAGGCGGCATCGGTGCTCAANCCCAGGCTGAGCATNTTGACCCCTCACCAACTGCATGATTTAGGNTCTGCCACCAAGAAGCCAGCGTATTCACAATGACCAGTTGATCAGCATCGTCGAAGCCGNAATCAGACATAAAACAAGCTGACAACTGCTAAGCCCGAGTCTCATCGGAACTGTCCGNCCCTAACAATGGGCGTGAGTGAGGCGGCAGCATGGGGTAATGTCTACAACACGCTCCTCGAACCTAGCCATGAAATCATGTCCGATTCNGCAGCCCAACCTCCTGATGCATCANNCTCTCAACAGATCACGAACCGCGAGTGGCGCGAGCAATGGCATGTTGACGTCAATATCGACCCNTGGGACATTCCGCTNANCNAAATAAATCCCGGGCATGACGCGTACCATCAGGCAAACAAGGCACTGCCGCTGTTTGCCAGGCTCCGTGCTGAGGCGCCGGTACATTTGACCGAAGAAAGTCAGTTTGGCCCTTACTGGAACATCACAAATTTCGAAGACTGCCAGTACGTCGACTCGAATCAGGTGCTCTTTTCCTCAGACTCACGCAACGGTGGAATCCGTCTGGGCGGCAGGCCGATGACCGAAGAGCCCAACCCGATGTTTCATCTTCCGATGTTCATCATGGAGGATCAGCCCAAACACGACGATCAGCGTAAAGTGGTGGCGCCGCTGTTCACCCCCAAACGCCTGGCTTCACTCAGCGATCTAATTCGCAAGCGCGCGAGCGCCATCCTAGACAACCTACCAGCCAATGAAGACTTCAACTGGGTTCGTCGGGTGTCGGTTGAGCTCACTGGTCAAATGCTGGCAACGCTCCTCGGCATACCACAGGAAGATCGACACAAGCTGATTCACTGGTCAGACACCGTGGAGCGGATCGGTGACCCCGACTATTTCGAAACCCCAGCCGAGGGTTTTGCGGAATTGTGGAAGTGTTTTGAGTACTTCAACGACATCTGGCAAGAACGCCAGCAGGCGGAGCACCCAGGCGATGATCTGATCTCATACCTTGCCCACAACGATGCAACCCGAAAAATGCCGCCGAATGAGTTCCTAGGCAACATGCTGCTGCTTATTGTGGGTGGCAACGACACAACACGGAATTCGATCTCAGGCGGCGTGCTGGCACTGAACCAATTCCCGTCCGAGTACGCCAAGCTCGAGGTCAATCACGATCTTATTCCCAACATGGTGCCCGAGATCATTCGCTGGCAATCCCCGGTTGCCCACATGTGTCGGACCGCTATGGAAGACACGGAGATTGGAGGGCAGAAGATCGCCAAGTGGGACAAGGTNTGCATGTGGTATGTCTCAGGNAACCGGGACGANTCAAAGATAGAAAACCCAANTGCTCTAGTGATCGACCGNCCTAACGCTCGCCATCACCTTTCATTTGGCTTTGGGATCCATCGCTGCCTTGGCAACCGACTGGCGGAAATGCAGCTCAAAATAATCTGGGAAGAGATACTAAAGCGCTTCAAGCAGGTTGAGGTCATCGGCGAGCCCCAGTACCTGAAATCGAGCTTCATCCGAGGGATTACCGAGCTACCCGTGCGGGTCCATCCGCGCTGAGCGGGTTCAATCCGGCGCGGTTGCTGCCAGGACCATGCAGCGGATTGCAGATACCACCGTACCCACGTTGGCGACATCCTAATCGGCCTGGACCGAAATGGTCAGCTGAACTCTGAGTCAGAGGCCACCCAAGACCGATACCCGAGGTATCAACCAGCGAGCCAGATAGCCTGGACCTCATCCTCTGGGCTATGCACGTAGAACCCAAAGCCATAGTCCANAGGGTTGCCGCTTGAGGATTCGACTCCGTCCGCCATGTCANCAAACACCGTTGCATATTCTGACCAGATAGTTGCTCATGCTNTTGTCGCCGCAGATGAGACTGGACAAAATCCCGGTGACTCTTCAGGGTGAGTCGAGCCACCAGGTTGCCGGGTGGTAGGCCAAGGTCCAGCGGTTATCCCAGCCCCAAATGCCCTNCGGGATGACATTCTGCAAACGCTTCGAGACAACCACAGGGTGTGGTGCAAACCCTACGGTGCCAATGGTCCAGAGATTNTCCGCACCTANTTGCANAAGCTCACGCCCCACCTGGTAGCGGTAGTCGTCGTCAGTGGTCGTCCGCATCTCATCGGTCAGATACTGAGCTCGCTTGATGACCTCCGGTGGCTCTTCACCAATGCGCCCTCCGGTCTGGTAGTACCGCGCCCAGTCATTCCACATCGACGCCCACCAACCGGTTGTTCTCGGCACCCACCAATCGGGCGTCAGTGGAAAAAGAATGTCTGTCACTCGATCAGCATGCCAGAGTGACATCTGCATCTCGCCCGCCTGAGCACGCGCTGACTGCAGGCTGCGATCAACCAGCTTGATTCGAAGATCAATCCCGACCCTTCGCCAGTAGGCGGATACCAGCTCCATTGAGATGCCTTTGGGCGTCTCGAAGTCTAGGTACTCCATGGTGATAATCAACGGCGATCCATCCGCATACTCGCGTGCGCCGTCGCCATTGGCATCCATGAGACCCATGTCATCGAGTAGCGCGTTGGCATAATCGGGGTCATAGCGCGTGTGCGCCAGAGCATGGTCTTTGTCGTGCCAGATCGAAGAAGGGTGCATGCTAACCTGCTGCGGTGCACCACGGCCAAAGTAGATGATGTCGTTCATCTCCTCGCGGTTGATCGCATGNGACAACGCCTTGCGAAAACGNACATCCCAATAGAGCGCCCTGAGTTTGGGNTCACTGTAGTTGTAGTTGAACTGTATCGCGACGTCGCTTGCATGCAGGCGATTCCAGACATGCACTTTGACCAGTCCAGTGCGCTCACCCAGCTTGAGCAATGGAATGTCCTGGGTACGAAGTGTNTANGCTGCAAAGTCGAGCTGNCCAGTGGCTGCCTTAGCCGTCACCACCTCGGCGTTGTCGACGATCGCTTCGGCGTCGATATAGTCGATATAGGGAAGCTGTTGGCCTTCGGGGTCAATCTTGGGGTAATACGGGTTTCGCTCGAACCGCACCATTGTGGGNGTACGGCTCAGTAGCCGGTATGCCCNCAGCGTTGGCANGCCAACTGCCTCTTCGATGATCCCACCGCGCAACGCCCCGATCATCGCCATCCAAGTAATGAAGCCAGCGTCCTTTACCCGCTGCTCCACAAGCGTACGCTCTGTGAANCTCGGATGCAGATCCCGGTAGTAGTGCAGCGGATCGGCAAAGTCGTGACGCTGCGCAAGGAAGTTCACAAAAAGCGGATTGGGCTCGACAAACACATAGCGAAATNTCTGCGCATCCAGCTTTTCGATCCGCCCGCCTCGAATGAGCCGCGAGGTCACCGGCGACATTTCCGGATCCATCCAGATGTGGTCGAACGTGAACACAAAGTCATCGCTCGTAACTGGATGGCCATCTGACCACTTGATCCCTTTGCGTAGAACAATTGTGGTCATTCGGCCATCGGCTGACACCGACCAGGTGCGCGCCAGATTGGGCAGCAGAGTACTCATATCGGCAGCAAAGGTGAGGGATGGCTCCCAGTTGAAGAACTGCCAACTGTCGCCGAGCGTAATGAGCGCCTTACCGCCGTGTTTACCAATAGTCTTGTATGGCTGCAGCACCATGGGATCGTTAGGTAGACGTTCGGCCACTGGAGGCAGGCCCAACGCGTCAAGCATGGGGCTTTGGGTGAACCGGGTGATGCCAAGTTCGCTGGCAGTGGGGGCTGGCTCAAGCCACTCACGAGGCCAGTCGTTCGAACGATCATCCTGCTGTGCGCCAACGTGGCCGGCGGCCCATAATGCTAAGCAGGCAAGTGTGATCTGTAGCCTCACCGTTTCTCCCCCTTGATGGAGTTTGAGTGCTGTGAGTCCCACGGAGCGCAGGGCAGACCCTGCTGTAATCACTGATTCGAACTTGAAACTGGCGCTATACGCCGGAACAGGGCACCAACCCCGAATACGAACGCCTCAAGCCTATTACGACTGTTCGGTTCATAGCAAAGCCCGTTTCACAACCTGCAGAGTAGTAATATGCGCCTTCGATCGCATTCCGTTGCCTACATTGGCCTCTCCAGCACCGCATAACACAGAACATTGTTCAACCCTGTCGCTCTGGACCGGCAGGTTGTTCCTGTGGCTCTTTCGATGGAAGGTAGTGGGTGACCTGCCGCCAGACAGACACATGGTGATCGTGGCCGCACCGCATACCAGCAACATGGATGGCTTCGTAATGCTAGCGGTTTCCTGGTACTGGGGCGTCCGGTTGCGATGGCTGGTCAAACATTCGCTGTTCAAGTCAATCGCCGCTTGGGCGCTGCTGCGCTCTGGCGCGATCCCCGTTGATCGCAACGCACCAGGAGGCTTAGTACAAGGCCTGGTTGCCCGCTTCACAAACCAAACCGCACTCACGCTAGCCATCCCACCCTCGGGCACCCGTTCTCGCCAGGAATACTGGCGTTCAGGGTTCTACCACGTGGCGCACAGCGCTGGCGTACCACTCGTACTCTCGTTCGTGGACTACCGCACGCGCACGACAGGAGTCGGCCCCACGCTGCATCTATCCGGGAACGTAAAAGCGGATATGGACAAGATCCGAGCGTTCTACGCGCCCATTACCGCGCGTTACCCTGACCAGGCTGGGATACCGCGCCTCAGAGAAGAAGACGAGGCTGAGGCGTAGCGATGAGGCGACAAACGGCGGACCAGACCCTACCGAAGCCCGAAGAATGACCCGTTGCAAGCGCGTGTCTTGCGCACGTTAGCGACGGCACTTGCGGTCAGCTTCCTCGATCCAGCCGCGATGTTTCTCAGGACCCCTGTGCTCCTGTGTGTCGGCTTGATTGCAGCGGGCGTCATCTTTGTGGTGCGGCCGGTTGGTTTTTGCTCAATGCAATGCTCATAGTCGCACCGAACGCAACCGCATTTTACCGCTACGTCANCCCCGCCCGAGAAGGTATTCTGTACTCAGGCTGGATTTCTCTGCAGGTGACCCTGAGCCCGATAGTGCCGGGTCCTAACAGCCGCCTCTGCCAGTGGGAAGCCCAGAGGCACAAGCAGAACTCGAGCAGATGCAGCACAAGGTGGAAGCCGCAATACCGGTTGGCATAGGCAACGCACTGAGGTTCGTCGCGAACCCAATCGGCCTACCTCTATGGTGAAGGACCTTTTACCGTTGTTGACCCGCAGCGGTGGTATCCAAATTGCCTATACGCTGCTCGTGGCACAGAGCCAGCTGACACAAGAGCGGAGCAAATCGCGTGACTTGAGCGCCTTCAAGACGGGAGCAGGGAAATCACGCTCTCGATCCTTGACGACACGGCCCAACGCTGGCCTAAGTCAGCATTTGTCGACACGCTACCCACTAGGCTGCAGAGACGCTGATCGACAAGTTGCTATGATCATATTTCCTTTTCTGACCACTTCCGATGATGCCCACCACCGTACTGGAATTCGGCGGCTCGGCCGCTGGCTACGCCGGCAAACTCCTCCGCCGCTGGGGCGCGGATGTCTACCGCGTCGATGACCCAAATTCGACGCATACCGCTGGCCCTGAAGCCGAGGCTGTAGACCTCTACCTGCACGCAGGTAAACGCCGCATCCTGGCAGACATGGCCGCTTCGGGTACACCAGGGCTCATCGCTCAGCTGGCCCAGCGCTGCGACATTGTGATCGCGGACAGCACCCCGGCGGCACTAGAGGCCATTGGGTGGGGTGAGCTGGGCGGCGCAGCCTGCATCCGCACCACGATCACACCTTTTGGCATGACAGGACCCAGACGCAACTGGCACGGCAGCAGCAATGTGCTGCTGGCGCTCGGCGGCGAAACCTTCATCATGGGTGACCCCGGCCGCGAACCACTGACCATACCCGGCAGGTATCTCCACTATCAGGCAGGTCAGTACGCCTACACTGCAGCCGTCGCGTGCCAGCGCCAAACGCCAAAGGCAATTCGGAACGTGGACGTCAGCATCTACGAGACTGCACAGTCACTGCATCAGTTCACCACCGTGATGTGGACCCACAACGAGCGCCTGCGCGAGCGTCACGGTAACAACTTCGGCGTGTTGCATCCCATTACGATGTACCCGTGCAAAGACGGCTGGTGGGCCACCAATGCCGACGTGATTTTCTGGGATGCATTCACCGTGATGCTCGGGCGCCCAGAGCTTGCGGATGATCCGCGTTTCAACACGGTAGCGGGACGCGTCGAACACTCAGAAGCCCTGGATCAGATTGTGATCGAGACCTTTGGGGAGAAAACCCGAGCCGAACTTATGGAGCTCGGGCAGGTGACCTGTCGGGTTCCAACCGGCATTCTCAATACTCTCGATGAATTGCTGCATGATCCTCATCTGGCGGAACGCAAATTCTGGCAAGGCCTCGACGCAGACGGCAGAGCGCTCAAGGTACCCGGTTCGGCGTTTACGTTCGTCGGTGAGGGTCAGCCTCGACAACCTCAGGCAGAACCCGGGCAACCGATTACGGAGGTGAAGTTTGGCTGAAGGCCCACTCGAAGGTATCCGTATTCTGGATTTCACCCACGTATGGGCAGGGCCGCTCGCGACCCGGATCCTGGGCGATCTCGGCGCTGATGTACTTAAGGTTGAGGCACCCTGGGCACGCGGACCCGCGGGCCCCAGGCCACCAGCGGATGAGGAGCAGTACAGTGAAGCTTACGCTGACGATCACTGGAACCGGCAGGGCGTCACCAACAAACTCAACCGCAACAAACGTGGGCTATCGCTCGACAGCAAGTCTGAACAGGGCCACAAGATCCTGCTCAATCTAGTCAGGGAATGCGACGTGGTGATCGAAAATTTCAGCGCCCACGCGATGAAATCGATGGGCCTTGATTGGGAAGTCCTGCATACAGCGAACCCGCGCGTCATCTACGTGGCGATGCCTGGTTTTGGCCACTCCGGTCCCTATCGCGACTACGTCGCCTACGGCACGGTAGTCGAACCCATGTGTGGCCTGACTGCACTCATGGGCTACGGACCTGACGAGCCTAGGGTCACTGCGACCGCGATTCCCGACCCCAGCGCCGGCCTTGCCGCAGCCGCTGCGGTGGTCACGGCCCTGCAAAAGCGCGACGAGGACAACAAAGGCCGTTATGTCGAACTCTCATTGCAGGAAGCCGCAATCGCGCTATTTGGCGAATACTTCTTGCTCGAACAAATGTCAGGTGCACCAGCACGAAACGGTAACAGCGACCCTGCCTGCGCGCCGGCTGCCATATACCCCTGCAGCGGTGAAGACAACTGGATCGCGATCCATGTGGNTAAGGACGCGCANTGGCTCNTCCTCGCAGAGCTGATCGGTGCAGACTGGTGTCAGGACGAAGCGTTCGGCACAAACGCGAACCGCCTTCAGAATCGGCAACTGCTGGACGAAAAGCTTNGCNTGTGGTCGGCAGCACACGACAAACATGCCTTGACCGCGCAGCTTCAGGCCGCCGGGATCGCCGCCGGCGCGGTGCAGACAACACCGGACTTGCTCCAGGATCCACAAAATGTCGAGCGCGGCTACTTTGTCGAGTTGGGTAACGCATCAACGCCGGATAAACCGTTCCCGGGCCTACCCGTCCTAATCGATGGTAAACGCGGCAATGGCTACCGTGCTGCACCCAGACTCGGCGAGCACAATCGCGAGATCCTGAGCGACCTTCTTGGCATGAGCAACCCAGAGATAGAAGCGCTGGAAAGGGAAGGCGTACTGCACAGCAGACCACCGGAATAGCGGNCGGTACGTGGANCCGTCAGAGCGTGCCACCGAACGTCCATGGACAGTGCCTGCTGCCCGGCAAACGATGCCNCAGGNAGANCTTCGGTANTTGCCAACGGCCCAAGTCGTCAGGGNAGGCCGCAAGGATGGCATCTCGGACGTCAGCAGGCACTGTATTTGCGCGAATTGCGTCCTGCATGAATGCGGGTCGCGGCGGCAGCTGCCAGCCCGATGCCGGACTGCCGCGTGCAGATTAACGCTATATCGCGATGAGCGCACTAGCCAACCGTTGTGATGAAACCAACCGGGACATCGAAGCCCGCTTCAATTAGGCATAGTAATGCTCGCGCTTTGCCGCCTGCATGGGGCTTTACGCCGGTGCCAGCGTGGCGAACGGCAGAATCCAGGTCATGCGGAGGACGCGCCAGTAACAACCACAAACAGCTCAAGGCGCCCCGTAACTGCATCTTCGTAACGCTCAGAACGCACTCCTGATAGCCGCATCAACACAACCGCCGCGGTTGGATACACCGTGCCCTGGGCAAAAGATGCCCACTCAAAGC
>PAWP01000065.1 GCA_002714125.1 Gammaproteobacteria bacterium
CTCTTCCCGCAGGGTCACGAGCCCCCTGGTGTAGTCAGCTTTCAGGCGCTCACGGGACAGACTTGCCTCAAGCGGCTGAACCCAGTCCATCGCTGCTAGGGCCGGCGAGTTCCACCACTGTGCATGCATTGTCGCAAGTTGCTCAAACAGCGCCTTGGTCTCTTCCACACCCGCGCCCGCTACCTGATCCCCAACCCAGCCGTCGGTGAGATCCTCCATTACGATGACGTTGGTGCCGTCTGGCTCAATACGTGTGAAGTACACGTGCGGCAGCGCCACAGGCGTTGTCGAACCAAGTTCGGCGTAAAACCTGCATTCTCGGGTGTAGCCCCCGAACGCGTCGAGGATGTCGCGAACGGCCTCGTCTGCTGCCGCGAATTTCACGACAACACTTGCGGGCCCCGTCGGCCCGTGATCGCCGTAGCTGAGCCGAAGGCGCGCCAAAGCACTCGAAAACCCCTCGCCTACGCCAATCACCTCACTATCAAAACCTGTCACCGGCACATCCAGCACTGTCTGTAGCCAGTTGAGTGTGATCTCTCCTACGCCAACAGGCAGGGGCAGAGGTTTGGCCGCACTCAAAATGACGAGCCCTTCTGCTGCAGAAACTCGAGTTCCTCTGAAGTGGACTCTCGACCCAACACCGCATTCCTGTGCGGATAGCGGCCAAACCGTTCAACAATCTGTTTATGCCTCTGCTCGTAACGGTAATTCTCTTCCATTCCAGGCTCGGCAAAAAGCGTCAACGCCACCTCATGAACTGCCCGCGACTCGCTGTGCATGTACGGCATATAGAAGAAGATGCGTTCATCCTGCGAGAGTTGCAGATGCGCCTCGCAGGCAACCGCCTCCTGAGCGAGCGCAAGGGCAAGGGGATCCTGAGCGAAGGCCAGAGGGGCACCGCGGAACAGGTTGCGTGAAAACTGATCCAATATGATGATCTCCGCCACTCGCCCCCGCGCAGTCTCTCGCCATGAGTAAAGTTCGCACGCCGCAGCATTTGTATGGAGCGCACCGAAGCGCTCCCGCAGCACGGTGTCGAATTCCAGGTCCTTTTTGAACCACATCTTGCGTTCGATGTCCTCAAACCAGAACTGCAGCACCTCTTCATGGCCCATTGCTCATGGCCTCCAGTTTCCTCCCTATGTCAGGGTCGCCCTTCGGAATCTACCCAATCGAATGCCAAGCTGACGCCATAAAGGCTGTGAAGTCCATGCCTGATTCAATCAGAGCGGTGTCATAAGAAAGTGCCCGTGAGTCGCCGCAATAGGCTTACCTCTTTCCTCCTGCCAAACCTCTGTCCGGACATTGGCCACGCGCCGCCCCTGGCGGGTCACAACTGCGCGACCGTAGCAGTCGACGGGCCGCCCCGATCGCAGGTAGTCCACCGAGATGTCGATCGTCTTGGGCATCGCCTCGCATCTGGTGTTGTACAACAGCTGAATTGCGCTCGTCATTTCGAGGAACGCACCGAGTGCCCCCCCATGTAGCGCCGGTAACATCGTATTGCCAATGAGACACTCCCGGAACGGCAAGATAGTCGTAAGCTCGTTGCCCTTGATGTCGACCCGAACNCNAAGAAAGCGNGCATAAGGAATCNCGTCCACCACNGCCTGCATGTCCTGACCACGNCCGGCCTNCCGCAGCTTCTGCAGCGACTTCANCGGCTGCCTGCCTCGCGCGACGTCNCGCGCGTGCCNAGCATGAATGTACCAACCGAGGTTGCAACCGGATCATCCGGGTCNTCGTGGAACGCTACGCCACGAACAAATGCAACATTACGCGTCATCTTGTAACACTCTGCTTCAACAATGAGATCGGCATGNGGCGTCGCAGGCTTCATGTAATCAANCCTNAGATCAAGAGTTGCCATCATCTGCTCGATGTCCCACGCCTGGTGCTTGCGCACCGCCTGACCGCTTGCGTTATCAAGCGCCGCCGTGATGACGCCGCCGTGAATGACGCCGCTGTCGGGATCGCCCACCAGGTGCTCGGCATAGGGCACGGTCAGATGTGCCCGGGTTGTTGTATTCTCGTGCGTCACAATCCCAAGGGCCTCGCCGTGTGGGGATTGCATAGGTAGGGGATCAGTCACAATGACCTCATTATTCAGATTACAGCGCAGGCAACAGGCCCTAAGCACGTATCATAGCGGCACCTGCCTATGATGACCGGCATGCCATGACTCAGACTCACCATCACCTGCCCGGAGACGAGCGCGACTTGCGCCAGGATCTCGCTGCCGCGCTGCGCCTGGCTGTTCGACACAATATGCATGAGGGCATATGTAACCACTTCAGTATCGCACTCGATGATCACAGGTTTCTGCTGAATCCGTTTGGCATCCACTGGTCCCGCGTCTGTGCCTCGGACATCATCACCGTTGATGAGCACGCGCCAGACAATGAAGCCGAGATCACCGCCCTCTGCATTCACCGGGCTGTACACAAACGACACCCGCGAGGCGCGGTCGTGTTGCACGCACATATGCCATACGCAACTGCGCTCACCTGTACGACGGACCCGCGCCTGCGCCCGATCCATCAGAACAGTCTGCGGTTCTATCAGGACGTCGCCTACGACAATGAATACAACGGACTCGCCGAGACATTTGAGGAGGGCGAGCGCATTGCTGAGGCCATGAATGACAAGTCCGTGCTGTTCATGGCCAACCACGGAGTGATGGTGGCCTCACCCACCATGGCCGAGGCCTTCGACAAGCTCTACTACCTCGAACGCGCCTGCGAAGTACAGGTGCTCGCGCTNTCTACCGGACAGGAACTTGTGGAACTGGACGCTGAGCTGGCCCAGCGTACAAAAGCCGATTTCGATCAGGGCAGCGCCTACCATCAGGCACATTTCGAGGCGATCAAACCTCTGCTGGATCGCAGCTACCTTCGCTGACGCAAGCGCCGACACTATTATTGGCCCACCCCCTGACGCCAGGCGCACGGTTGGTACAATGTATGGCTACGCCGACGGACCGAGGAGATCCCTTGAGCAAACCTGTATGTCTTGTTACCGGGGTTGGCCCCGGCACCGGCGCCGCCATCGTGCGCCGCTTCGCGGGCGACTACANCGTCGCCATGCTGGCCCGCTCGGAAGAGCGACTGAAAGAACTCTCCGAAGAACTNCCGGATGCACACGCCTTTGCCTGCGATGTCACCGACAACGACGCACTGGACGATGTGATCAGGCAGGTCCAGCGTGGCCTGGGCGATCCTGCCGTAGTGGTCCATAACGCCGTGGGCGGCGCGTTCGGGGACTTCCTCTCTATCGAGGAGAAAGTCCTGCGGCGCAATTTCGAAGTCAACACGATGGCGCTTCTTCACCTGGGGCAGGCGCTAGTGCCGGCAATGGTCGAAGCCGGTGAGGGTGCAATCATCTGTACTGGCAATACGTCTGCGTATCGCGGCCGGGCACGCTTCTCCGGGTTTGCTCCAACCAAGGCCGCCCAGCGCATTCTGTCTGAATCNATGGCCCGACATGCTGGCCCCCTTGGAGTTCACGTGGCCTACGTTGCAATCGACGCGGTCATTGACCTCGAGTGGACACGCAAAGGNAACCCCGATGCGCCGGATGATTATTTCTGCAAACCCGTCGATATCGCTGACCATGTTTGGCACGTCGCACACCAACCAAAGTCCGCGTGGACCTTCGATACTGTCATCAGGCCCTTTGGTGAGGTCTGGTAGGCAGCAAGAAGCTGCGGGCTGGCAGGGGACTCCCCCGGGCTGGCCCNACTCNGCCAGGAAACATTNGCAACACTGTTCAANCCNCAACTCGTTGATNCTGACATTCAGCCTNCTGNGGACACTAAGAAATCTGACATCCACCTTTNGCTNTGAACGCCGTTACTGAGTACATACCGNATGGTTTGTGCTGCTCCTCATCCATCGGGTCAGTCGGTTCTGGCAAATGTGGCTCTATCAACGGGGAAAGGAGTAGACCCTGGTTACCTTTATTTTGCTCGTTAGGCCCACCATTTTAGCGAACACGGCATCCATGCTAGTTCCAGTTGGCCGGTTGCCGATTACCAGACCTACTTCGAGCCCATCCTCAAGCCGGCCTACATACTGGGTCCAAACGAGGGACATTGTGGACGGCATGAAGTCCCTCCTCGCCCGCACCCCCGTCATCCATCATCATTTTCCCGCCTGAACGGAGTATGTTCGTTGATGTAATCAATCTCCTCATCAACGTAGTCGCGTTCTTGGGTCAGGAAGTGGTCCACTGCGTCACGGAATGATTCGTTCACAATCCAGTGCGCACTGTAGGTATGGCTGGGCAAATAGCCGCGTGCGAGCTTATGTGGCCCCTGCGCGCCAGCCTCGACACGATTGATCCCACGGCTGATCGCAAACTCGATCGCCTGGTAGTAACAAACTTCAAAATGCAGAAAAGGATGATCCTCAACGCAGCCCCAGTTGCGCCCAAACAGGCACTCACTGCCGATAAAGTTGATAGCCCCCGCAACGTAACGTCCTTCCCGTTTACACATTACGAGCAGCACATTCTCTGGCATCGTCTCACCAATAATGCTGAAGAAGGCGCGCTTCAGATAGGGTGAACCCCACTTGCGGTGCCCAGTATCGATATAGAACTGGTAGAACGCGTCCCAGTGTTCTTCCCTGAGATCAGCGCCGGTAAGCAGCTCGATCTCAATGCCGTTCGTCAACGCCTCACGTCGCTCGCGACGAATGTTCTTGCGCTTCTTGCTCGAGAGGGCTGCCAGGAAATCATCAAAAGTGGCATACCCATCATTTTGCCAGTGGAACTGTTTGTGGGTGCGCTGCAGGAATCCCACTCCACCCATGCGCTGCCACTCTGTCTCTTCCGGAAATGTGATGTGTACCGATGAGACCTTCATCTGTTCTGCGACCTGCATGCAACCAGAAAGCAGATACGACTCCAGGTCCTCAATGTCCGGACGATGACGCGTCAGCAACCGCCGGCCGGTTGCAGGAGTGAAGGGTACGGACACCTGCAGCTTTGGATAATAATTGCCGCCGGCGCGCTCGAACGCGTCTGCCCAAGAATAGTCGAATACGTATTCACCTTGGGAGTGATTCTTCAGATACATCGGCATCACGGCAAGCGTGCCTTCGTCTTCGCTCACAAGTTCAAGGTGATAGGGAGCCCAGCCTGTCCTGGCACAAGCCGACTCACTCTCTTCCAGAGCAGAGAGGAATGCATAGCTTGTAAACGGGTCGAAGGGCACACCGCATTCGGGGTTCGCCTCGACGGGGTTAGCGCACGCATCCCATGCAGCTTGACCTATGGCACTGATCTGGCCGTGGGCCTTGATCGCAAGGCTGACTGCGCCTACGGAATCGTCAGTCAACGCTCAGGCCCTGAGTCTTGCCAGCAGTTCCTGGCTATGTTCTGCATCCCGGGTTGGAACTGACATGGTCGTGCGATCAACCAGGTCCCCATAACGCGACTTGAAGGTATCCACCACGCCGTCGCTGTCTTCAGAAACAACGGCAAACGCGTTTAGGATGTCNTCTGTGATGAGCGTACCCATCTCGTCCCATTGGCCCTGTTTAGAAAGTTTGTTCAGCTCCGGCTGCAGATCGCCCCAGCCATGCAGTCCGAGTACTGAAGCGTAAGCGGGTGTCGANCCGTAGAAGGCAATCTGCTTGCATACGGCAGTCCTGCTGGCGTTGAACGCCTCTTCGGTTTGGCCAGCAACAACAAAACACGGGTAGGAGACCTCGAAGTCACAGCGCGAACGGCCGTGAACGGCCAAACCCTTTTCAATCGAAGGCAAAGTCACTTCGCGAAGGTACTTTTCTGTTGTAAATGAGTGAATGATGATGCCGTCCGCAGCTTCACCGGCCACTTCGGTCATGAGCGGACCGACAGCGGCNAGAAAAACCTTGGGAGCGCCATAGTCGATATCGGTTGGCGTGAACATCGGGGTCATCAGCTTGTGGGTGTAAAAGTCGCCCTCGAAAACCAGCCGCTCCNCCTTGTGCCAGGCATCCCATATCGCCTGCATGGCCGTGATGAACTCACGCATGCGTTTGGCCGGTGAAGACCAAGGCATAGAGAAACGCTTGGTGATGTGCGCCCGAATCTGAGAGCCGAGACCCAGGACAAACCGACCCTTCGAATAGCTATTCAGGTCGTGGCCAATGTTCGCAAGGTTCATTGGTGTCCGTGAGAAAGCCACTGCAATCGAAGTGATCAGCTCTATGTTCTGCGTCTCTTGTGCCGCAAGCAGCAGCGGAAAAAACGGATCGTGCGCAGTCTCAGCCGTAATGGCACCGTCGTAACCCAACGCTTCAAGCTGCTTNCCGGCAGCACCAGAGCCGGCAAGGTCCCCCATCAGTCCGCTGTCAACTTTCATAACTCCGACACTCCTGAGTTGGGAGTACGCACTTCTGCCCGCACACTATAGTTTGAAGTTCTCAGCCGTGAAGGCTTCAACGGTCGCCTCGTAAGCCTCGGGTACGACACACGCTATGACGTGCGTAGTAACGCCTGCGGCCGCGAGATCGCGGATGTCATCCTGTACCTTTTCACGCGACCCTACGTGGGTTATGGAATCCAACAGTTCATCGTGCAGGGCACCCGTAGTTTTAGCTCTATCGCGCGCGGCCCATCCTTCAGCGATGGCATCGGCTGCCGCTTCCTGGCCCGCCCAGCGCAGGAACTTGTTATACACCGGNGTGGCGTAGTATGGNGCAAAGTGTGTGCGCAGTTTATTCCGCGCCGCATCCCGGTCGTCAGTGACGGCACACTGATGGCGGCACACAATTTCAATGTCCTCGAGTTTCTTCCCGCCCCGCTCCGCTCCAATGCGAATATGATCGAGCAGTTTAGGTAGCGCATCCCGTGGGAAGAGGTTGATGATGACNCCATCGCCTACTTCTGCGGCCATCTCTAGCATTTTCGCGCGCAGGCCNGCAATGTAGATCGGTGCCGCACCCGGAACGTCAGCTAGTGGTTGCGAGTATCCCTTNGANCGCAGCGTTTCACCTTCGAATGCGGTCTTCTCGCCGGCCAGGATGTGGCGCACGACTTCCGCTGTCTCTTTGACCCGAGTCAGCGGCTTTTGAAAGTCTACGCCATTCATNTTTTCCATCATGAACTGACTGGAGGATCCAAGTCCCAAAACAAAGCGGCCGTTGGACACGTCGTGCAGCACCTGGGCCGTTGCCGCAAGCACGGCCGGAGTACGCGTGAAAACGGGGATAATAGCGGTGCCGATTCTCACGCGGTCTGTCAGCATCGCGACAGACGCGGCGGTCGTCAACGAGTCAACCCCTGGCGTGTCGGCGAACCAGAGGTCATCGAAGCCGTTTGCTTCGGCCCACTTGGCGTACTTGATCGTATCGGGGATGCCATCCGGATGCGGCATCGTAAGGGCTATGCGTTGCGGAACTGCCATACAGACTCCTTGTTGTTATTCGGTTTCCCCTTTACANGTTTCTGCACGCTGANAACTTACGCCAATCAGGCGTCCGGCGCGTGCCAGATCCTCGGCTGCGTCTGTCCCATCATGTCAGAAAGGGCAGACATCTCGATTCGCCAGGGCCTGAGTTTGAGCAGCCCATAGCTGGGATCCGTCTTACCTCCCTGCCAGATCATCTCAAGCGGGTATCCGAGTGGCGGCAGNGCATCAGCGTAAAGCTGCCAGATACGCTCCTTNTCGGCCTGATCGTCTTCCCACATGGCTTCGCAGTCAGCGTAAATCTGCTGATGGTCCTGATCCCAATATGACAGCGATACATACGGGTTGGCTTCTAGGTGTTTGGCCTTGTGCGACCGTCGACCTGTAGCAATCCAGCCNGTGTTGCCTTCCCAGATCGGATGCAAAATCCGCGATCGGACCCGCCCTTTACGATCCACAGTCGAGACGGTACACCACACGATCTTCGCAACCCGCTCAAGAAACTCNGCCGCCATTTCGGAGAAATTAGTCACAACCATACAAACCTCTTGCCGGNTGACGCTTGATGAATGANGGNTGGCNCGAGGGCCGGTGCTGCATCAGATGATGTCTGCGCTTGTGATCTTGTCGCCGTCATCCAGCAACCCTGGCCGCACCAGGTCGGANTTGTCCCGCTTGGCNCCGCGGTCGTATTTTCGGGCTGACGTGTATTCNGGTTCGATCAGGGTCTTGGCCCCGAAGGATCGTGCCGTCTGCACCTCGCTGGCCTGACCGTAATCGGTGCTTCGCTGTNGCGGCGTGCGCCCCGCGCTACGGATGATCGCTTCCATTTCCTCCGGCGAGGTTTCCTGACCGTGGCTTGCGCCNGCGGCACGAGTGATNGTCTCGTTCATGAGCGTGCCGCCCAGATCGTTGACGCCCGCTCGTAGACANGCCNTTACGCCTTCATGCCCCAATTTGGTCCACGAAGCCTGGATGTTCCGGAACACGGGNTGCAGTGCGAGCCGCGCNACCGCATGAATCAGGACCCCCTCACGGAACGTTGGGCCCTTACGCGCGTTACCTTTGAGGTAGATTGGAGACTCCATGTGNATGAATGGCAGCACCACAAACTCGGTGAACCCACCTGTCCGCTCCTGCAGGTCGCGTAACCGCAACAAATGACGCGCAACGTGCTGATAACCCTCGATATGGCCAAACATCAGCGTAGCCGTGGTGTTAAAGCCAACCTTGTGCGCAGCCTCCATTACCTCAAGCCACTGCGCGGTGTTGATCTTATCGGGGCAGAGCGTGGCGCGGACTTCATCGTCCAGTACTTCAGCAGCCGTACCCGGTAATGTGCCNAGCCCGGCNTCTTTCAGGTCGGTTAGGAAAGACTCGAGGGANACTCCCAGGGTCTCGGCCCCCTGCCAGACCTCAAGGGGAGAGAAGGCGTGCACGTGCATGTCCGGCACCACCTGTTTGATGGCATGCACAATGTCCACGTAGGTCTTGCCGGTGTATTCAGGGTGGATGCCGCCCTGCAGNCAGACTTCTGTCGCACCCCGCTGATACGCCTCTCGGGTCCGCCGCATAATCTCTTCGTGGGACAGGTCGTACGGGCGACCGCGCAGATTTTCACTCATTTTGCCTTTGGAAAAGGCGCAGAACTGGCATTTGAAATAACAGACGTTTGTGTAGTTGATGTTACGGTTGACCACGTAGGTGACCGTATCACCTGCCACCTCGCGCCGGAGCTTGTCTGCCGCCGCGCAAACGTGAGTGAAGTCATCNCCCCGGGACTGCATCAACCGGACNATATCGGCCTCANCTAGTTTCTCCTGCCGTTCGACCTTGGCAAGGATCGCGGCGACGTCCGNCCCTGGTGCCAGTTTGGCAATCGCAGTAACCCGCGCNAGATCGGCTTCCGGAGGCTCTTCAACCGCGCCGGCNGCCCAGCCTTCAGTNCGGGCAAAACCTTGGCCATCGACTGCCTGACGGACCGCGGACTGCAATTCCGGGTCAATCCAGCGCTCAACGTCCCTGGCCCACGCCGGGTAGAGCGCCAGGCGCTCCAGCAAATGTTTNCCNGCCACAGCAGTTTCATTGGCGAGGTTAGCGAGATGCGGCCAGGGCGCTTCGGGATTAACAAAGTCCGGGGTCANGGGTGACACCCCACCCCAGTCGTTGATGCCCGCATCAACGATCTGCGGGAGCACGCCCGGCGAAAGGTTCGGCGGTGCCTGTACGTTCATCTCCTGGCCAAAGACAATCCGTGCNATGGCAATAGTCCAGAGCAGTTCGTTCAAATCCGGCTCTGGTGCGTTCACCATCAGGGTCTCTTCCTTCGCGCGGAAGTTCTGAATGATGATCTCCTGCAGGTGACCAAAGTCCATATAGACCGCCCGCAGGTCAAGCAACGACTGCACCCGTTCGGNGCGGGTTTCACCAATCCCGATCAATATACCGGAGGTAAACGGTACTGCCGCTTCACCCGCAAGGCGCATGGTCTCGATGCGCTTTGACGGCACCTTGTCGGGCGAACCATGGTGGGGCATGCCTTTTGNNAGCAGCCGTTCCGAAGACGACTCGAGCATGATGCCCATCGAAATGGACACCTTGCGAAGCACTTCAAAGTCAGCTGCATCCATCAGGCCGGGATTCAGATGAGGAAACAGCCCCGTTTCCTTATAAACAAGCTCCGCCATGTCCCGAAGATATGTCAGGGTCGATTCCTGACCGAGCTCGACAAGGCCCTCTCGCGCAGCCTTGTAGCGCAACTCCGGTTTGTCACCGAGGGTAAAGAGTGCCTCTTTACAGCCCGCTTTNGCCCCGTCGCGCGCAATCTTGAGTACTTCATCGGGGTTCAGGTAGGGAGCTTTCAGCTTACGCGGCACCTGGGCAAATGTGCAGTAGTGGCACACGTCGCGACACAAGTGNGTTAGCGGGATAAATACCTTGCGCGAGTACGAAATGGTATTGCCAAACCCCGCGTCGCGGATCTGCCCCGCGGCAGCAACCAAGCGCGAAGTGTCCTCGAAGTCCGCGAGTGCAAGAGCCTCGGCATCGGTTGGCAGTTGCCCGGCCACCGCGGCTTCAAGAATATCCCGCATGCCTTGCTGCGCGTCGCTCACGTTGCCCCCAGACCCATTGGATCGTCTCTGTCAGCACTCTCGGACGAGAGTGCACTTTCAAGCTGTTCGATAGTACCACTTGAGGCAAGGAATCCGAGTGTGCGAGGAGCCCCGGACGCACCTTCACGTCGCAGTGCAAGGGCTTTGAGATCCTCGGGGAAGTCGATGTCGAGACCCACTCCTTCAAGCTTTAGCGTAACCGGGTTGAGGCCTGCTTGCCGCGCTATCGCAACATGTTTGCGGTAGCTATCGATCCCGAACGCAAACGGGATGCACCCGGGTGGCGCTGTCAACAACAGNTTCGAGCCCCCGAGATCCTCCGCTGGTGCGATCACCATCTTCGGACCACCACCTTCAAGCCGCTGCCAGGTACTAATGGCCTGCTCAATCTCCGCTGCGGTCGCAAGCGGCACGTCCGCCGGCATAAACACCATCGCAGCCGCGCCGGCTTTACGCAACCAACTGCCGGCAGCAGTTACCGCAGGGATCAGTCCCCGCTCTTCAGGTTCGGCAAGTGTGATGGCACCAAAAGAATCTGCCAGGTCGGTTACCTCCTGGTCATCGGTGACGACCACGCAGCCATCGAGCCGAGCACAGCCGGTCGCGACGGCCAGAACATCTTCAACCATCGCACGGAACAGACCGCTACGCTGCGCCGGATCCAGCAGCCCCGACAAACGCTGCTTTGCGTCAGCAATCTGCTTGATCGGGATGACCGCGTAGACGCCGCCCCGGCGTATCGTGCCATCAGGCGCGGATCGGTCAGCCTGGGTGTGGTTCGAGGTCATTCGTGTCAAAGATGGTTGTACGGTGGGGCCGCGGTGCAGCCACCATATGCGGGATCAACCGCGAATGTCTGCCGCAAACTGGAGTGTGTCCCGAGCCAGCTGGGCGCGATCCTGCAACGTTACCATGACAGTGTTGGTCACAGTAGCGCCAAGCCCGGTGTCCTGGACGATGCCCAGCAGATCAGCGTCCGCCTGATCGATGATCAGGGCGTCAATCCGACCTCGGTAATGACGCGCCACCGATACTGGGTCACGGGGCATGCCAAGCTCATCCATCATCTTCGCTGCCGGGCCCTTTAGCGCCTGACCTCCAACAATCGGCGAAATTGCGACGACCGGAGCAGGACTCGCATCCAGCGCAGCCTGCACACCCGGCAGCATCAACACCGGATCGACCGAGACGAACGGATTGGACGGGCAGATGACCACACATTCCAGGTCTTCCCGCTGCAGCGCCTTGGCGAAGCCAGGAGATGGGTTCGCGGCTTCAATGCCGTCAAAGTGAAACCCCGAGACTACCGGCTCACATTGATCACGCACGAAATAATGTTGAAAGGCCAGCGTACCGCCGGCTCTCAATTCCACAATTGTCGGCACCGGATCATCTGTCATGGGCACGATCGGATGGCGAACGCCGAGCGCGCCCGCAAGCTGTGCAGTCACCTCAGAAAGCGTTGCGCCGGTCGCCAGCGCTCGCGTCCGGAGGACATGCGTTGCAAGATCGCGATCGCCCAAGCGAAACCAACTATCGCCCCCGAGGACCCCCAACGCGTCAAGGAAGTTCCAGCTCTCGCCCTCCAGACCCCAGCCGACCTCCTGGTTCGAAACCCCAGCGAGCGTATACATTACGGTGTCAAGGTCAGGACAGATCGTGAAACCTAGGTGGCTGAAATCGTCCCCCGTGTTCGCGACGATGGTGAGTTGCTCAGGAGGGAGGATACGCGAGAGTCCGAGCGCCAGCTTCGCGCCACCCACACCACCCGAAAGCGCGAGCACATGTCCTTCACTCACCCCTCAACACCCCTTACCCACCATTATCAACGGAAAAGGTCCATGTCACGGGGCCGGATCAGGGGCCTCACACCGCGTCGCTCTGCCTCTGCCGGCTCTCGCGGCGCGTATCCGCGTACCAGCACAACCGGGGTTTTCTCGTCGGTCTGCCCCATGACCAGCGACGCTCCAGCCGCCATCTCGTCAGCGGCACCGACCTGAGTGACAACCAGTTCACGACCAAAAATGTCGTGGCCGCCAATGTGATCCTCGAGGCCAGTAAATCCGGCCACGCCGATCGCTAGCCCCAGCGAGCCATTGCGCCAGGCTCGCCCGATACTGTCGTTGATAATGATGCCAACCCGGTGACCGTGCTTGGTGGCTATCGCCTCGCGCAGCGCTCGGGCGCTAGCATCGGGGTCCATGGGCAGCAGCAGGCAAATGGCTTCGGGATCGTTGGGGTCACCCGCAATGTTCGACTGATCGATCCCGGCATTCGCCTGCACAAAGCCGAGTTTGTGTTCCACTATGAGTACCCCCGGACGTTTACGCACAACCTCGACCGACTCGTTGAGTATCGCTTGCACCTTGCGAGGATCTTTGTCGACCTCGAGTGCCAGCGCCTCAGCTTCGGACGTTGGCTCGACCGTGCGCAGGTCAAGATAGCGATCTTCCGCCTTAGAGACGATCTTCTGTGCGAGGACAAGCACGTCCCCATCCTGGACAGACTCACCCATGCTGGCGAGCCCTGCGTCAATCAAATCAAGCAGGTTGTCCCCAGGCTCCACCATGGGAATGCCCGGTACTCCTATGAAGGCGAGTTGCATACCTAGTCCCCGGACGCGGGCTCGCCGGTGATCGTCAGCCCAGAGCCCTCAATCTTGTGGTGCCGGTTGATGGTGATGAGAACCGAGGTCAGCGCCTCGGCTGCTGCGGCATTGGCGAGGGGCCCTGCGTGCCAACCTTTCAGACCAACCGCCTCNACGAGTTCGATAACCTTGTCGCGGGCTGCCCGCTTATTGCCAGTCACGAGCACATCACACGCTATTGCATGATCCTCGCGNAGATGCTGCGCACCCACGTTCTGNAATGCCGAGACTACGTGCACATCTTCACCCACCGTGTCCTGTGCCATTTCCGCCGCAGAACCACGCTCCGGCATCTGCACCGTGCCAACCTTCGGAGGCATGAGCGGCACAGTAACGTCCACTAGCACCTTGCCGATAAGACNGGGTTTCACAACTTCCAGGGTGCTGACCTGGTGTGCAAANGGTACCGTCAGAACGACGANATTGGCCTTTGTTGCGGCCTCCAGATTCTCCATCCCAGTCACGTTCAGGTCAGGGAACTCCGCCAGCAGATCGCTCGCCGCCTGCTCACCTTTCTCCAGCGTCCGCGAACCGATAATAATAGTGTAGCCNGCCCGCGACCAGCGCCGAGCAAGGCCTCCGCCTAAGTCGCCGGTACCGCCCAAAATGGCGATCGTTTCTTTCGCGTCCGACATGATGCTCCACCNAGAGAAAAGNGCTGCAGATTATAGCCGGATTCCCTGGCCTACTGAGGTGCCAACTGCCCCCGGGCTGCCGGCAGGCCCTTCCGCTCGAGTTTCGGACACCATCGCGGAGATTTTCGCCCAGCGCCCGGTGCCTGCCGTCAGGCACGCACGTCCAAAATGCCATGCAGCAGGGTCACGCACTGGGAGGCCAACAGCATCGTTGGACCTAGCGTAAGAGGTTCAGCACCTATCCTGCGCAACCAGCGAGCTGTGTTGCGTGGCAGCGGCGTGTGGTCGGTCAGCACGAATACCGGATCAGCAACCTCCTGCAAAGTAGACGCATCAGCACCTTTCGGGTCGAGCAGGAACATGGGGTGCACCTCAGACAGGGTACGTACAAAGTGCTCAAAACTGGTTGTGCGTACGCAAACCCCGTTNTCCAGCTCGATGAGCGCGTCCTTCGCAAGGTTACGCGCCGCATCAAGTGATGTCGCAACAGCCTCCACCAATGCGGCCTCGTGCAGACCTCCAAGAGCGCCAATGCGTGCTCCATCAAAGGTGACCACCCTGGAGTAAGCACCGCCGCGTTCGAGAACCAAATGCACCGCGGTGTCGATCCGGTGATCCTGCGCCACAAAGAGCGCGTCCGCGAGGATGCGAACGAGAAACTCGACGTGTGGCCCATTTCCAACGCCCGCTCGAAAGGAAGCGGCGTCCGTAGGTGTACCCCTGGCTTTGACCACAAACTGACGGGTCACGCCTCACCCTTCTCCAAACCGGGAACGAAGGGCGCTAGGAGCTAGCCCGTTACCGGCAAAAACAGCGGTTCGCTGACGAGCTCTTACGGGACACCAGCACTCTTTCACCGGCAGAGCCGAGGCTGAACCGGAGCAAGTTGGCCATTCGTTCACGTTTTCCACATTTTCTGTGGATAACTCTGGTGATAACACACCTGAAATGCTCCGCAGCGCCCGGAATACCTGAATTCCGCGGCTTTGTACATTTTTTGACCAGAACACGCAATTCCCTATTTTTCAATGGCTTACGCGTTTCCACTCTAAAGAATCCGCAAAGAGGCGCGCTCGTCAGCAATTTGTCTCAGGATTTCAACGCGTGTGCATAACTGCGGGGACAATTTGGCGCAAAAGCCCTGATTTTCTAGTGGAAACGGGCCAATTGATGTCAAAATCTCGACAACTGACCCTGGTTGACAATGCGGCTGAGCCCGAAAAAAACAGGTTGTAAGCACTTCCTGATATAAGACACATAATAAAAGCCTTAAGTGCCTTGACGCACAGCACGAAAGCCACAATAGCACCACATCCGTATATTCAACACCCGTACCCGAAGGGCCAGAGGTTGAGCTCAAGTGGGGGTCAAATTGTGCGGCCGGACGATTTCTATTTTCGACCTGGGCCTGCGGTACCGGTAAAGACAGGGTTAACGGCATAGCCGCCTACGAATCGCACAAACACACAATGTACCGAAGCAGACCCCAGCTGCGTATTCCTGGCTTCCATCACAAACCCGGGTCTCATCCCTGGCGCCAGAAGCACCATAAGAGCGATCCAGCCTTGCCTAGCTCAGTTGCGAACTGATAGCACCTCAATATCCGTCATGGGCGGCTCCGACACACGATCCCAGGCGCTTCAGAAACGAACAAAAGCGTTACACTCCAGATCTTTCAAAAGCCCGAGTCGACCATGAGCCTCACTGACTTTTTTGGTGACCTGAAGGTCCTGTATACCGCCGCGACCCGCAAAGCGCCCGACGGCGATGCGAACGACTCCTTTGGATTGCTCCTGGAGACCAATGCGGCCACTTGGCCCAATGAGATCGCGCTGATCTGTGACGGGGAGTCAGTGACCTGGAGCAAGCTGAACGATCGTGCCAATTACGTTGCCGCAACGCTCAAGGCACGCGGCATTGGTGCAGGCGACTGCGTTTCTCTCTTCATGCAGAACCGGATCGACTTTGTCGCTGCTCTGGCGGGGATCGTCAAGCTTGGTGCGATTGCAGGTCTGATAAACACCAATCTGACCCGTGCCCCGTTGGCACACTGTATCAAGCTCATCAATTCCAAGACCTGCATTTTTGGCGAAGAGTTGACCGAGACTTTGAACGAGGTCAGAGGCGAACTCGACCTGAACGACGGTGAGGACTACCTGTACGTTGCGGACGGGGGTACGGAGCCTCCCCCCAACTGGGCCGTCGGCCTCGACACGCACGGCGATGGGAGCGGCAACCCGCTCGAAACCAACAGCGTTCGACTCAAGGACACCGCGTTCTTCATTTTCACTTCTGGCACAACAGGGCTCCCCAAGGCTGCTGTCGTTTCACATAAGCGTGTCCTCCCGGCAGCGATGATGTCGGCGTCTCTGCTTCAACGCATTGGCCAGAAAGATCGTATGTACAACTGTCTGCCGTTGTACCATGGCACAGGGCTGATTATTGGCTTGTCTTCGGCCTTCTCCGTTGGCGCATCCACCGTCATCAAACGGCGGCTCTCGGTGAGCGCCTTCTGGGATGACATTCGCCAACACAACTGCACCTCATTTGTGTACATCGGAGAGTTCATCCGCTACTTGTTATCCCGTCCAACCAGCCAGGGAGATGCAGACAATCCAATTCGCACGATAGTGGGCAATGGCCTGCGCCCGGACATCTGGCAGGAGTTCAAGGATCGCTTTGCAATCGATCGAATCGGCGAGTTCTATGCCGCAAGCGAGGGTAACGGTGGCTTTGCCAACCTGTTCAATAAGGACGCCACCGTGGGTCTGCCCATCGCCCCCTGTGCGCTCATCGAATACGACGTTGCTGCAGATGAAATAGTTCGAACATCTGATGGGCTCTGCAAACGAGTTTCCGAAGGGGCGCCGGGTCTGCTNCTAATCCAGGTGACAGAAAAGTCCGAGTTTGAAGGTTACACCAACCGCGAAGCCAGCGAAAAGAAGCTGCTACGANGCGTTTTTGAAATAGGTGATACCTGGTTCAACAGTGGTGACCTNATGANGACAGTCAGCGTCGGCTTNGCTTTTGGACAGAAGCACTATCAGTTTGTTGATCGAATTGGGGACACCTTCCGGTGGAAGAGCGAAAACGTCTCCACCAACGAGGTTGGCGAGATCATCAATCAACATGCGGACATCATCTTTACGAACGTCTACGGCGTGATGATCCCGGGTACAGACGGCCGCGCTGGCATGGCGGCGGTAGTCTTTCGCGAGGGCCTAAAGGCACCCAATCTCGATTCGATATCCNAACACATACGCTCGAATCTACCGAGCTACGCGCAACCCGTATTCCTCCGGGTCTTAAAGGAACTTCCNACAACTTCAACGCACAAGTTGCAAAAGAATGATCTACGTGAACAGGCGTTTCACCTCGACAAGACCGGCGATGACCTTTACGTAAGGCGCCCGCAGGATGAGACCTACAGTCGCCTCGACAGCGATTACTACGACCAGATCATGCAACGCGAAGTTGCCTTCTGAGTAGTCACCGTGAGCACCATCTCCGAACGCAGACCAACTTCGCACACCTACTTTTCGCAACGACTCAAACTGCATTACCTGGACTGGGGAAATCCCGGCGCNCCCCACGTTTTGCTGATTCACGGCGTGCAGGACCACTGCCATAGCTGGGACTGGGTAGCCCAAGAACTCTGTTTGAACTACCACGTTGTCGCACCGGATCTACGCGGTCACGGGGACTCAGAGTGGTCTATGGGAGGGAGCTACGCCTACCTCGACTTTGTATTCGATCTGGTACAGCTCATCGATCAAGAGCAACTACAACCTGTGCACATCATCGGACACTCGTTCGGCGGCGCCCTTGCCTGCCTGTTCGCTGGGTTGTTCCCTGAAAAATCAGCTAGCCTGGTTTCTGTCGAGGGCATTGGAGGGCACCCGGCGTTTGACCAGCGCGGCGAGGCTCGCAAACGCATTCTTGACTGGATCGATCACACCCGCAGCCTGGCGGCGCGCCAACCGCGCCGCTACGAAAGTGTTGGCGAAGCCCAGACACGGATGCAGAAGATGAACAGCCATCTGAGCTCAACACAGGCAGAACACCTCACAGCACACGGCAGCAACCGCAATGAGGATGGCACATTTACCTGGAAGTTCGATAACTACACACACTCTAGGGCGCCCTATCACATTCCGTTCGGTGACACTGTGAAACTCTGGGAGAACATTGCCTCGCCCACGCTGTTGCTCAACTCCGACAACGGCTACAGCCATCGCACAGGACAGAACGATACGCTGAAACACTTCCATAACGCCGAAATTCACGTGGTCGAAAATGCGGGCCACTGGCTACATCACGATCAGCTGAGGACGTTTATGGACCATGTCAGTCCTTTTCTGGCAAAGCCCGGCTGACTCTCCGGATGCGCTATACGTGACTCACAGTGGATGATGGTCTCGCTGGCATTGACTAGCGTTGAGGGCACCAACCACTACTGACCGAGGAGAAGCGGGATGAACAAACCTGCCCTCGACGTCCAGGCTGCAGCCATGGCGATGTATATGTAGGGCTTCCTGTCTGGGTAGTCTCAACCACTGTGCCTTACATCGCCCAGAACCCCACGGCGAACGACGTCGAGGTGTAGTAGATGATTAAACGGTCCTTTCCGGAGTTAAGGACGTACTAAATCCNGAGCGTCGATAACTATCTGCAGCAGCTCGCGCTGCTATTCGAATGAGGCCCGTAGGGTTTGTGTACATCAATCTGGATGGACGCTTGCCGGTGGAACCCGCCATCATGATTGCAGGGTTCCTGNTCAACATCCTTGTCTGTCCGCTCCTCGCCGGTCTGTTCAAGGCGAAATGCGCCAGGGATTTCCGGAATCATGTTCTGACCGCGATCATGGCGCCAGCCATCGCCATGGTCATGGTCATGGNCATGGTCATGGTCATGGTCATGGTCATGGTCATGATAGGACCGGGCGAAGCGGCCCAATAGCAGATGCCACTCACGTGGAAGCCGCCCAAGCCTTTCTTAACTTTACAGCGCTAGTCGTCACAGGACTTGTCATGGACTCACCGCTCAATGACGCCGGCGCCTAAAACAAAAGCTCCAAGGCAGCAAACTGCCCTGAGCCGTCCGCACGGGATCAGAAGATCGAGAGCAATTCCTCAAACGCAACCATCTGGCCGCCATTGGCGGAGCTTGGGACAAGAATTGGTGTCTTGATGCCCGCGTCGAACCAGGCCTCGATCTGCTCACGTACGTGACTTGCTGGGCCGAACAGNGTGCAGTCCGCCAGCCACTTGTCAGTTAGGAANTGGGGCACCTTGTCCTGATCTCCGTCGGAGAGCGCCTTCTCGATCCCCTCCATTTCCTCAACGTAACCGGCTTCTTTCCAATAATTCCGATAGTTGGGCAACATTGCGTAGCTGGTCAGCGTACGCCGATTCACCGCAGCCGCAGCCTCGACGTCATCGTTGATGCAAGTTGGAATCATGTCGCCTATGAAGAACCTATCATCGTTACGCCTCGCATCTGAGACCACGCTCAACGACTTCACCATATGGGAGCGTGCTCCGTTNGCAAACACCATGCCATCGCCGATTTCCTCGGACAACGCGATCATCTTTTTCCGGAGAGTCGCAAGAACGATTGGCGGCAACTCGCCGGCTCTAGGTACAGCCTTGAGATCGGCCACGAACTGGCGCGTATCGGCCAGTGGCTTGCCTGCCGTGATGCCTCTGGCAGCGAGCGCGGGCCCATGGCTGACGCCCACGCCAAAACGAAATCGGCCGCCGGATACTTCGTGGATAAAGCTTGCNGTCTGGGCGTAGTCCGGNACCGAACGAAAGTACATTGGCACGATGCTGGTCCCAAAGATGACTTCATTGGTGGCGAAGGCAAGCGCTTCGCAGAGGGCCATGGAGTCACCGAGGCTCGGGCCAAAAATACCGCTAAAGCCACGGCGTTCTATTTCTCGCGCCAGTTCGATCGTCGCATTGCGGCGCCCTGGCACAGCAGCCAGACTTAGAGCAGGCATACGGGTCATTTGAATCTCCAACAGCGTCGTGCGANAGAGCGACGAGTGTAATGAAGTGTGCTGGCAACGTCATGCCCGACACCACCCTACCGCAGACCTATGAACGCGTAAGCGGTGCTAATATCCAGACCTAGTAATCACCGAACGAAGATACAACCACGTGGCACGCCGCAGAGACAAAGTCCTCCGCACCCAGAAGATTGCTCTCGGCGCCGTTGGCTTCGCAGTCCTGGCACTAGTCGGCTATCTGTTCTGGCTGGTGCTGGCCGAGTCACCNGCCGGAGAGTTTGTAGAGGGCAAGCATTACACCCTGATCACCAACCCGGTCCGTACGTCCGGCGACAAGGTAGACGTGATCGAGTTTTTCTCCTACGGGTGCATCCACTGTTNCAACTTCGATCCAATACTTGAAACATGGGTTGAAGACAACGCAGATTTCATTCGCTTCCGTCGCTCGCCAGTCTTTAGCAACGAAGACTGGCGCGTCCTGGGTACCCACCTCTACACCACCATAGAACTGGGAATCTTTGATGAGGTNCACGCTCCATTTTTCCGCGAACTGCACGTAACGAGGCGGCAACTTTCGACGCCCGAAGCCATTAGCCGCTGGATCGACGGGCGCGACGTGACGGCCNCGCGGTATATTGAGATGTACAAATCGCAGCGTGTCCTCGGGCGCATGGCAGCTGCCGACAAGTTGCAACGCCAGCTCCAGGTAGCGTCCGTGCCAACCGTTGTTGTGGCNGGCAAGTACCGGGTTCGCACCACTTCCGAAATNGGCCCAAAACGAATGCTNGAGATCATGCGACACCTGGTTGAGAAGGAGCGGGCTGAGCGCATGGCGCCAACCGGCTGAGACGTACCGGNCACCCTGCGCCATACTTGCTCGCTGCGATGGAGGCACGGGCACAACACCGCCCGCCGGAGCCAACATCGAGCGCAAACAACAAATCGACGCCCTTGCCGCCAGCATTCTGATCGGCTTCAACATCTTGCTTGGGTTGAACCAGGCGTTGGTGAAGATCGTGAACGACGGGTTTGCCCCCGTTTTTCAGGCGGGCTTACGTTCAGCGTGTGCCATTGTCCCAGTGCTCGCCTTCGCGCTTTGGGCAAGGCGGCGACTCTCCATCAGAGATGGATCCCTGGCACCCGGGCTTGCCAACGGGCTGCTCTTCTCAGGGGAGTTCTGTCTGCTGTTCCTGGCAATTGACCTCACTACTGTCGCTCGGGCTTCGCTGTTCTTCTATACGATGCCTATCTGGCTCGCGATCGTGGCGCATTTTCTCCTGCCCGGGGAGAAGCTCACTCCTGCCAAAGTTGTAGGCCTCATCCTAGCCATCTGTGGCGTAGGGATTGCCCTTGTCGGCGACCGCGAATCCTCACCCAACGCCAGCCTATTGGGAGACCTAGCCGCCATCCTGGCTGCTCTCTGCTGGGGCTCGATTGCGCTGCTTACCCGCCTCTCGAGCCTGCAACATTGCAGTCATGAGATGAACCTACTCTATCAGCTCGTTGTGTCTGCCTGCGTCCTCCTGGCAGTCGCGCTCTTTGTGGGTGATCCGATCCGGACTCCAACACCAACGATCGTCGGAATCTTCGCGTTCCAGGTCATCGGTATCGTCGCCATCGGATTTGTGGTCTGGTTCTGGCTGCTCTCCGTCTACCCAGCCTCCAACATTGCGTCCTTCAGCCTCCTCGCGCCCCTTGCAGGTGTGCTCTCGGGCTGGCTTCTGTTTGACGACCCACTAACCCCTCTCTTTCTGATCGCCCTGGGGCTCGTTCTTGCCGGTCTGGTGCTGGCAAACCGCCCGTTGCGCGCTGNCTCTGTAGCATCGGACAATGGCTGAAAGCCAAACGCCAGCCAGTGGCTTTCTTGCTGCATTTCGTGCTCGCAGCTACCGCTTCCAGTGGCCATCAGATCTGCTCTCCTCATGGGCGTTCGAGATGGAAACGCTCATACTATCCTGGTTTGTATTAGTCGAAACCGACTCGGTCCTCCTGACCGCAGCTTTCTCTGCGCTGGCATTCACGGGCACCCTGCTCAGTCCCTTTTTTGGCGTGCTAGCAGATCGTATCGATCGCAAAACGATGCTGATTGGCATACGTCTGATCTACCTCAGCCTCGCCGCGACGATCATGACACTCGGGCTTGTGGGCACTGTCGAGCCGTGGAAACTGTTTGCAGTTGCGGCTGTCTCCGGACTTGCGCGGCCCTCGGACCTTGTGGTCAGACACTCGCTGATTGCAGACACATTTGCACCCGAGGCCCTGCCCAATGCAATGGGCCTGTCACGTATCACAATGGACAGTGCACGTATCGCTGGCGCTTTGCTGGGAGCAGGTTTGCTATCAACCGTGGGCATCGGGATCGCCTACGGTGCCGTGGTGGGGTTTTATGTCACAAGCATACTGACGGCAACCGGAATCAGCGCGCCTCGGCCTCGAGCGCGCGCCGACGCACGCCCCCTCAAGGACCTGCAGCTTGGCTTCCGTTATGTCTGCGAGACGCCAACCATTTTAGGGATCATGTGCCTCGCCTTTCTGGTCAACNTGACCGCCTTTCCCATCACCCACGGTCTGCTCACGGTTGTCGCCCGCAATGTGTTTGGGCTNGACGAGAACGGGCTCGCAAGACTTGTCGCANGCTATGCGGTGGGTGCCCTGNTTGGCTCATTGATCCTCGCCTTTTTCCAGGGCTCCCGCCCTGGGCGCNCAACGGTGGTGGCAACCCTGATCTGGTACTCGCTGCTGTTCGCCTTTGGGCTCATGACGCAGCCTCTCCCAGCAACTGTGATCATTGTGGCAATAGGTGCCGCACAGAGTTTCTCGATGATCTCCATGTCGGTGTTACTGCTTACCACCACGCACGAATCGCTCCGTGGCCGAGTCTCGGGCGTTCGGATGCTTGCAGTCTATGGTCTGCCAATGGGCCTAATTGCCGGCGGCACCATGATTGAGATAGTCGGCACCCATGCAACCTTCAGCGTGTTCACCTTGACAGGGATCACCGCTACGCTCGCCATCGCCTCCCGCTGGCGAGTTTTGTACGATAGTTGAAACTTACCCGCGCAACGCGCTAACCGTCCGAGTTCAGCCAGACTCAAGTACGCCGCTTGCAGCCAGCCCATCCCCGATTTACGCATGCTGCCCGCACACAGTCAGCCAGCTGGTCCGCACAAAGCCATGTAGCGGGTTTCCCTCGATACAAGCGCCGATCTTGCAGCGGTTTCACAGAATAGTAAGACCTCTTCACAGGAAGGCGGGAGCCTGAAGCCACCGCTAGCGCTTGAACGGAAACCGGTGCACGACTCCGGTCCCGGACTCCATCCGGTACCCCCCGTCGTCTTGGACAAACGTGAGCTTCTCGCCAAACATTCCGTTCTTGGGTCCGTGTGCAACCTTGAACACTGACCCACCAAGGTAATCAAGCCGCGCGGCTACCTCTCCCGGCAGCGCCGCTGGACCAGAAAAAAGCGTTACCAGTTTCCCCCCTACCCGGTCCACAGCCTGCACGCCCCATCGGCTGCCATAGAAACCAGCCAACTGATCGTAGAGCGCCACGTTGTCGGACTGCAAAGGCTGCAACGCCTCGGTATTCCGGGCCGCATAGTTAACCAGGCTCTCGATGCCACGCAGGAAGCTCTGTGGATTACCGTCCATAGCGCTCGTCATCACGACAATAGCCAAACCGCTCGCCGGGTTAAGCGCCGAAGCCGTCATGAAACCCGGGTAGGCGCCACCATGGCCTACGGTCGACTCCCTACCCGTGTGTTCGATGGCGAAGCCGATCCCCCAGGCAAGAGGGCTATCCAGGAACTGAACCCGCTGCATCTCGCGCTTGCTGCGATCAGACAGCAAGCTTTCGTTTCCAAACAGGTGGAAACTGTAGAAGCGCAGGAGGTCACGGACGTTGCTACTGAATCCAGTAGCCGAATTCATTGCGTTAGCGTGCACGTGAGGAAAGCGCTCGCGCTCGCGACCTGGATAGCAGATGCCATACCCGGTCGCATGACGCTCTAACATGTGCTCATCGAAATCAGGCGATGTGTCGGCGAGCCCCATGGGCGCGACNACCAGCTCCATTACCGCTTCCTCATAAGATTTGCCAGTNACCGCTTCTATGACCTGCCCGAGCAACGTGTAACCCATATTCGANTACTTCCAGTGCTCCAGACCCTCAAACACTGAAAGACCGCTGGTAGCCTGCNCTCGGATGGCNTCGGCATCAGGGAAAGTGTCATGGATCCAGTGACCCGTCTGCCCATCCCGATTGATGCCAGAGGCGTGGGTCAGCAGTTCACGCAGGGTTACAAGCGCCATGTTCGGGTCGCGATTAGCGACAAACCAGGGGAGATGCTGGCGAACCGGATCATCCAGACGCAACTGCCCAGATTCGAACAGCTTCATAATTGCGGTTGCTGTAAACAGTTTGGAGTGTGATGCGATGCGATAAAGCGTACCGGGACTGGCCGGCTTACGCGTCTCAAGATCCTCAAAGCCATATGACTTAGCGAATACCACTTCGCCCTGCACAGACACTCCAACCGAAAGGCTAGGGACCTGCATTAACCACGATGTAAAATCGAGCCAGCGGTCCAACAGACGCCCAACCTGAACCACGCTTTCCTTGAGTTCCATCAGTTTNCTGCCAACAATTGCCAGACCGCCGAGACTAACGCTCCCAGGTGGCCGAAGCACGCCATCTATGGCCGGCGCTCCGCCACAATACGTTGATTGCGACTAGTGTAAGGTCTTCTCACACGGCCCCGTGATGAAAGACATGAGCTAAAACAGCACTAAGCACCATCTGCGCGTCCCCGTCATGGTCGCCTACGGCATGGGCGACATGGCGCAGTCGATCAAGAACCAGGGATTCAACATTCTGCTGCTGTTTTACTACCAGCAACTGGTAGGCCTGCCCGGCACTCTCACAGGCCTAGCGTTGGGGATTGCCCTGGCCTTTGATGCCATAACCGATCCAGTTGCCGGCGGTGTCTCAGACCGCATCAAAGGCCGGTTTGGCCGCCGCCACCCCATGATCGCGATGGCCGCGTTACCCCTCGCCATCTCATTCTTCTTTCTATTTGCGCCGCCCGCGGGTGTATCTGATCTGACCGCATTCCTGTGGCTGACGACCTTTGCGATTCTCGTTCGTGGTTCGCTGACCTTTTATCACATTCCGCATCTGGCACTCGGGGCGGAGATGGCTCCTGACTACCATCAGCGCTCCACACTGTTCGGGATCAACTCTCTGGTTGGAACGCTTACCGGGGCAGCGACAACCATTGTCATTTACCTGGTTTTTTTTCCGACCACTGAGGAGTTCCAGCCAGGATTGCTGGACCCTGCTGGTTACCCGGCATTTGCCTTAACGGCAAGTTTCATCATGGTTGGCGCGTTATTGCTCTGCGTATTTGGTACCGCGGGCGAGATTCCCCACCTGAGAGAAGCGGAGGCCACCACGCGGTTCTCGTTGCAGAACCTGCTGATTGATATGAAGGCCGTATTCGAAGACCGAAACTTTGTGATGGTGTTCTTCGGCTCGATTCTGATCGCCTTGATTGGCTCCATCGAGGCCGTTGGACAACCCTTCATGGGCGTGCATTTCTGGGGGCTCACTACAGAACAACTCTCGCTTGGCGCCGTCGCTGCCCTGATCGCCTTCCCGACCGGATTTGCCCTGGTACCGTTTCTGACCCGGAGTTTCGACAAGAAGCCCACCCTGATCGCATTTGGGATCCTAGCGATATCGATTGGCAACGTGCCAATCATTTTGCGTCTATCAGGATTCGGATGGTTCCCAGAAAACGGCTCACCGTACATCCTTTGGATCTACCTCACCGTCATTTTCATCGGCGCGTCCACGCTGCCAATCCTCGGAGCAACCTACAACTCCATGTATGCCGATCTGGCTGACGCCCACGAGTTGCGCACTCGCAAACGGCGTGAGGGTGCTATCTACTCCACACGTGCTTTTG
The DNA here is from genome assembly GCA_002714125.1 of Gammaproteobacteria bacterium. The sequence goes on from PAWP01000065.1 coordinate 25,780, forward strand.
CCAACAAAGCAACTGGGGCACTGGGTTTGTTCATCGGTGGGATAATCCTCGACATTGTCGCCTTCCCTGAGAACGCCACCGTCGGCAGCGTGCCTGACGACATACTGTGGAACCTGGGATTCTTTGTCGGCCCGGCAACCTCGTTCTTCTCACTACTTGGTGTGATCTTCTTTTTCTACTACCGGATTGATCGCACAACCCACGAAGACATCACGCGCCAACTCGAGACGCGGAGGGCAGGTGACGCCGCAAACGAACAACCCGACGACGCACCGAGTGCCTGACGATGAGTCGAAACAAGGCAGCCGGAACGGCACTTGGTGTCGCCGGTCTAGGCGCGGCCACGGCGGGTGTCTTGACCTGGTTTCGCCTGGCTAATCAGGTTACGTTAGCTGAAGACAGCAGGCTTTTGATCATAGCTTTTCTCCTAGTCCCGGCGCTCAGCATTGCCACGTTTATCGCGGGTACACGTTGGTATGCAAGCATCGAGGAAGAGCTTGTTGATACCGCTCACGGTCGCTATNAGCTCCAGCAGTTTGCCGATAATCCCATGAGGGCGGGCGACACGCTGCCGGGTTTTGACGGCCTAGACTATGCCGGTTAGCGCTTCGCATCGGAGATGCCTCACTAGTACGCCCGTACTGATCGANTTTTTTCGGCGCACAATGGTGACCCTACTGTGTCGCCGAGTTGCAGTGATGGACCNAGCTTGAGGATGAGTTCGCGACGCGTAACGTCCCACTTCTCACCATCTTCACAGANATGTCCGAGAAGATCCGCCGCCCCGGAGCGCACACAGCCTCGATGCCATCATGCTGTCGGACCGCGAACTAGGCGCGACGGAAGCCTTTGGCCTAGGCACCCAATTGATCCACTNAAGCCNCATGAGCGAAGTCGCACTCGAGGCGTTGCCAGTGCTGACTACACTAGCGGTCGATGACAAAGAAGGCAAAGTCCTCTTTANGAAACAGGCAGAGAACTATCAGNGTCACTCAGCACGGGAGGTCGTGAGCGCGGTAANGCAGGCAGGCATACCTCTACCGACGGCTGGCTGGGCTAGCCCTTTTTGCTGACGTTCCCTCGCATTCAGGCTCTATCCGGGCCCATATTCGATTTACCTGGGCGATAGCCAAAAGATACACCCCACTCGTAGGGCAGGTCCCGGAGTTCACCGGGAGTTTCGCAGTCTNCAGCCATTGCGAGGCACGCTTCAAGCACTTCACGCTGCGTACCCGTATCAAAGGGTTTGCCAAAAGCGTTACCCATCGGGAAGTTGATAAAGAGGCTGCGTGGCGGCAGCACCTGGATAGTGAGATCCCGACCGGTGGAGAGACACACTGTGGGAATGCCGCTCTCTTCTACAATTCTGCATGCCAGACCAACGGTCTGGTGATCAAGCGGTCAGGCGGGGACCGCAATGAGCAAGTCCACCTCGTCTTTGTGCAGTTCTGCNGCAAAAGCTGGCGCTGATTCTTCGAGTACCTTGGTACGGTTATAGATCCGCCCCATGAAGCCGCTCCAGAACCGATCCGCGACCGATCCGATCGTACCGTCGGCCACCATTTCGCGCAGACGATCAATCGGGAACTGACAGTTCAGATCCTGATCGGCGTCGCTGTGATCGTAGTAGCTGTCNTGAATCTGAAAATCAGTAACNTCTGCATCCGCCGGGATGGCATCAAGGCGATGATCGTTACGAGACATCGGGTCCCATGCGGGCATGGCACACATGGATATCCCACCCGATGTCAGCATCGTCACGCGCGCTTCGTTTACGGGCTTAGTCAGACGCATCAAGGGAGCGTCTTCGTTGACCGTCCAACGATACGGCGGGTGCCCCATCGCGCCGTAATACTCGGCCAGAGCATCCACGTATTTGACAGGTTCCTGGGCAGTCATGGCACCTCCTCAACAGCGAACAGACCAACAGTACATGGTCCTCGCCCGGGTTTCACTCCGCCAGCGGCTCACATTTCGCACNAACAAANGCCCAAGCGTTGCCGAACTCAATGTTCCATTACAACGCCGCCATCCTGATTGATTGACTGCCCATGAATCCAGGAGGCCGCAGAAGTGCATAGATAGGCACAAAACGCACCCACCTCGTCATCACTACCCCAACGTTGGACCGGAGCACCCGGCGCAAGGGACGTTTCGACTTCCCCGGGACGCACACTATCCATGCGTGAGGTATCCACTGGTCCCGGGCAGACACAGTTGACGTTAACCCCNGCGGGTCCNAGTTCCTTCGCGAGCGACTGCGTCATCCCAACCATCCCAAAGTTCGCGGCGTTGTACGCCAGCGTATTGGTACTGCCGCGCTTACCGGCAATCGATGCCACATTCACGATCTTGCCTCCCTGACCCTGAGCCAAAAAGTGCGCAGTGACCGCCCGAGTACAGACAAAGGTGCCACGCAGCTTCACATCAATGACACGCTGGAACAGGTCGGCGTCGAGCTCTCCAATGGGCACTCGATCGGCACCACGCGCAATGGCCGCATTGTTGATAAGGATGTCGACTCGCCCCAGTTCATCCACAACCTGATCTACCGCCGCGGTGGCGGCATTGAGATCAGTTACATCAAATACCAACGGCAACGCACGAGCCCCTTCGGCCCGNATCTGATCGGCAGTACTCTCAACGTCTTTCCAGCCGATCGCCTTTTCGTCCTCTGGGAACGAAGCGGGATCTCGCCCTGTGCCGGTGATGGCAACATCAGCCCCCATCCGCGCCAAAGCCACCGCGGCCGCGCGCCCAATCCCGCGTAACCGCCCTGCGCCTGTCACAATCGCGACCTTCCCACTCAATTCACCCATCTTNTNGCCTCGCTCTCGTCAGTCTTTGTGTTGGTCGATGCGAGCCATCGTAACGCGATAAGGCGGGGGCGCGCCCCGAGATCCGCTTTGGCCTAACATCGCCCACGATGAATAGGAATCACCCAGGTGCCTGGAAGCCAGTTGGCCACTGCCGCATGTGCTCGCAGCACCTGCTGGCCGCCTGGTTGCTACTCAGCCCGGTCACGTACGCGCTTGCCGAGAAGATTCAGTACCAACACGTGCTGAGTTTTCCTTNCGAGCCNGTTTACCCTGCCGACTTCAGGCACTTCGACTACGTCAACCCGGATGCCCCAAAGGGTGGACTGTTGCGCCTAGCGGTCGGAGGCACCTGGGACAGCTTCAATCACTTCATACACAAAGGCAGGCCGGCCGCAGGTATGGCCCTGCTAGGTGCCGAAGACCTTTTCTACGACCGACTCATGACACGAGCGGCGGATGAACCAACTGCCCGATACGGGCTGTTGGCCGAGGGAGCAGCGGTTGCGCCTGACGGCAGNTGGGTCGCCTTCAGGTTGCGGAACGATGCAACCTGGCATGACGGCGAACCCATCACCGTCAGGGACGTNGTCTTCAGCTTCAACACCTTCAAGGAAGTCGGCTCGGTTACGCTCAAAAGCCTACTCACNGACGTTGANACAATCTCTGTGACCGGTCCCAATGAGATTCGCTACGCAATGCGCGAGGGCGCGGAGCGCAACCCGAACCTACCGCTGGTGCTGGCCGATCTACCGGTGCTTCCTCAGCACTACTGGCAAACACGCAACCCAGCGCTTACAACCGTCGAACCACCACTNGCNAGTGGGCCTTACCGTATCAAGTCATTCGATACTGGCCGCAAGGTCACTTACGAACGGATCCCCGATTATTGGGGGCAAGATCTGGCGGTGAACCGCGGGCGCTGGAACTTCGATGAGATATCGTTCGAGTACTTTCGGGAGGTCAACGTATCCCGCGAAGCCATGAAGAGCGGCTATCTGGACGTATATCAGGAGGGTGTCGCCAAGAGTTGGACCGTCGAATATGACATCCCGATCGTTCGCGAAGGCATGCTGAAGAAGCACCTCCTNCCCCTCGCTCGCCCAGCAGGGCTTTGGTGGTCTATTCACTGGAACCTCCGGCTTGCACGTTTCCAGGACCGCCGTGTGCGCATGGCACTGCACCTGCTCTACAACTTCGCCTGGATCAACGGGATCCAAAACTACGGCTACTACAACGAGGGAGTCTCTGTATTCCAAGGCTCGACCATGGCCCATAGCGGTCCNCCCTCACNCGCAGAAACTGTCTTGCTGGAACCATTTCGAAGNTCCCTGCCGCGGGAGGTACTTTCAAAACAGTACGTNTCCAGCCACCCTNACGACNTNANCGAGGTGCGAGATCGAATCGTCGATGCGCTTCAGCTATTCGAAGATGCCGGCTGGATCTACGTCAACAACAAGCTCACCTCACAGTCAACTGGTGAGCAGTTTGTCATCGAGTTTGTCGTACCTTCGACGGCGTTGGTACGTTCGTTGTTGCCATATATTGACATTCTGAAAGACGTCGGCATCAACGCCAGTGCCCGCTCAATGGAGCCCAGCAACTGGTTGTACCGCATGCAGAACCGCTCCTTCAGCGCGACTATGCGCAGCACCGCAACCTCGAACCTTCCGGGGCTTGAACTGCGCAACCTGTTTGGCAGCGCTAGTGCGAACCAGGCATTCGGGCGCAACTGGGGCGGCATANGTGATCCGGCTGTCGACGCNCTGATCAACAGCGTTATCTCAGCAGGGCATGTCGACAGTTTCCTCGCGGCGACACGGGCGTTGGACCGNGTTCTGATGTGGCAGTACTACTTCATNCCACGCTCTTCNCCTCCAGGCTTCCGNCTGGTGTACTGGAACCGGTTCGGGATNCCCNAACACGCCGTGCTACAACATCCGGTGCACTATGACGTCTGGTGGNTCGACAAGGANAAAGACGCGGCACTGNAGGCGAGCATGACGGGGTTCCAACGCTGATGACCCGGTATCTGCTCCGTCGCATACTGCTGGTTGTACCAACCCTTCTCGGCATCATGGTGCTGAATTTTGTCATCGTGCAATTTGCCCCCGGTGGACCCATTGAGCAGATCGCTGCGGAGATGATGGGGGCAACCGCATCCACCACCGACAGCATCTCAAGTTCCGGCGACGCCGGAATGGTGGCAACCAGCAACGACCCCGGCGCGGCAGGTGGCTTCTCTGGCGCAGCCGGGCTAGATCCCGTACTGATCGCCGAACTCGAGGCACAGTACGGCTTCGACCGCCCACTGCCAGAGCGTTTTGTGCTGATGATCTGGCAGTACCTGCAGTTCGACTTTGGCACGAGTTACTACCAAGACCGATCGGTGCTTGAACTGATAAGGGAGCGCCTGCCAGTATCGATTTCGTTGGGACTCTGGTCGCTGTTGCTGATCTATCTCATTTCGATCCCGCTCGGAATACGCAAGGCCGTCCTGAATGGCTCCGCGTTTGACATCTGGACGAGCGCGGTGATCTTCACTGCCTACGCCATACCAGGATTCCTGTTTGCCATCATGCTGGTAGTGCTGTTCGCTGGTGGCTACTACTGGGACCTCTTTCCGCTGCGGGGCCTGGTGTCTGCCAACTTCGACACGCTTTCGACGAGTGAACAGATCGCGGACTACCTCTGGCACCTCGCGCTGCCCATCACCTCGTTGACAGTGGGCGGATTCGCCACACTCACCATGCTCACAAAGAACTCGTTCCTTGAGGAGATCAACAAGCAGTTTGTGCTGACCGCTCGATCCAAAGGGATTTCCGAAACCCGTGTGTTGTACGGGCACATCTTCCGCAATGCCATGCTCATTGTCATCGCAAGCTTTCCCGCTGCATTTGTCGGCATTCTTTTCACTGGCTCACTCCTGATCGAGGTGATCTTCTCCCTGGACGGGATCGGACTGCTCGGGTACGAGGCGATCCTTAAACGTGACTATCCCATCATCTTTGGCACCCTGTTTGTATTCACCCTGCTTGGACTGGTCATGAACATTGTTGGCGATGTGATCTACACACTGATCGACCCGCGGATCGACTTCGAGTCACGAGAAACGTGAGCGTCCTTCCAGCACACAGCCAGTCTCTCAACGCACGACGCTGGGCGGCGTTCCGCAGCAATCGCAGAGGCTTCTGGTCGATGTGGATCTTTCTGGGGCTGTTCACTCTCTCGCTCGGTGCAGAGTTCATCGCCAACGACCGACCGATCATGNTCAGTCACGACGGCNGNTTGTTCGTGCCNATCTTCCGCACCTATGCCGAAACGGACTTCGGNGGNGANTTACCAATCGAGGCNAACTACAAAGACCCACACATCCAANGCCTGATCCGCGCAAATNGCGGGTGGATGCTCTGGCCGNNNATCCCNTACAGCTACGACACNATCGATTACNGGGTTGGCGAATTTGTGCCTGCCCCNCCNTCAATNCGGCACTGGCTCGGCACCGACGACGGCGCCAAGGACACACTTGCCCGAATGATCTACGGCTTCAGAATGTCGGTGCTGTTCGGGTTCGCGATGACAGCCCTTTCAGCCACCATCGGAATCACCATAGGTGCACTGCAGGGGTATTTTGGCGGCTGGGTTGACCTGATTGGCCAGCGCCTGGTTGAGATCTGGTCAGGCCTGCCGGTACTTTTCCTCCTGATNATCATGGGCAGTATCATCGAACCCAACGCCTGGTGGCTCTTGCTGATCCTCGTACTGTTCAACTGGATGTTCCTTGTTGGAGTTGTGCGCGCGGAGTTCCTTCGCACACGCAACTTCGAGTTTGTCCGTGCGGCCATCGCACTCGGCGTCTCACATCGCACCGTGATCTGGCGCCACGTGCTACCCAATGCCATGGTTGCCACGCTGACCTATCTGCCGTTCCTGCTGAACGTTGCGGTGACTATTCTCACCGCGCTCGACTTTCTTGGGTTCGGGTTGCCGCCGGGATCACCGTCACTCGGAGAGTTGCTCGCCCAGGGCAAGAACAACATCCAGGCACCCTGGCTTGGCATATCGGGCTTTGTAACGCTGGCGATCATGCTGACGTTACTGATCTTTACGGGCGAGGCCATCCGTGACGCGCTGGACCCTCGCGGCACGATCCTTCACACACAAAGCTGAAATTCAATGCCCAACCGGGCATGGTTGATCTACTAGATCCAGGCGCAATACCAATGCAGATAATCTCCTCCCAGGACCTGAAAGCTACAATCCTCGGCGACCGCGAGTTCGCCCTGATCGACGTTCGAGAACAGGGCACATTTTCTCAGTCCCATCTCCTGTTTGCGGTATGCGTGCCACTCAGTCAACTCGAACTAATGGTAGCGCCACTGATCCCACAGAAGGACACACGTGTAGTCGTGGTCGACGAAAGTGCTGCTGCCGGCGGATTCGGGGAACGGGGGGTGGCTCGCCTGGAAGAATCGGGCTACACGAACGTTCTGCTTCTGGATGGTGGTGTACAGGGCTGGAAAGCGGCCGGGCATGAGCTTTTCTCAGGCGTCAACGTACCCAGCAAAGCGTTCGGCGAATTCGTGGAGAACACGTACAACACACCAAGGCTTCCGGCCAAAGAGGTCAAGGCCATGCTTGATGCCGGACAGAATATGGTGATCGTTGATTCGAGACCCTTTACCGAGTATCACAACATGAATATCCCGACCGGCACCAACATGCCCGGTGCGGAACTGGCCTACCGGATTCACGATCTAGCCCCAGATCCAGAGACCCTGGTCGTTGTCAACTGTGCGGGGCGAACCCGCTCGATCATAGGTTGCCAGAGTCTCATAAACGCCGGAATTCGCAATCCGGTAGCAGCCCTCAAAGACGGCACCATGGGCTGGCACCTCGCCGGATTCAAAGTGGAAAAGGGTTCAGTCAGAGAAGCCAGTGCACCAGGTCCTGACGGCAAGGAGAAAGCGCTCCAAGCGGCCACTCGGGTTGCCGCACGCTTTGGCGTGAAGACCGTCCCCGCTGCAACCGTAGAGCGTTGGAAAGATGACGGCGCCCGGACCACCTATCTGTTAGATGTCCGCTCACCGGCGGAGTACGAGGCCGGTCATCTCCCAGGCTGGCGCCACGCCCCTGGCGGACAACTCGTTCAGGCCACCGACGAATATGTCGCGGTGAAAAACTCACGTATCGTTCTGTGCGATGACATCGGCGTCAGGGCGACTATGACAGCCTCTTGGCTGATTCAAATGGGTTTACCCGAGGTTTATGTCCTCGAAGATGGAGCCGCCGGCGCCGAGCTGATAGTTGATGCCGCTGCCCCAACGGCGGCAAATGTGCCAACGCTGAGCCCAGCTCAGCTGGCTGCGAGCAGCGACGTCACCGTTATAGATGTGGGTCCCAGCAACAGCTACGAACGTTCCCACATTCCAAGCGCCGTCTGGTGCACACGTGCTCGCCTACCCGAAGTACTGGAAGCTCTCACTGGCATGCTCGTGTTTACGTCTCCGGACGGCGTCCTGGCATCCTTCGCGACGGCAGATGCCATCCACGCGGGGAGGGAATCAGCAGCGCTTGAGGGCGGCACCGATGCATGGGTCAGCGAGGCGCGTTGCATCGAGACCGGTCTTGAACACGCGATGGGGCCAACGGACGACGTCTGGTACAAACCCTATGAGCACCGTGGGGCCCAGGAACGCTACATGCGCGAGTATTTGTCTTGGGAAGTTGCTCTAGTCGAGCAACTGGAGCGTGACGGCACCACTAGATTCAAGGTGTTCTGATCTAAACTAGGTGAGGACAGCAAGGACACCGGAGCCGGATCCAGCTTTTTTGCTATCGTTTCAGTTGCGCTGGCGCATGTCACCTGAGGACGACTCCCTTAACAGCACTATTGCCGGCCAGTTCCACGCCGGGCAGTTGCCAGACCCGCAGGCGGGTCGCAAGGCATGTGGCTACTTCGTACCCCGAACATTCGGCACGATCTAAGCAGCGATCANATGACGGCTTAAGCGGGTTTCGTTTGTCTGGCAGGTAATGTAACTGCCTNGNTTGTCATCTACTCGTCTTTACTGCCGGACCGCACAGCAAATTCGAGACTGTCGAAATGCCCCTGGGCGCCAGCCTCGCAGGCAGCGAGCCGATACTAGGCCNGTCGGCTCCCAGTGCCGACGCTCTCAATTTCCTTCACTGACCCCGTCTTAGGATCAAAGACGCGCCGAGGCTCACTGCTCATGTCTATGCCGGTCACGCGCACGAACTTCGCACCGGCGACGTACTCAATNGAGTGGATCTCCTGAACATCGAATAGCCCCGCCTCACCGGCGTTCAGTCGGAAGGTTCGGTCTGCCCTGATCTTGCCGCTGCCTTCTTTCCACAGGGTCATGTCAGTATGGCCTTCAGCTTGCCCGTAAACCGCCCAGGACCGACCATGATCGTGCGGTGGTGACTGCCGCGAAGCGTCCATNTTGTAGGCCAGCACACAGAACCCCATCTGCTCATCTTTATGAATCTCGGTCATCCCGATGGGTGCTTTAGATCCGATGTGCTTCGCTCTGAAGTCCGGGTCTGCCAGGAGGATTTCCAAACGCGCGCGCACCTGATCCCGACCCGCGCTGTCATCCCGGTAGCCCAGGATCTGCCGGACATCGAAACAAAAGTCTTGAAGTGAATAAGCCATCTTGTAACTCCCAGCCGTGACGGCGAACAAACGCCGTGAAGGCTCAGCCCTGTAAGGCCTCGCGATAGGGCACCATATCCATGCCCGGAAAGCGTGCACCTACGCCGTCCAGGGTTTCATCCGTCCAGTATTCGTGACCCGGTTCCGGAAAGCCAAGCGCCGTCCGTTCAACGACAGACGCGCGTTCGATCCATTGTCTGAACTCCCGCCTGCCCGCGGAAACTGGCCAACCCACGATTCCGGTCCATCGACACGCCTTTGGCGCGTAGGTTACAAACATGCCCAGCCGACCGTGGTTTTTACCTAATATAGCCGTGCCACGGTGAAACGTCCGCATGCCGTATAAGAGCAGACTACCCGCGGGCACCGTAACCTTGACCTCGTTCTCGTATAGCTCTGGGCGGTCTTCCTTCTTCCACATTCCAGGTACCAGAATNCGCTCGGAATAGTGCTGCTTTGAGCATATCGCGGTTGGTCCCGATTCGAGGGTTACATCCGTAAAATAAAACAGGTAAGCCGTTTGCCAGAACTTCGGNACATCCGGCGGATAGGCCAGGGTGTGATTGCCGTAATCGAGATGATGCGCCTGCTCAAAATCAGCCTGGCCGCTAGCCTTGTAGGTGAGATGAGACTGTTCGCAATACATTTCTTCCCCCTCACCCAGGTGCGTTGCAAAACGCATTAGCTCGGGGTGGAAGGTCAGATCGTTGAGCACATTGCCCGTGTAAGGGAAATGCGGGATGCCACGCTGATCCGGGTACGGCTTCTTGTAATACTCAGGAGTGGGTGAACCTGCGGGGTCATTTGCATAGTCAACCCAACCTGGCACGACTTCATCGAAGTTCGCAAGTGCAGCCTCAAGCAGTTCATCGGTCAAGAAGCGTTCAACGATAGCGTACCCGTGCTCCCGGTAATGTGCCTCGTGCTCCGCAGTTATCTCCATCTTTGTCTCCACGGAACAGCCGTCAAGAACGGGTGAAGTTACCGACCCGACGCTCGGCAACAGCCTTCACACCTTCCTTGTGGTCGTTAGTCTGCTGGCACATGTACTGATCCCGGCTCTCCTGATCGGTCGCCATTCGCACTTGCTCAGCAATGTCACCACGCATCGCCGCGCGCACGGTCATCAGCGCAATCGGAGCATTCTCGGCAATCTCCTGCGCAAACGCGATCGCCGCGCTGCGCACATTCTCCTGGGGCACGATGCGATCCAAGATACCCATGGCGCTGGCCTCCTCGCCGCCAACACGCCGGCCGGTATAGAAAAGATCGATGGCATTCTGCTGACCGATGATGCGCGAGAGCGTATAGGTCAGACCAAACCCAGGCGTGAAACCAAGCTTTACGAAGTTGGAGGTAAAACGCGCCTCTGGGCAACCCACCCGAAAGTCGGGGAACATGGCAAGGCCAAAACCTCCGCCTACCGCCGCGCCCTGCACAGCCGCCACGACCTGCTTCTTGCTGCTGAAAAGGCGCACCGCCTCTCCATATAGCGGGTTGGGTGCGTTGGGATCACGGTCTGAGCGCGCCGCATTGTCAGGGCCCGAACTGAAGTTCGCACCTGCACAGAAGTGTTTTCCTTCGGAGGCAAGCACAATTGTGCGGACATCATCTTCGTTGTCGAGCTCATCGAAGAGGTCCGCCAGATCGCAGATCAACTGTTGATCAAAAAAGTTGTTCGGACCGCGCTCAATCTCGACCAGCGCCACGTGCCCTCCGGCGTCCGTGACCTGCACATCACCCTGCTTCTTTTCCATGAGTGTCACCGTTGTTCATTCGTGTACTGCCAGCCCNTCGCGGGCCCACGTTCGGATACTACCCGTTCTGATCCTATTCCGGCTTGCGGAACCGGAGCGTCATGCGGTCTGTTTCACCAATTTCCCGATATTTCTCCTCATCCCCCGACTGCATGAAAGGTGGTAACGACCACACGCCATCGGGGTGCCCGGTAGGATCGTCTGGATTGGCATTGATCTCGCTCGACGCTTCAAGCTCGAAGCCGGCCTTGGACGCAATCTCTTCACAGTACGCCTGGGTGACGTACCCGGTCTTGTGCATACTTGCCATGTCGGCGTCGGGCTTAGCCCTGTGCTCCACAACCCCCAGCACACCACCCGGCTTCAGGGCCTGGAAAAACGCTGCAAAGTACTCGTCCTCCTGATCCGCCATGATCCAGTTGTGCACGTTACGAAAGGTCAGAGCCAGGTCTACCGAGCCTGGCGGCGCCACACTGACCTCATGCGGCGGGTTGATGTGGCGGACGGTCACACGACCGAAAATCTCAGGCTGCTTGCGCGCCCGCTTCTCGTACATCGCAAGCACTGCCGGCATGTAAGGCAGTATGCCATCAGGTGAGAAATGGGCGACGTACAGATGGCCCTGCTCTTCAAGATACGGCGCGAGAATCTCGGTATACCAGCCCAAGGCCGGCAGAATCTCAAGCACCGTCATGTCAGGTTTCAGGCCGAAAAACTCGAGCGTCTCTAAAGGATGGCGGGCNCCGTTCCGTTCAGCATTTCCACGGCCACGGTGTTCGGCNGTAATGAGAGTTTGCAAATCGGGCATGGGTGCGTCCTGGCTCATAGCGGAAAGTGCAGATCCTACCTGTTCAGGCGCTTGCGCGCGCCGCTAAACCGTTACTATTCTCCGTTACGCTCGCTCGATCACGCACAACTGAAGGAGTCTCTCGTATGGGAAGCGCAGAAAACGTCGGCATGTCATCAGCACGGCTGGCCAGAATGGAAGAGGTCATGACCGCCCGATATGTAGACTCAGGCCTGTTGCCCGGGTATCAGACCATGATTGTGCGCAATGGCGAAGTTGCTCACACGCACATCGTCGGCAGCATGGATCTTGAGCGCGGCAAACCGATGCGCGACGACGCCATCTTCCGCATTTACTCGATGTCGAAGCCCATCACCGCAGTTGCGCTGATGATGCTTGCGGAAGAAGGCAAGCTTGGACTCGACGATGCGGTGGCAACGCACATCCCAGAATTCAAGAACCTTGGCGTTTATGCTTCCGGGATGCCGAGCTTGGCTGGCAATGCCCCGCCCCGGTTCATCACCACGCCGCCGACCCGGCCCATGAAGGTTGTCGACCTCGTCACGCACACATCCGGCCTGACCTATGGCTTCATGTCACGCACTGCCGTAGACGCGGCTTACCGCAAGCTTGGCGTGGGTGACATGCAAACCGAAGGTGGACTTGACGCGTTCATCGAACAACTCGCCTCGCTACCTCTCGATTTCTCGCCCGGCGAGCAGTGGAACTATTCGGTCTCCATAGACGTTATGGGTTACCTGGTACAGAAGCTGTCCGGGCAGAGCTTTGGTGAGTTTCTGCAAACGCGGCTGTTCGCTCCGCTCGGTATGAACGACACTGCGTTCTGGTGCCCGCCGGAAAAAATCGAACGCTTCTGTTCCTGCTATATGCCCAAGCGAGGCGGCGGGCTAGATCTGCAGGACGATGCCGGCGACTCGACATACGCCGCTCCGCCGAAACTCGAGAGCGGCGGCGGCGGCCTAGTTTCAACCACGGCGGACTACATGACGTTCTGCCGAATGATGTTGGGTCGCGGTACGCTTGATGGCATGCAGATCCTGAGCCCCAAAACGGTCGACATGTTCTCTATGAACTTGTTGCCGGACCATCAACTCATGACAGACATGGTCCCGGGCGTTGGGCTCTTTACCGAAGCGGGCTATGGCGGCCAGGGGTTCTCGATTGGCTGCGGTGTAAACGTGGACCCGGCTGCAACGCGAATTCCGGGCACTTCGGGTGAATTTTTTTGGGGCGGCGCTGCCTCCACCGCATTCTGGATCGACCCCACCGAGCACCTAGCGGTGGTGTTCATGACACAGGTGATTGGCACGGATGCGCGGCTGACATTGCGTAGGGACATGCGCACCCTCGTGTACTCCGCCTTTACCGAGTCTCACGCGTAGACCTTCACCGCTCACAATCAGGCCCAGGCAACCGTCCAGGCCTGATTCTCGGGAGCTGCCGGCAGGCTGCTACCCGCTTAGCCTGCGTATGTTTCAGCGTCAGGCTTTGCACTTCCTAATCACCTGACTTGCCATCGGTTTTATTGGTACTGCGGTCACGAGAACGAGCTTTGCCGCTCGGNCCGNGCGGATCTGCGCCCAGCCACCCTCGTGGTTATCGATGAACTTTTGCGAGGCCTGCATAGATGTATGGACAGCGGTGAACGGTAGGTAGGCAAAGAAGGATTTGCCGCTTCCCGCATCCGCTTCGATGAACTCGACAAGAAGGCCCACCAGATGCCGGCTTGAGCAGAAGTCATCCGGCCACGACAGTCAGCGGCCGTTTTCAAACCAGTTCGCCTATCGGTAGCTAGGCAGATAGGACCGGTTTTCCGAATGATCGGCCCCGACGTCCGCCATCGCGACGGTCAGCTCGAACCTCCGCTGAGACGTCAGTGGCTNCGGCTTGTAGCCAAGNTTNNACTTCCCTGACATTTAGGTGTGATGACCCGCGTCACNCAGTAGCGTAGCTACCGCCAGAACCTTCTACGACAACGCGCCNGCANAATGCGCGCAGCGGATCACTCCGGTGGCAAAGANTTGATCAAATTGGGTACACCGTTCCTGTAGCTGTCGACGCCAGTCAGCAGCATCCCGCGTGCCAGTGCGCAGCTGGCTGCAGTGTGTGGAAAACTGAACCGCCCGCCCCTATCTGACAGTCTTGGCAACGCCAGCGTAGCAACCTGCTCGGCAAAGGGCGCTATGTCCATAAACGTCAGCTCATCGGCAAGAATGAGCAGAATGTTGGGGCGGTCGGGCGAGGCCGTGAAACGTCAGCGCCACAAGGCGCATGAGTCTAGCGGCAGAGACCATGTCCATCAGCTCCGCTCCTTAGTTTGACCAGTAATTTTACTCATCGCCAGTCTAGAACGAGGCGCCCTCGTACCTGTCGATCAGAACGGGAGTCGCCATGATCGAGGGCCCGGGTCTCCCCACCCAGGGTCCCTCAAACGGAAGCCTGAACCCGGACAAACTGATTGGCCAAGTGCACGTCTTGCCCTGTCGCAAATACTTGCCGGCTGTATTCGCGCTTGTGCACTCACGCCGCACCAGGCTTGGACTTGACGAGGTACTAGGTTTCAGAGGCAGGTCGCTGTCCCTGCTCCCAGCAGCAGTGTCAACATCGGCCCACGTATCATGAATTCCATCGCGTCAGACCACTGCGGGACCCGGGAATTGATCGCGCAACACACGTTTGAGCACCTTGCCGCTAGGATTGCGCGGAATGGTCTCAACAAATGTGGCACTCTTGGGCAGCTTGAACCGCGCAAGCTTCCCATCGCAGTGCTTCAGGATTTCACCTTCTGAAAGATTTGGGTTCTTGCTCACAACTATCGCGAACGGCGACTCGCCCCACCGCTCACTAGTCTGACCGATCACCGCCACTTCGGCCACATCCGGATGCGAAAGGATCACGTTCTCGATCTCCGCGGGATACACATTCTCGCCGCCGGAGATGATCATGTCTTTGATGCGGTCCTGAATGTAGATGAACCCGTCCTCGTCCTCCGAAGCCACATCGCCCGTGCGCAGCCAGCCATCAACGATGGTCTCGGCAGTTGCATCGGGGCGATTCCAGTATTCGAGCATGATGTGCGGACCACTCACCCATACCTCACCCTGCTCGCCGGGTTCACATCGGCTACCATCCTCACGCACAACCTTGACCTCGGTGTGGAAGAAAGCGCGACCCGTGGAGCCAATTTTGAGCAGCGCGTTCTCGGCATCGATGACACAGGCTGGACCACAGGTCTCCGTCAGGCCGTAGATCTGATGTACCTCAATCCCGATCCCGGCATAAGCTTTGATAAGATTAACCGGAAGAGGTGAGGCCCCGGACTGAATCCAGCGGAGCCGACTGAAATCAAAGCGATCAAGTTCTGGAACCTGGACCATGAAGTTCAGCATTGCCGGAACGAGCAGTGCGGCAGTAATGTTCTCTTCGCCCATCAACTCCCAGGCACGCACCGGATCAAACTCGCGCATGACAATGCTTGTAACGCCGCGATAGACGTTGAGGGTAATCGGAGTTAGCGAACCGACATGGAACATGGGCAGCGCCCCAAGGTAACGGTCGCTGTCACGCAGGTCGGATGTGATAGCAAAGGTCAGCAGCGCCCATAGCGTCGTGTTGTGGGAGTGGACGACACCTTTTGGCAAACCGGTCGTGCCCGAGGTGTACATGATGTAAAGCAGGTCATCGTCGCAGGCGACAATCTCGGGCTCAGCATCGGAAACAGCGTCCCGAAACGTCTCATAGTCAGCAGAGAAGTGAGTTTCACCCTGGCCACCCGCAGCCACCTGGATATAGGTCGCAAGATCGGTTTTGTCCCCACGCCCCTGAAGGTCGATGACGATGTCAATGAACTCTTCACCGAATAGGAGCGTCTCCGCGCCGCTGTCCTTCAGGATGAACTCAAGTTCATCCGCGACGAGCCGCCAATTGAGGGGCACCACCACTCCGCCCAGTTTGGCAATTGCGAAATAGGTCTCGATGAACTCGGCACTGTTCATCATTAACAACGCTACCCGATCACCCTGCTGGACGCCTGAGGCCGCAAGGGCATTGGCAACTCGGTTCGAGCGGGCATTGAGTTCCGCAAAAGTCAGGCGCAATCCTGACTGACTATCGACATACGCTTCACGCGAGGGCGAAAGCGTCGCGCGCTTGCTCAGAAATAGGCCAATATTGGTTTTCATCGTTTGCTCCCCAGCATGTGCGGGCGCGTCAAGCTGATTCTGAGGACGAAGCGCTTCACCATCGTGAAGCTATCTGCCCTGCCATAGGGAAAGCACGCCCGTCATTGCACTTGGTAGTTTGTCAGTTGCCAGTGAAGATAGCTTTACGCTTCTCGAGAAAAGCATCGCGCTGTTCCTTCATGTCATGTGGGGCGCGCGTTGCGTGGGACAGACCGACCGTTTCATTGCGTAACGCCCGGTGGAAGTCGAGATCCTGATTCTGCTGAAGGGTCCGCTTACCGGAACGGATTGCCATCGGCGGTAACGCGGAGATCATGACAGCTGCCTCGCGCGCACTGTCCATTACAGCATCCGGGTCTACAAGACGGTCGAGCAGACCAAGCTGATAGGCCTCTTCACCAAACACGTCCCTGCTTGTAAATATCAGGTCCGCAGCTCGCCCGTAACCCAACAGCCGAGGCAGAAAATAGGACATACCGGTGTCCGGTGAAAGACCACGCTCCGCAAACACCGTCTTGAAGCGCGAGTTTGCGCTGCCCACCCGTATGTCACACGCAAGCGAGATACTCATTCCAGCCCCCGCCGCCACGCCGTTCATGGCCGCGATTGTCGGCACGCCCAGTTCATAGATAGCCATGGAGAGCTTGCCCACCCAACCGTACTGATCGAGACGGGAATTCTGCGAAGGCTGCTCCGGCTTGGCATCGTCGTCGGCAGGCCGCGCTCCCACGTCGGCTCCTGAGCAGAACCCTCGGCCAGCACCAGTGATGATGACCGCTCGAATATCATCATTGGCATCGATGTGATCGGTCACCGCGTAGAGGTCTTCGCGCAGACCGGCCGACAATGCGTTCAGCCGATCAGGTCGGTTCAACGTAACGGTTGCAACGTGGTCCTGTGTCTCAAACAGCAGATTTTCGTAACTCATGGCATCGATGGTCTTGCGGGAATTCGCGCGATAGTCACACATAGCCCTGGATTTGTCAGGCTCCGCCACACGGTCGAATCAGGGCTTCTACTGCCACCCCAGGCCGACCGCGCAGGACCGGTTCCGAGTTATGACTCAGCGACCCACCAGTGAGCGTGAGATCAGTTCTTTCATGATCTCAGATGTACCACCGTAGATACGCTGCACGCGCGAATCCAGGTACATCCTAGAGATGCGGTACTCACTCATGTAACCGTAGCCACCAAAGAGCTGCACACACTCATCCGCAACCCTGCCCTGCATTTCGCTCGCGGCAAGCTTGCACATCGATGCCTCTTCGGTTGTTAGCTCACCGGCGATGTAGCGTTGTACATATTTCTCGGCCATTGCCCGGTTCAGCTCAATCTCGGTCTTGATATCCGCCAGCTTATAGCGCGTGTTCTGGAACTTCCCAACTGCCTGACCAAATGCCTGGCGTTCGGTCACATAGTCCACGGTCAACTCAAGCATCCCATCTGCAGCGCCGACGCAGCCGACGCCCAAGATCAGGCGTTCGCGGGGTAGCTCATTCATGAGATTGGCAAACCCCTTACCCTCACCGCCAAGTACCTCTGCGGCCGAGACCCGCACATCTTCGAAGAAAAGCTCGCTGGTGTCGCCGGAGTGCAGCCCCATTTTCTCAAGGTTACGGCCACGCTGAAATCCAGACAGGTGGCAGTCGACCGTAAAGAGCGTCATGCCTTTCGCACCCTGGCTAGGGTCCGTTTTGGTTGAGAGCACGATGACATCAGCATGTTGACCATTCGTGATGAAAGTCTTCTGGCCGTTGATGATGTATCCGTCTCCGTCCCTGATCGCATTAGTCCGCATCGACTGCAGGTCCGAGCCGGCAACCGGCTCGCTCATACCGATAGCCCCCACACACTCACCCGTCGCCATCTTTGGCAACCAGCGCTGCTTCTGGTCTTCCGTTCCAAGATGGAGAATGTACGGTGCGACAATGTCGGAGTGCACGGAAACACCAGACGCCAGCGCACCATAGCCCCGGCGCGACAGTTCCTCGACGACCACAGTGGACAGCTCGAAGGTTGTATCGAAGCCCCCGTACTGCGACGGCATGTCGACACACAGAAAGCCGTTTTCCCCAAACTGATTCCAGACCTCACGGGGCCAGATGCCATCCTTTTCCCAAGCCTCGTAGCGCGGCTCGATTTCTTTTTCAAGGAACTTCCTCAGGCTGTCTCGGAAGAGTTCCTTTTCGGCCGGGTCCAGCTGAACGGCTTCACTCATGACGGTCCCCTTTCAGCATTTTTGTTTGGCGGAACGAACGATTGAGCATAGCAGATGCGGCCCAGATTCCAGGTGCTCAGAGTAGGGCAAAGGAGGTACATTTGTATGCGCTCAACCATAAAATCTTGACAATTAGGTCAGATTCTTGAAATTCCGAGCGCTGGGCTAGAGGATCCAGGACACCGTCATAGTGGAGGCCATAATCAGCCGTCCAGCAACCGGCACAGGCATCGTGACAGCCGGCGACGACGTTGTATTGTTTGGTCAACCCCTGGGAGTATTCAAGGGGTCGGGGCTGCCGTCTGCTGTGCCCGTGAAAGTGGTGATAGAACAACCAACTCTAACCTGCGATGACCTAGCCTTGACGCGAGGGCCTCAGCCTGGGCCCGGCGGGTTTCGCTCAGGGCACGTGCATGCTCGCCTGGTACCATCGCGCTTTGTTGTAACTAGTCTCACCGTAGCAGCGCCGTAGTGTTTCAGGCTGCAATCAGATCCCGCGAGGAGCAGCATGAGCGAGTTCTGCCTCAATCAGTCGCGGCCCACTCTGCTTCATGGCTGATTCAAACTGCACATTGAACTCTTCCGCCGTCGTTGCCAATGAGGACTCAACCCCCATGCCCCGACCCATCTCAACAAAGCTCAATTCAGGATTGGTTAGATCCAGCATATCGAGGGTTTTCTTGTTCATCGTCTGGGCCCCAACGCGCGCCAGTTCGACTTGCAGAATCTGATACTTACGGTTGGAAAAAATCACGACGGTCACATCAAGGTTTTCACGCGCCATCGTCCAGAGCGCCTGAATCGTGTACATCGCACCGCCGTCACCATGGACACAGACCACCTTGCGGTCCGGGCACGCTACAGCCGCCCCAACGCTTGCAGGCAGACCGTAGCCGATGGAGCCACCTGTCAGCGACAGCCAGTCATGAGGCTGTGCAACTGCACACATACCAGACGTCGGCCCGCCCGCGGTAGCGCCTTCATCTACCACGATGGCATGTTCCGGCAGCAGCGTGCTGATCGCTTGGCCAATGGATTTGGGTTCGAGTTCACCCGAACCGAGGCCGGGCGTTGCCAATTGCACAAGACGCGGTGGCGTCGTAGCCGCTCCAACCTCCTCGGCAAGGGCGGCCAACGCTTGCTCTGCATCTTCACCCACGTCAGCCAATGTATGCAGAATACTGCCTTCCGGGTAGAACTCGCTAGGTTTGCCGGGGTACGCAAAGAAGCCAACCGGCGCTTTAGTACCTACCATGATCAACTGCTCTACCCCCTTGAGCTGTTCGGTGGCCTGCTCCGCGAAGTAGCCCAACCGTTCGAGCTGAGCCCGTCCAGCGCCACGCGACAAGCGTTTCGTGAATGTGTCACAGAACACCCGCGCGCCGGTCTTTTGCGCAATCCTGTCAGCCAGAGCTACGCCTTCTTCGCTCAGCGCAAGATGGGACATCAACAGCACCGTAGGCTTGCCGTTAGCAAGCAGGTCAGCAGCCGTACGTATAGCCGCAGAGTCAGCCTTCGGGGTCTCAGGTGCTGCCCGGCCGAGCAGGGGCTCAATCGACTCATCCCACGCACAGTCTGCAGGAACAATCAGGGTTGCGATTCGTCCAGGTTGGTGGTTCGCCTCATAGACCGCGTCGACGGCATCCTTGGGCAGATCGTTTGCGGTCGCCACCGAGCGCACCCAGTGAGATACGGGGCCCGCGAGACCGATGATGTCCGAGGTGAGGGGGGCGTCGTACTGCTTATGATAGGTCGCGTGATCGCCAATCAAATTGAGCACAGGCGAGTTTGCCTTTCGCGCGTTGTGCAGGTTGGCGGAACCGTTGGACAGCCCAGGCCCCAGATGCAACAGGGTGCACGCCGGTTTGTCAGCCATGCGGCCATAGCCATCTGCCGCGCCAGTGCATACCCCCTCGAACAACGACAACACTGAGCGCATACCGGTCGTCTTGCCAATTGCGGCAACCATGTGCATCTCAGAGGTCCCGGGGTTGGTAAAACAGACCTCCACACCGTTGTTGATGAGGGTTGCCAGCAGGCTTTCGGCGCCGTTCATAGTCTTCTCCGTAACGGGTTTCAGCGACTTGCC
>PAWP01000066.1 GCA_002714125.1 Gammaproteobacteria bacterium
CGAAGCCTCATCGTCGATTTACCGCTCCCTGCTAGCGACCCTCGGCATCGACGTTTCTGATTCAGCCCTGGCGTTGCCTGATATCGTTGATCTTGATGCCCGCGTGGGCTTCGACAAGACGCTTGCACCCGCACTGCGCGATGCACTGACCGAAGGTCTTGCTAGCCGTGCAGCACTGGAGGATGTGGTGCGCACCCACGGCGCCAATCTCACACCAGGCAGCGACCCGGTGCCCGCGGTCGGCGACGCGCTTCGCGTACTTGCAGGTGTGGAAGGCTTCGAGGGGCTTAATGCTTTGCTCTGAAAGTAAACAAATGCGCGCGACCGGGAACGAGAGAGTGTCGAAACGATGCATCGCACTAGCTGCAAGGTGGTCTTGCGAAAGAAAAATGCGCGGGGTTCAACACTTCAGACATCGAACCTCGCGCCATGAGCAGAGTTGCTAGCGCATACTCTTAGGACTAAGTGTTGGGCCGGCGCATAGAACTCCCACTCCCCTGAACGCTGCTACGATTCGCCTGACGCACTTTACTAAAGCGGTATCGAAGTGCCCGCTGCGTTGTGGGCTACCGGGTTCTGCGGAATCCCAGGAAAAATCTCCCGAAACAGGCCCAGCATGTTGACCGTCGAGCGGCGGTCGGTGGCTTCGTGCATTCGGCCGGGCGGTCCCAAGGTCGCAGGCAGGGCAAAGCCGTGCGGCGTCGCGGCATGGTGATGAAAGACCCAGTCTACGCCGGCCTCGTTCATTTCTTCGAAAAACCGATGGCGGCTCTCAAGCGGCACCAACTGATCGTCCGCGCCGTTTTCAATCAGCACCACAGTGTTGGAGTTGTAGCTATTTTCACACTTCTTCAGCGGCGGGCGCTCAACCCCGTAGCGTGCCGGGTTTGGATCCTCACCGGTCTGCAGCAGACCGTGGAATGAGACCACACCACCGAGGTTCAGGCCGCCGCGCACAGCCTCGATCACCGCCATGCCACCAAAACAATAACCAATAGCGGCCGGCGGGAACGATGCATCAACCCAATCGTGATTAAGACCCTTCTGCAGCCATTCGTTCATCAACGACCGGAAGTGCTCATGGTCATGATCCATGAAGACCAGCCCCTCAAAACACTTCTTCTGAAACGCTTCCACTTTTGCCGGGTCACTAGGAAAGTCCCGTTCGTCTGGCGGGCAAACGTTGCCGTAAGTATCGATCGCGAGTCCTACGTAGCCTAGTCGCGCCATGTACTCGGCCACATCGACATCAAAAAACTTCAGACCCTGGTAGTTGTGAATCACCATCACCATGGGCCGCGCGCCGGCGGATTCCGGCGGCGCCACCATGTGCCCAATGTAGTCATTCCCGCGATAGCTGAAAGCTATCTCCTCACGGCGCAAATCTGACGCTGGCGGCCAGAAGGTTGTGTGTTTACTCATGGGTTGTCCCTGCCTGTGCCCGCATTGAATTAGGGGCCGGGTGGCCCGCTCGCGGAGTACAGATTATTCCACAGGCGTGCGTGTATGATGCTGCGGGAATCGATTGCGCCTGGAGTGATCACTATGAGCAGCGCAGCGTGGGCGAACCTCAACACTGTTTCGCCGGCCTACAAAACCCTAGTCGACCTCGGGCTGACGAAAAACCTCGAGGAACTTGAGGCCTACGGGCTGACGGTCATTACCCCCGAGCAGCTTGGCCAGCCGCGAATTAAGGATGCNGCCCGGGAAGCNATCCTGCGCATTGCCGATAAGCGCACNGGTATCAAACATGACATCNAAACCGGTGCACACGGCAAGCTTGAAGGGTCCGGNAGCAATGACAGCCAATACCTGCTCTATGCCTTCNTNGAAGAAGACCCCATCTTCGAGGAGATGATCNCCCACCCAATGACGCTGCCGCTANTCGANTATTACCTCGGCAACAACTGCCAGCTCTCCTCCCTGACATGCTTCATCAAATGGCAGAACGAANTGGGNTACGGCGACACCCTCGGCCTGCACGACGACTCANGTCTNTATCGGAACGGGCCACTGCCGGACAAACCCCACGTCTTCAACACCAACTGGATCCTTACCGACTACACCAAGGACAACGGTGCATTCTGCATCGTGCCNGGNTCACATCGGATGCAGCGGCACCCNAGGCCCGGAGAGGGCGTCCGCCACGCGGTCCCCGTCGAAGCCCCGGCGGGTTCAGTTCTCGTATTCCACGGCAACGTCTGGCATGGTGCCTTCCCTCGCACCAACCCCGGCCTCAGATTGTCGGTCAACTGCTATTACTGCGGCCCGCATTTTCGCTGTCAGGAGGATTTCCGAGGCCGCGTCTCCGAGACGATGCTCGCCCGCAATGGNGACCGGTTCCGCCAGCTCGTGGGCTATGACGACCCTTGGGGATTCTCAGATGCACGCGGCCCCGTGCCATACATCGACCGCGATCGGTCCCAAAAATATCACTGAGGAGCGCCCATGGCCGACTCGCGTTACATATTCATCACGGGCGCCGCGAGCGGCATCGGGCGTGCGACCGCGGAACGTTTTGCTGCCGGCGGCTGGCAGATTGGCGCAGCGGACCTCAATAGCGAGGGCCTTACCAACCTCAAGACCGAACTGGGCGGCAACCAGTGCGAGACTTTCGAACTCGATGTAACCAACTTTGAGATGTTCGAGGGTGCGATTGCCGATTTCAGCGATTGGTCTGGAGGGCAGCTNGACNTGCTATTCAACAACGCTGGCATCGGCATACTTGGCAANGTCGGCGACGTNCCGCTGCAACGCCAGCTGGACACGATCGACGTCAACCTGGTGGGNGTGCTGCACGGCATCGAAGCGGCCNTGCCGNTGCTNAAGGCAACCCCAAACAGCCTCTGTTTCTCAACCTCGTCCTCTGCNGCNATCTACGGCGCACCGGGTCTTGCCGTCTATGCCGCTACCAAGTTTGCCGTGAAAGGACTCACCGAAGCCNTGTCNGTCGAACTGGCCGCACATGACAGCCGNGCGGCAGACGTCCTCCCNGGGCTGATCGACACNCCCATTTTGNGNGCACCNCAATACGACGAAAANGGCNAAGACGTCAGCACAGGTGCACGCAATGTCGGCNCTGAGGATACGGGCGAGGGGNCTTTCCGCCTGATCCCGCCAAGCGAGATTGCNAACGCGGTNTGGCAGGCTTACACGTCAACGAAGATCCACTGGTACGTGCCAGCGGAGCTNGAGGATATGGACAAGCTNAAGTCGCAGGACGTCGAAGCGTTTCGCGATATGCGGCTGANTGAGCCCTAGCGAAGGGCNNACGCTGCTCGNCNCNNGCGTGTGACATTAATACTGCATTGAGCTCCNTTNCGGATNAAGGCTCTTTCTGCTGGGGCNCTTCTGGATGGGCCCTTTGGCGCCNTCTCTGTAACCATCGCCGTGNTGCNNNCGCCCATCGAGTGACCNATNAANATACAGCCTGNCAGTCTGAGCAGGGTGATGANGGNCANCAGANCCGATGCCTNATTTTCATAGNTATAGCAGACATACGGCCNGTCAGACTGTCGATNCCCACGTGCAGCAACGGAAACAATGTCGAAGTTCGGCGCCNAGAGCCCGACCACNNTGGGCCAGCACTCTGCCGAATCGGTGATAGGGTGTGAGANTACAACCGGAGTTTTGCCAAGGCCATCGCCGCGGCGGCAANGAAACCNCACCGCCCNCGGTAGANACCNCGTCNANCTCCAANAGCANTCTTCGGACCNNCTCAAAGCGCCCGAGNATAATCGCTNNCCATCACGGAGAGCCTCCCATGACAGANAACCCCGGCTTGCTTGCCGCTCGCNCNTTTCTTGATGCTTTCAACGCGCAGGATCACNAAGCGCTCGCCGCTTCGTTGAATTACCCCCACGTACGNCTCGCNAACAATCAATTNCGTACNGTCGANTCCGCGGCAGACTTCGCCGCCGCGAGCCGCAATAGCGAGACACATCTGCGGGCTGAGGGCTGGGCCTATTCAGTTCTGGAGTCTGCAGAGGTTGTCCACGAAGGGGAAGACAAGGTCCACATGGCACTGGTCATGGCGCGCCGTGACAAAGACGGCACTGTCTACAACCGTTTCGACACCTTCTGGGTCGCCACTCTTGAGGATGGCCATTGGGGTATCCGGTTCCGCTCGAGCTTCCTGCGCTAGCCAGCGCGGCTGGCCATAGCGGCCTAGCGATACGTACAACAGCTACGCCGCCGCCCGCTTGCCCGGGACCTTTCAGCGCGACTCAACAACCGCCGCAGCCGACTTCACCAAGTCACCCGCGCTGTCGAGACTGACGGTCGTAGTATTTTTCTCGACCCTCGGCACCTCGTTTATCCAACCGCTCTACCTGATAAATCTACAAGCACGATTCGACCCCAACATGCAGATAATGGCCAGTGCCTCCCTGTCCCTCGGGCTTGTCTACGCGATCCTCCTCGGTTATCTCGGGCGCCTGGCGCAGCGTCTTGGTCGAGGACGGTCCATGATCCTCGGCTAGATCAGCACAGGGATTCTGTACTTTTCCATCCCGCACCTGGCCTCACTGCTGCTGATCATCGCTCTGTTCACCCTATCGGCAGTCGGCAGCATCATGGCCGAAGTGTCGCGCAATGCTCTCGGAGGAGACCAGGCCGGGCCCGAAGTGTCGGGCATTCGGCAGGGTCAAATTTTCGAGTGGGTTGGGTAGATCCGTCAGTCCCCTCGTGGACGGTCTAATTTATGACCTGCTCGGCCAGCAGGTGATATTCACGATGACCGGGGTGCTGGTTGGACTCGCGGTTACCCTCATCCCGCTCTATCTGCAGATACCAGAGACTACAGCCAACTCAGACACCGTCAGCGCACTGCACCCTGGCGCATGCGGCTCACAGCTTCGCGTTATCCCAGGTCACCGTCTTGCGGGGCGTAAACACAATCCAGCGCCGGTTCCTACCCCGCGCGGTTGCTATGTTTGGCGGGGGATCAGCAACCGGTTCACCGTGCCCTCCGTTGTACTTCTTACCCATCTGCGCACGCACTTCCGCCAGGTGAGGGTCGGCCTCCTCAGCTTCCGTTGTCTCAAGCACTTCCGCAACACCTCGCATCATAATGCCCTGGAGTTCCGGGAACCGTTCGTTCCTGTCAATCAACATCGTGCAGCTTGGGTTTCGGCGTAGGTTCACGATCTTCTGACCACGCGCTGCCATGTAGACCTTGCCACCAGCCCAGCCGAACCACATAGGTGTCAGATTGATATCCTCTCCAGGGCCGTGGGTAGCCACCCGGATGTTCCAGGTATCAAGCATCATGGTATCGATTTGTTCCACACTCAGCGCAATCTCACGGGGCAGGCTCATCGACGCAGCTCCAGTTGATTCAAGAACTCGACGAGGAGCGCGTTAGTCTCCTCCGCGCGCTCCTGCTGGATCCAGTGCCCGCTACCTTCGATGACCTCACTCTTGTAAAGTGCTAGGAGGGTCTCAGGGAACCTAGCGATTGCGGCACCGCCCCAAATGGTCGGCCCATCCTTGGAACCACCTACAAACATCGAGGGGATCGTGATGGGCTGATCGGCATATGCGGCAAGATCCTCCCAGTCCCGATCAACATTTCTGTAACGGGAAAGGCCACCAAAGAAGCCGCTGCGCTCGAATTCACCTGCGTAATAGTCAAGATCGGCCTCCGAGAGCCAACCGGGCATCACATCGGGATACACAAACTTGTCGCGCAACTCCTTGCCGTAATCCACGCGCGCGATGTTCGGTCCGTTAGTCACGTCTGCCGACGCGCAGTGATAAAAGCCAAGCAGCCACTGGCGCACATCTTGCTCAATTTCTGCCTCCGCCCGGCCAACCTCCTGAAAGTAGGAGATGTAGAACTCGTCACTGTCTTCATTCGCACGCATGGCCTCAACGGGACTGGGGCCGACAAGCGTACGCGGCGCGGAGTACGGCACCGACAGCCCTACCACACCGTCGAACTGGTCCGGCCGCAGCAGCGCCGAGTTCCAGACGATCGGAGCGCCCCAGTCATGGCCGACAAGCACCGCGGACTGCGCTCCCAACGCGCCCACAAGATCCACAACGTCGCCTACGTGTTTCACCATGCGATAGCCGCTGACATCGCGGGGTTTGTAGGAACGGCCATAACCGCGAACGTCAATCGCAGCAGCCTGATAGCCNGCTTCTGCCAACGCAGANAGCTNATAACGCCAAGAGTACCAACTCTCTGGAAAGCCATGCACCAGGATCACCAGCGGGCCCTCGCCCTCGANCACTACGTGATGACGTACGCCATTAGCCTNCACAAGCCGATGTATCGCACNCATGGANCCCGCCNNGTCNACAAANGACGANTANCATGCCGAAGCACAGGNCNCGGGGCTACCCGCGGATTGATCAGCCAANCTTGAGANNANAAANGCATATTTACAGTATCGACCNACNAANCTAACCGNTNATGAACACCGTGGCCGNGTCGNNNGGTTTTGCTTTAAGCNTTNATCGCTCCATTAATGTCACACCAAATNAATAATTNNTNTGTACTTCNACTTAGAGCTNACTCAGTGACCTTCCGTCGATAACGGACCCGCCACCAGTAGCGATCGACGACCTTCGANGTAAGCCAANGCACCCANTGATCGTTGATCGCCAACANCAGTCCNTNGCCACCTTCTCGCGCTGTAAGCCNGAGCCAAGTAAAGTCCTGAGATCAATCGCCAACGACACCACCATGCAGGTCACCAACGCCTTTGGCACACACGAGCTACTCCGCTATGACTACGCCCACGCCCTTGCCGCAGGCAAAGNCGCNGAAGCGCAATTTGACAAGGNCGCGCTGACNGCGGTCGACCAACATGGCTTTGTGGTCATTGAAAATGCGGTNGCGCCTGAAATCTGCATTCAGCTCCTGAGGGAGATGCGACCTTACATCGACGCTACACCTCANGGCCTGCATGGGCTCGGCGGTACCCGCCGAGTTGGGGCGCTCGTTGCNCGCTCACCGGCNAGCCACAATATGGTGGCCCACCCTGCAATCCTGAGGTTGGTACATTCGATACTGTCNGAACAAAAGCTGCGCGGGAATGCGGTTTCCATNGGTGGAGAAAGGGGGCCTGGCCGCAAGGGCTTCCGCTATCCGTTCCAGCTACATCTGACCCANATTATCGACGTCGGACCTGGTGGCGGCAGCGAAGATCACCCACACGCGCTGGGTCTGCACCGCGCCAACGGTATGTGGATTCACGACTTTCAACATGCCGAGCTCGATCTGCAGGTAGAGGTCATGTGGGCCCTCTCAGACTTCACCGAGGACAACGGNGCCACGCATGCGGTGCTCGGCAGCCACCGGGATGNGCCGCGCGGTGGCTCAACTGCGNACGGTNAACCGACCGTCCAGGCAACCATGCCCCAGGGTAGTGTATTGGTCTGGACCGGCTGGTCGGTGCACGGTGCCGGTGTGAACCGGTCGCAGAAAAGTCGCGTGGGCATGAACATCAANTACGCACTGGCCTTCCTCGCGCAGGAAGAAAACCAGTTGCTCGCATGCCCACCCCATCTCGCGCGGNAATTGCCAGTCGAACTACAAAGACTCATTGGTTACCGNCAACCGTCGGGTTCGCTGAACTACGTTGCTGAATGCCAGGCGCCTGCCGACTCCGTNTTGAAGAAGGACTTCGACGTGCTCATCCCCGGGGCACATGGCCACGCGATGAATGCCGAGACCGATGGACCAGGCCTTGCGCCATTGAGCAGCCAGGAGTTCGAAGCAAAACTGGCANATTTACTAACGGCTAAGCAAGAAGCAATTAAAGCTGACGACCTTGAACTAGCGCTGCAACACAAGAAAGCAATCAGTGTTCTGACGCGCTCAAGGTCGCTGCGCTAATCGACGCTTATTCGCACCTATCTGAGGGTNCTACACCAACGGCCAGCTTCCGCGAGAACCCGCCGCGTCACCGAACACCCAGCTCCCGCAAACTAANGCTTCAGTAAGTCGCCATGCGNCAACACGAGACTCGCTATCAGGAGGATCCCGGTCCATGCGTTTTAGCATTGCTACCAACTTGCTATGCGTCACCTTTCCTATCGCCGTCGAGTTCGAGGACAACCAGCTGATCTCCTGATAGCGCGATGGTCGCGCGCCCGGTTCGTGGCTGGAAATCAGGCTTGAACTCAGCTAATCGGGATCCGAAGGTTACGAGGTTGGGGTATTCCAAAGGCTGGCGGCTGACTATGTCGTCGGTACGAAAGGAGCGCTACACTAGGCTCTGTGACATTGGAGCAGCCCTGAATGCCGAATCTGCGGCTCGATCTCGACCCCAACGCCTGGCAGGCCATCGAAGACGCTTCGCTGAGCTACCCGATGGCCTACCACTTCCAGATGCTTGGTTGGGACCGAGAAGCCCATACAATCGACTTCGTGCTCCGCTTCAACGCCAATGGCGGGCACTGTCAGCGTCACCGTCACCTGTCTTCAACCGCGGTGTTGATCATCGAGGGTGAGCAGCATCTGACAGAGCTGCACCCCGATGGTTCTACCACCGCCATGAAGCGCATCAAGGGCGAGTACGCCCGCTCGAGCGGCGCCGACACGAACCCGCATATGGAACGGGGCGGTCCCGAAGGTGGAGTCGTTTTCTACTCGTGCCAAGCAGCTGATGGGCGCTTGTTCGAGTTCACGGATGATGAAGGCAATGTCATCAGCGAGGTAACCTTCGAGCAGATGGTTGGCGCGTGGGAGAACCATCTCGCTCGACGGGAGGTTGCTGGCTAAAGCTCAGCAAAGGGCCTTGGGGCTAGGATTGGCAGCAGAGCCGTTCTTGCCTGCCTGCCTGCCGCATACCCTTCACCAAAATCCAGCACACCAAGCCCGCAGACGCAGGACACTAGCCGCCTTCGGGTGGCGGCCGCACACTAGCCTGCGTAAGTNGGATCAATCAATTGCTGAACTTCCGCGGCCGCTTTGCTGAAGTCCCGAACGCTTGCAACACTACCGCCCTGGCTCGTGTGCTCGGCAAACACCTGTTCCGTAATCTGACGATGGTTGTGGTCCGGGTACCAAGGCAGGTCCAGTTCATAACAAAGGCGCCTGGCGTGCAGTTCCCTGGGAGTTTTGAGCCGCGTGGGCGTCATCCCCATGATGTAGATCGCGCGTAGGAGTTGGTTCGTGCCGTTGCCAGTCGCGCCCGTGGGGTCAGCCGCCGCGCAACCCGAGTGATACAACGCAGTGTCGAATATCACCATGTCGCCAGCCCTGACNTTGGAAACAGAGGGCGTAAGNCCAAGCGCTGTGNATTGCTCAACGTCTTCATCCGGCCTACCAGATCCAATCCACTTTCGGCTGGCGAACCATTCCCTACTGTAACGCGGCTTACTCTCATCCACCTCCCAGTTGCGTGCACGCAGCGCCTGGATTTCCGGAACGCGCTTGTGTGATCCGGGCACAACGGCAGTGGCTCCAGTGCCCTGGTTCATNTCCCAGAGCGGAATAATCGAGTAGTAGTCGGTAAAGGGTGCGCCGTTGCGCTCGTCATAAAACGAGTTTTTGTGGGTATGCAGTTCCTGCATGTTGAGCCGGCCGTGAGCATGATCTGTCGCTGCAAGCCTGCGCTCTACACCTTCGTTTCCGGCAGCAGTCGGCAAATTGACCGACATGCGGTCGAACGCGGCGGTCAGCTTCGCCTCACCGTAAGCCGCCTGAAAGGCCTTCAAAACCCCAGGCCGAGTACGCGCGAACCAAATGGAGTCACAATGGCATGTCGATGTCATAAGGCCGTCACCGTGACCTTCAACCCAAGTCTTGACGTCATCGCGCTTCCAGCCAACGGGCCGGATCTGGGTCATCTGCGGGCATTCACGGCCTTCAAGGTGCTGCCACAGCAGGTCGCGTGCGTACACAAGTTCGTCTGTGTTGAGGCATTCGGCGATACAAACGAAGCCCTGCTCGTCGAGCTCTGCTCTAATCCCCCTTATGTCTTCAGGCCTGAAGCGTGGCGGCGTAACCTCACCCAATACAAATGGTGATCNGATCTGCAGGCCTTCAAATTCAGCCACAATTGCCATTCTCTATGGTTGTTCAATCGGCACCTTAAGGCACGNAAACCCAAATGTCTCGCAACAGTCAGCTCAACATGCCACCCGATGCACATCGGATGTACCGCTACCACTGAACCTCGTCGGTAACACCCAGATCGACCAACGCCATCTCCACCGAGATCACACCACCCAACAATGCTGCCGTACCGGTTAGGATCTTAACCAGGCACACAGCNCCAGCCTTCACGCCTGTGTATCGANCCCGGTAATGAACNATTGCAAACTTAGCCATCAAGATCACTGCCATCTCGAGAAGCCTGGAAAGCTCAACCCCGCGTTCGCGCGCGTCGCTCATAAAACACCCCTTGATAAAGGGAGTTGTCCTGTCCCCTAAATTGCCATCAAGAGGTAACTTCAAAGATGCTCGAGCTCTCAGTCANCCAATGCCGCGAGTTGTGCAGGTAGTAGCTTCGACTACGTTGTCCGCTACTTAGCTATGACCGACGCCATTTCACAGTCGACCNCCAGTACAAACTGGCGGAAACTNAGGTAGGGACACGCCTCTTNCATCTTACCAAGCGAGGTTTCTCAGCTCTCATCAAGCAATCCGCGGCTATGGCGAAGCCGCACTGCGAGTTAAATCAGTGTCGCCAAAACAGCAACTGCACCCGCGAACTCCGCGATCACCCCAATGGCCTCCCAGGTCATACCCCACTCATAACGCAATCGCCTCAGACTTCGATGTAGGGAGACAAGCCNGCAGCATCCAGGTCCCGCCACAACCGATCCGGAATCTCCGCACCGATCAGCTGAAGGTTCTCCTTCATCTCATCCAGCGAACGCACCCCAGGTATGACGCTCGCTACCGCCTTGTGGCGCAGCGGGTATTGCAAGGCTGCGGCACGCCGGTCCACACCGTATTGCTCACAGATTGAGAGGATGGCGTTTGCTTTCTCCCACAGATCATCCGGGGACGGCTTGTAATCGTACGTCGCAAAGCGGCGTTCGGTCTGGGCAAGCAGACCCGAGTTGTAGGGTCCGCCAACGATCACCGAAGCTTCGTGCTCAAGGCACTTGGGCAGGAATGACTCTAGCGGTTCTTGCTCCAACAGCGTGAAACGACCAGCGAGCAGAAAGCAGTCCACATCAAACAAATCGAGCACATCGCTGCAGACCTGCCATTCGTTTACACCGAGGCCGACGGCGCGCACGAGCCCCTCTTTACGCAGGTCCATGAGCGCCGGCAAAGCGCCTTTTTTNGCCGCCTCGAAAATGCCCGGCTGGGCGTCTTCGTGGGTCCATTTNTCTATATCGTGGCAAAGCAGAATATCAACCCGGTCCAGCCCAAGGCGCTCAATACTGGACTGAAAAGACTTGCGCACCGCATCATAGGAGTAGTCATACTGGATTGAGAAGGGCTCCTGATCGCGCATACCTTCATGGCGCTCGCCATCGGCGGTGGGCACCAGAAGGCGACCAATTTTAGTCGACAGTGTGAAGCTGTCACGGTCCAGGGTAGACAGTCCGTGGCCAACGCGTTTCTCCGAAAGGCCATGCCCATAGAGTGGCGCAGTATCAAAATACCGAATGCCCGCCAAATGGGCGGTGTGTACAATTTCGTCAGCCTGGGCGCTGTCAAGACGCGAGCCCACAGCCCCAAGCGGAGCGCCTCCCATCCCAAGTTCGGTGACTTCCACGGATGAACCGCCCAACATTCTCTTNGGTAGTGTCATTCTGATACNTATCCTATTGGCTGTTTCAGCGCACGTTGCCGACAACATGTTTGCCCACGTCTTCGAGCACATCGAAGCGGGTGTCGAAGTTTGGCAGGATCATCACCTGATCGAGACCGGCCTCGTACACACCTGAAAGCTGGTCAATCAACTCATCGCGCGTGCCTATTAGGGCGCTGGCTTTGAGCACCTCCGGCGTGAGGAATTGCTCTTCTTCAGGAATGACCCAGCAGTTG
Source organism: Gammaproteobacteria bacterium (assembly GCA_002714125.1). The sequence continues at coordinate 11,969 of PAWP01000066.1, forward strand.
TGGCCCGCATGAATCCGCTGATGACGACGCTCTTCCGGCTCTGACTCAAGCAGGGTGCGGTAGTCATCCCAAATCCCCGAGAGTGCGTTTGGCGGCTGACGACCAAAATTACGAAACTGATCGTACGAGAAATGCACGCCGGCCATGGCCATGGCGCCACATTGCGCTTTTACCCGATCGGAGTCGACAGCCTCGCCAGGTTCAAGCAACACCATCGTCGAGAGTCCGGTGGTGTAGTAACTATCTCGCTCAATCTCCCGCCCGACTTCATATGCACCGTTTTCCAACATCCGCCAGATGTTGGCCATTACGCCAGGATTCGTCGGCATGGCAAGCACCGCGCCGTCGCCGCGTTTGCCGGCCAGCCCCAGCGAGCGCGGACCAAAACCCGAGACATACATGGGGATCTGCGCTTCGAAATCGACGAAACCCTTGTCCGGCATGATGTGCCGGATNGGCTTACCCGCGTGTTCCGACTCTTCCCCTTTTAGTAAAGGGCCAATCGAAGCGAGATATTCATCGAACTCGGCAATCTTGTGNGGCTTCATACCCATCACGCGCATCGCTGTATTACCGGAACCAATGCCAAAAAAAGTGCGCCCGGGTGCCAGTGCGTTAATCGTTGCGATGCTAGCTGCATTAACCGGTGCGGGGCGCGTACCGGAAACAGCAACGCCGGTGCCGAGGTGGATTTTCGACGTTCTNACTGCAGCTAAAGCCAGTGTTGCNTAACAATCGGACCACAACATCTGGCTGTCTGCGAGCCAAGCATGGGAATACCCGAGTTCCTCCGCGCGCACCACGTAGTTGATGTCGTTCACGTGGGACGCCACGCACACACCAATGTCCATTCCCTCGGCCATCCGTATCCCCATCTGTTTGCAGCGTTGNCTGAGACCGCTAGTGTCGACGGTCTGAGCAGACGCGGTCAAATGGGCGCTTGTCCCCCCAGGGGCGGGACAGGCTCAAGTGCAGGCACGAACCGGCCTCGATCATCTACCGCCATCCTTGGGGCGGGGATCGCATTTCGCAGTACGGAAGGCGTAGAACCCAGGCGAAACAGGTCGCCATTACGGCCCGCGAGCGACACAGGCACACCGGCCTGGCGCGCAATTTCGGCGTTAGCGTCAATGTGCTTCGGCTCGCCGTGCACAGGCACAACNATGCGCGGTCGCACCCAGCCAAAGAGATCTGCCAACTCGTCCTGGCAGGGGTGGCCCGAGGCATGCAGCAAGCGATTACTGTTGTCAGCATGGACAACCTCCACCCCACGCTCGGCAAACTGCCCATTGAGGCGCTCGATCCTAGCTTCATTGCCTGGGATCGCACGGGATGAGTACAGCACGCGATCGCCTGGATCGAGATTAAGTTCAGGGTGCGTATCGTCCGCCAGACGGCGCAGCGCGGCNCCGGGTTCACCCTGACTGCCAGTTGCAATCACCAGCACCTCTTCGCGCGGCAGGTATCCCATATCGTGCGGTGAGATGGCATTAAATGANACCTTAAGATAGCCGCTAGCCTTCGCCGACTGGGCCATCTGTTGAAGGGAACGCCCAAGCANTGCGACGTAGCGACCAGTCTGCTCCGCTACATATCCAAGCGTCTGCAAGCGGGCGATATTGCTGGCGAAACACCCCACTACGACCCGACCGCGTGCGGTGCGAATCTCCGCGGCAAGATCGGCGGCTAACGCCGCCTCGGAAACGGACCGACCGGGGGTGAGTGCATTGGTTGAGTCGCANACCACNGCATCAATATNACCCAAACTGCGCCAAAGATTGGCATCGAAACCNTCACCAACCACGGGAGTCTCATCAATCTTCCAGTCAGCCGTGTGCAGGATGCGCCCAACCGGCGTTTCGATCAGCAGCGCATTGGTCTCAGGGGTGGAGTGCGTGATCGGCAGCCAGGTGACCCTGAATGGCCCAAACTGATGCGTGCTGCCTTCTTTCACGGTTATAACCGGGGCATCAACCCGTTCCCGCCGCAGCTTGCCCAGCAGCACATTAGCTGTGAACGGCGTCGTGTACACCGGTTTCTCCAACATGGGCCATAGCCACGGCACGGCGCCAAAGTGATCCTGGTGAGCGTGGGTCACGATAAAACCCGCGAGCTGCTCGCTGCGTTCGGCGATGAAAGCAGGGTCCGCCATCTGCACCTGCTGACCCTTNGCGGTGTCTTCGAACGTAACGCCGCAATCGATGATCAACCAGGCCCCGTCATGCCCAAAGAGATTAAGGTTCATGCCAATCTCACCACTACCACCCAGCGGCAGAAACCAGAGATCTTCCGGTCCAGGTGTGAAGGGCAGGGGGTTCAATGGAAAGTCCTTGGCATGCAGCGCCCATCGAGCATACCGGGCCGGTAGAACCAACACGAGCTTTTGTTATTTGCGCTCGCCAAATATGCATCCACCCGCAAGTTGAGGACGTAGTGCCAATATGTCCCTAACCCAACATAAGCGCCATCTCCGTGCGTTTCTCCTCCTGAATACGCTCTCGTTAGCAATTTCTGCCTGCAGTGAACCCAAAGGCGCAGTCACCAATTCGAGTCCGTCTGCGGCATCGCCCCCGCCCGACTACTACTCGGTCCAAGCGCCCTCCCGCGACGGCATTGGCAAAACCTATCTCGGCCGGGAGATTTCGCACGTGATGGGTCATCTTGGCGCGGGCTGGCTCGAGCGCCACGAAAGACGGGCAGACGAGCGCACCGACTTGCTGATCACGCGTTTGCCCCTTACCAAGGACAGCGTCGTCGCGGATATCGGTGCCGGGACCGGCTNTTTCACCATTCCGGTCGCACGCCGTGTGCCGGAAGGCCGGGTTTATGCAGTCGACATCCAGCCGGAAATGCTGCAACTGCTGGAAGCGAAGGTCCGTGAGACNGGGCTAGTCAACGTCGAACCGGTCCTCGGTACNATTGAAGACCCGCGCCTACCAGGGGNCTCAATCGATCTGGCATTCATCGTAGACGCGTACCATGAGTTTTCCCATCCAAGGGAGATGGGTGAGGCCATCGCCGCAGCGCTGAAGCCCGGCGGAAAGCTCGTACTGATCGAGTACCGCGCCGAAGACCCTTATGTGCCCATCAAGCGCCTGCACAAGATGACGGAGGCGCAGGCGAAGAAAGAGATGGCTGTGATCGGACTCAGTTGGGTTGAAACCGCGGACTTTCTGCCCCAACAGCACTTCCTGGTATTCGAGAAGCTCTAGCAACGCTCAGNGCACGTCACNATTTGAGGTGACTACCCNGCTCAAGGCCAAGCACTGTTCGGAGACCGCTATCTAGATACCGCGCGTCGTCTGCATTGCCGAAGACCACTAACAACTCGTCGGATGTCACCGCAGCATCAGCGGACCAGACGGCAAAGTACTCAACCCCAGCTTACCACTGGCCGACCCAGTACTTCATCTAATCGAAGGTGTCGCTGTAGCCGTCACCCAAGCGCGTNNCGATCCTCCAAGGCCGAAACTGTCAACGGCATATTACAACGCCAAGCGCCGCTCATCGCGGCAGGCGCTTCAGGCTGCTTCATCTGCCCTGGGCTTACCTTCATCATCGAACAAACCCACACGATAAGCGCCAGGCTCGTTCCCGTTCCCGTTGTACCGGAAGTATTGCACGTGGGTGGTGGGCATGCCGTAGCTTCGAGTNACCGTGTTTCCGTCAGCATCTTCCTCGTGCTGCCACATATGCAGCCATTTCAATACCTGTTCGCCTTCTTCAAGTTCCCCGCGCTCGTGCGCCTCGACTAACTCGTCTGGTAGGAGCCAGGTATGCTCGCAGGCGACCGCTGGCGCACCCGCCATAAGCTGATGGCCATAAACCCGCCGTCGCGTCTCGCTGGCATCGCCCTCTCCCGCCGCGGTCACGTCCTGCAACCAGGAAAGCCAAGGAAGCTGAAGATGGAGTGTGTCCTGCGCCCCCTTGAGCACCGAGCCCATGACGTTACATACATCGAGGATGCCCGCGGTCTCGTCCTCGGCCGCCTCGAAAACCGGGAGGCGCCACGTAACGCTTTCGCTTTCCGCCTGCACAACGAGCACGCGCCCGTCCATATCCTCGATCAGCGCCTGACCTTCATCTACACCACCGACGGGTCCTCCGCGNACNGCGGCATACTGACCGTCGCCACGATGATGCGGCACAAGGTGCTTCATCTCTTCCGAAAGTGCGTCATGCACCGCGGTNGGGTAGATAGTGGGGCCACACGCGGGAGGCGAGGANTGCGCGTGGAACTTCATATAAAGGCCGCAGCGATCTGTGTTGCTGTANTTNGGGCGGGCTTCATGCCAGGTAAAGCCGTGCATCAGCACAACGTCGCCTTTGCGCAGCTGAGGATCGATCAGTTCAACGTCCTTGCCTTTCGGAACTCGCGCGGCGTCCACCTGATGTACNCGCCCACCCGAGGGCAGCACCGTGGTCTGTNTGTGCGAGCCCGGAGATACCATCAACGGCCCGGAACTTTCNANGTAATCGACAAACGGGACTACAGCGAACATCCACTTGACGTACGAGCCGACGCAGCGCCAAGGTTTATAGTCGTAATGCGCGCCGCTGCCTTTAACAAAGGGTTCATCGGTAACNCCGGCACCCGGCGGGCGCATGATCGACCAGTACTGGGCAAGCGTCGCTGGCTCGCCAAAGAGCGCCTCAATGGCAGCGACAATCTTCGGATGGGCCAGACTAACCTCGGCAATCTCAGGGTTGTCCTCCAGCACCCGCGGACCCATCGAATAGATACCAGGCTGGGGATAGACGCCCTCACCGCGGTGCGAGTCGTATTCGCGAGCCTCAAAACCTCCGCGAATGGGCTTGGACAGCCGATCAACTTCCTGCTCGGTCAATACACCACGCAGAACGTAATAACCGTTCTCCTCGAATTGTTCCTGCATGTCTTGCATAGGGCCTCCGGGCCTAGCGACGCAATCACTACTATTAACAAGACNGCCAGAGCAGTACAACCAGAAGGACACCGATCTGCCCAGACAAGGGCAGCGAGCGATAGAAGCCAGGCCATAGCTACTCAATGCAAAAGCGTCGTCTGCGACGCGGTACACCCCGCATAACCTGCACGCTCGAGGAATCGGCTCTCGACAAAACCTGGCGCCCTGCAACCACCGACCCAAGCAGAAAACCGCCTCCGAGAGGATGAATTCACGCAACCAGGGCGCATCCGACTTTGTCAGTACAGCCGAACGCGGTGATTCCACCAACGCTCAACCTTCGGCGCCAACCAGAACACAAACAGCGCCAACACATAGCCCGCGAGCATGTCGACCACATAGTGGTAACGCAGATAGATCGTCGCGACGAACAGGGAAAGCGCCAACGGCAACATGATCCAGAAGTACCAGCGCACATAAAGCCACGCGAAGAGCAACGTCTGCAGCGTGATCGCGTTGTGCAAACTCGGGAACGCATCGCGTCGGGTGCGTTCGGAGATTTCTAAATTAACCAGGTATTCGAGCCGGTTAGTAATCTCGGAGCCGTTCAGACTGACGGTAAAAAGCTCTGCCAGCTCATACTTCGGCCCCGCAGCAGGGAACAGGATGTAGCCGAGATATCCTAGATAGAAAGTCAGAATTAGCCCAACCATGGTGTACCGGAAAAACTCGTACTGACCCCGCCAATAAAGGATCAACGGCAGTATCAGCGGATAGATGAAAAAGAGCGAATAGGCAAACGCCATGTATTCCGTCAGCGGCTCGCTCACCCAGTGCTGCCACTCCACGGCGGGGTGAAACCCCATCAAGGTAAGGTCCCACTCGGCAAGCATCGGGTCAACATCTATAGGATTAACAATGTGAACCATGTTGTGCATGTTCGTGTAGATAACGATGCACAACATGAAAGGTACGGCATCGCGCATAAAGCCAACCACGCCCGATATCAGATGGGTGAAGTTTGGCGGCATCCAAGTTTGCGCTTTCACAATGCCAATGTAGGCGGCAAGAATGAAACCAGTCACCACAATCCGGTTGATATCGCTGGCTCGAAAGGCGACGTGATCGTGATGCAGCAGCATCAGAACGAGCATGGGGCAGAAAAGGGCCAGCGCGAGGACTTCTTCCAAGCGCGATTTTGCAAGCGCACCCATCCATCTGCTCTGCGAGTCCACGTTAATCCTCCGCTGCCGCCAGGTGTCAGGCCCGACGCAACGCGCGGGGCTGAAAGGCGCGCAGATTCTAAGCACTTCGCGGGTGGACGCAAGGCTCAAAGTCTCGACTATGACGCCTCCTAGCATCAGAACGGTGCCCGGCGTTGAGGCGGTATCCATTCTGCGCGACACGTACGCAGACGCAAATGAGGCAACTAGCGACGAGCAAATGCCGTTTGCCGCCGGCCGACTGCGAACCCCCTCGCAAGAGTGCGACCCAGGAATATTGGTAAGCCTACTGAAAACAGGCGCTTGGGTAGCACCCTCTGTTAGTGCTGTTAACGAGGCGCCAGATGAACTTCGAAGCTTCATCGAGGCCACTATGGCTCTGCTCGAAGGCCAGGAGCGTACCAGCTTGTCAACTACGCCACTCATACCTGGCGCAAGGACCTAACGCGCCTGCTACTCCGACAAGGAGCCCAACCTCCAGAGAGCACTGTGGGCATGTCGTGCGCATCGCGGAGAGCAATTAAGCGCTATTGGCAGAACTGAGAACACTGACGGAACCGTAAACCGGGCGAACTCATTGGCGTTATGCTCGCCGGCTAAAGCAGGAGGCCCGCATCACCATGAGCAATTCAGACAAGCCAGAGAAAAGTAATTTCGCAACCCTGGGCACCGCACGAACCGACCTGGCCGGCGTGGGCGATGCAACGGTGGATACGATACACAGACTGCACAGGAGCGGGTCGAAACCGCTCGTTTTCATCCGCCACAGTGCACGAGAATACGGCAAAGCCTTCAACGATCTCGACAACCCGCTCTCAGACCCGGGGCGCGCCCTTGCGTACAGCCTCGGTCAACGCCTGCCAGCCTTTGATGAGATTGTGACCTGGACCAGTCCCTCCGGGCGCTGCGTGGAGACCGCAGAGCTCATCGCAGCGGGCTCGCCCATGTCCGCGCAGCCGAATCAAACGCACGAAGATCTCTCCGTTTTCTACGTACGGGACATGCGCAGAGTAGGTGGCATGCTTAAACATCAGGGCTCAGACGCCACACTGTCGGCCTGGTTCCGCGGCGAAGTTGATGCTAATTGGATGACTCCAGCAAGTGCGTCAGCCAATCGGCTGATAGCTCGCCTCGCTCATATCCGTGACTCGGCCGAACCCGGCCAACTTACGCTGGTTGTCTCGCATGATTGGAACCTATATCTGCTGCGCACGCTTTTGCTTGGTACACCGTTCGGCGATCTGCCCCAACCCGAATACCTGGAGGCGCTGGCGATCTGGGAAGATGGTGGCGCACTAATGGCGAGCGACCCACACCACGTCCCACAAATCGTGCGCCTCTGAACATGCAACCCATAGAACTCCCAACCCACTCGCCGGAATCTACGGGCGAAACTGTGATCGTTTTGCGCGGCGACGGCGCAACAGACACGGGAGATATGGTGACTCTCTCAGTGCACTTACCCGCACATAACGCCTGCGGGCTCGGCGAAGTCATTGCACCCTGGGGCGGCTATCGGATCCTCGCTTCTGGCCACGAGGGCGTGCAAATGGCGCGCTTCCTGAGCCGCAACGACCACCGGCACATCCCTGCCTGTGAACGAACGCCCGGCATTNCTCGGTCTCGTGTATCCCNCAATCGATGGCACCCTCTTCGGGGCAACGGGGGGAAGCGACGTTCCCCTCAATGCATCACGGGGTCGACGCCCAAACGCCGCCAACCTTCATCCTCCAAACCCACGAGGATTACGTCGTTTCGCCCAAACATGAGTTGACCTTTTATATCGCAATGCTGGAAGCCGAGCGCCCTGCAGAAATNCACATCTCTGCCGTAGGCGGTCACGGCATGAGGCTTGCCCTGCGCGATCCGGACCTGGGTCGATGGCCAACGCTCCTACTTGCGTGGCTGCAGCGCCACGGCTTGCTGACAGGTGCGCCACGCGCAAGTATTGCCGGAAGTGTGACGGAGGGCGGNAAACCTCTGTACTGGAACTGGATAAGCTTAAGGCCAACAGGACACATGGGATGGAGCCATCCCTCCGCGGTGGCCTACATAGGCTGGCGTCCGGAAGGCGAGTTCAAAATCGACGCCTCCCACGGCCCGACGCCTTGCGAATACACTGTTGACATCCATCGCGCGGGCCAGGATTTCTGCGCCCCCCACGAGCGGGCAGTACTCGATGGCTGATGCCGAGTCCTTTACCTGGGAGCGTGACAACGAATCGGCTGTGGTTGTTATCGGAACAGGCGAGAACAGGGGCAACGTTGTCGTTCCTTAAACGACCGCATTTGGCGTGCGCTGCAATAGGAGTATTCTGCACAGCCAACGTTCAAGGGAGTGCCACCATTGTTTGACCTCAAGATCACCAATGCGCGGCTAGTCGACGGCACCGGCGCACCCGAACAGCAGGCCGATATCGGGATCAACGGCAGCCGGATCACCGCCGTAGGTGACGCAACAGGTTCCGCAAAACGTACACTTAACGCTGATGGGCGGCTCGTAACACCGGGCTTTGTCGACATTCATACCCACTACGACGGGCAGGTCTGCTGGGACAAACAAGTCACGCCGAGTTGCTGGCACGGCGTTACAAGCGTTGTCATGGGCAATTGCGGCGTCGGCTTTGCCCCTGTGCGCCCTGGGGACGAGTCCCGCCTGGTTTCACTGATGGAGAGCGTTGAGGACATTCCTGGTTCAGCGCTGCATACCGGCATCCCATGGGGCTGGGAGTCTTTTGAGGAATACCTCGACACGATCGACACAGCCTACGCGCTCGACGTCGGCGCGCAGGTGCCACATGCAGCGATCCGACGCTATGTAATGGGCGATCGTTGTTACGACGATGCCACTAATGCCGACATGCAAGCAATGGCCAAGCTCACGGGGGAGGCCTTGCGCGCAGGTGCCCTGGGCTTCTCAACGTCCCGTTTCTATGGGCATGTGGACATTGAAGGCAAACTGATACCAGGAACGCTGGCCCAGGCCAACGAGATGACGACCATCGCGAGCGCCTTTGAAAAACTTGATCACGGCACGATCGAGATCATCTCGGACCACCTTAACGAAGACGCTGAACTAGCCTGGATCGAAGCAATCATGCGCCAGACGGGACGCACGATCACAACCCTTGCTGGTGCCGATTCCGGCCGGATCTGGGAATTTGCGGAAAAGGTTGCCGATGATGGTCTTTCGATCCGACCCCAAGTCGGCGCAAGGCCGGCATCGATTCTGATGAGCCTTGACGGCACCATCAACCCAATGAAAATCTTTCCGTCCTACCGCGAGGTCATGCGCGAGCCAATTGAAGATCAAATCCGGCTGTTACGTGACACGGNCTTCCGAGCTCGCATCAAAGCCGACACGCCCATCGAATACCGCAACGCGGACGCCCGACGGTTTACCACAAGCTACAGTGAGATGTTCCCGCTTGACAGCGAACTTACCTATGANCCTGAACCTAACGATAGTATTGAGGGGATATCTAAANGCTCAGGGCAGCATCATCTTGATGTNCTGATGGACGCGATGGCGGATCGGCGGCCNGTGATCTTTTTCTTTGGCGGATACCCAGGTGACCTCGAACGGCAGCGCAAAGCGATCGAAGACCCGCGCAGCGTATTCGGGCTCTCTGATGGNGGTGCGCACTGCGGCGTACTCTGCGATGCCAGCGTGCCAACCTATATGCTCGCCTACTTCACGCGGGATCGGCATCGCGGACCTAAGCTTCCATTACCGCTTGTAGTTCACAAAATGACTCAAGACTCGGCAGGCGTCTATGGCCTTAATGACCGGGGCGTGGTGCAACCTGGTTACCTCGCTGATCTGAACATCATCGATTACGATGCGCTTGCACTTGAACCGCCAGAGATGGTGTATGACCTACCTGGGTCGGGCAAGCGCTTGATNCAGAAAGCGCACGGTTACGCGGCCANCNTCAAGNGCGGCGCGATCACTTTCGAGCATGGCGAAGCCACNGGCGAGATGCCCGGCGCGTTGATCCGNGGNGGTACACTCTGATGACGGNCTTCGAACACATCAGGGTTGAACCCCTGACCCCTACAATCGGGGCAATTGTGCATGGCGTCGATCTGGCGAAGCTCAACGAGGCAATATTCGCTGAGATCCACGCCGCATGGATGCAACACCTGGTGCTGTTTTTTCGCGAACAGAAGCTCACCCCAGACGCGCACCTGGCTTTCGGCCGGCGCCTCGGCCCCCTGCATGTCCACCCAGCCGCGCCATATGCCCACGAAAACCCTGAACTTATGGTCATCCATACGGACAAGGACTCGTTCCGCAACAACGGTTCGGGTTGGCACTCGGACGTGTCCGCCGATGAGAAGCCACCTATGGCAAGCGTGCTGCACCTACACCAGGTTCCGGGGCAAGGTGGTGATACGCTGTTTACAAGTATGTACGCCGCGTACGAGGCACTGTCTGACACGATGCAGACGTTCCTCGCGGAGCTGACCGCCGAGCATGTCTCAAATTACGCTGGAACCTACGGGGATCACAAGCCGCAGCGTGAATTTCCCCATGCCACTCACCCCGTGATCCGTACGCACCCNATCACAGGGCGCAAGGCGCTTTTCGTAAACCGTGGCTTTACCCGCGAGATCAATGGCCTATCGGCCACGGAAAGCAGAGCGCTGCTTGATTTTCTGTTCGAACATGCTGCGAACCCCGCTTTTCAGTGCCGCTTTCAGTGGGAAGCGGACTCAGTGGCNATGTGGGACAACCGCTGCACGCAGCACCTGGCAATATGGGATTACTATCCGGAAACCCGTAGCGGTCTGCGCGTGACTGTGACGGGAGACCGGCCGGGATGAAGCAACTTCTCCTTCGCGCCNCCATCANCTGCTACGCCTGCCTAGCGTTCACGGCCGCNGCNGAGATCGAACGGACCCNGGACGGCAAACCCAACCTTTCCGGNTACTACGATTCCAGCTCCCTTACGCCGCTCAACCGTCCTCGACGGTTTGGNGGCAAACTGTTCATGACGCGCGCCGANGCNGAAGCCATNGAACAGCGCGCTGCAGCTGGCAAGGCCTACGGCGACCGCCGGAGNGATCCAAACCGGGGGGCNCCGGTAGAGGGCGGCGACGGCAACAATCGATCCGGCGCAGGTGGTGTGGGAGGCTACAACTCNTTCTGGATCGACAATGGAACCAAGGCGTCAGAGATCGGGGGCAAGTTCCGCACCTCGATCATCTACGACCCGCCGGACGGACGCCAACCAAAGCGNACCTCAAAAGGNGCAGCTAGGGCNGCGGACAACGCTTCTTCATTTNGACATCAGAACGATGGCACGGCATCGTGGCTTAAGACCGGAGGCCCCGGGCCTTTCGACAACCCAGAGGACCTGGCCCTCGCGGAGCGATGCCTGCTGGGGTTCAGCGCAGGTCCACCGATGCTCCCGGGGCTNTACAACAACTTCAAGAAAATCGTACAAACGCCAACCCACGTAATGATACTAGTAGAGATGGTGCATGATGCGCGCATCATCCGCCTAAATGCCCATCACAACCCCGACCTACCTTCACAGTGGCTTGGCGACTCGGTGGGGCACTGGGAAGGCGATACGCTAGTGATCGAAACTAGGAATTTCAAACCACATACCGGGCTTTCCGGAGGTGATGAGAACCTGCATCTGACCGAACGCTTAAGGCTGATGAGCAACGGCAACCTTATCTATGACTTCACGGTGAACGACCTAACCGCGTGGGTTGCGCCCTGGAGCGGCGAGTACGTCTGGCAGGCCTCCGACGACCAGGTTTACGAATACGCCTGTCACGAAGGCAACTACGCTATGGGCAATATCCTGCGTGGTGCACGGTTGCTGGAGGCAGAAGAGGAGGGAACAACCCAGCCGAAACAGCGAAACGCATCTACTCGGGCTGAAGTGGGTTCATGACCTCAAGCGCAAAAAGCGCTCTTATTGCACTGTTCGTGAGCCTTGCTATGGCTGGCCTGCTAGAGCTGGGTGCAGACTTGCTGGTGAGTTCCAATAGCAAAGTCTTTGACCGGTACGCCTCGTACGCACAGCTCCGTCGCGAATACGCACCGCCCATGACATTGTGTCAGCCACAGATCAGTTTTGTGACCAGCCCCATGTACAGAAACGGCCCGAGTCTACACGCGTCCGCCAGAGCGACCGCACCTGGAACTACCATGCGGCTATTCACGGTCGGTTAGCGCTCCCGCATTGGTCATTCCATCTTAGTTGGTCGGCGCTTGTATAGCTTGGCGCGTCGGCGGCGCTCAGCTTTCGTTTCCCGCATGAGGTTGGAGTTCTGCCGTTTCTCGAACTGGCGCTGTTCGAGCATAAGCTTTTGATAGCTGAAGAGCCGGTCCGGGTTCAAACGACCGGAAGAGATCGCCTCTTGTACGGCGCAACCCGGCTCTGAGGTGTGACTGCAGTCGGAGAAGTTGCACTTCTCAGCAAGGGTTTCCACGTCCTGAAACGCGCGCGCGACATCTTCCGCCGACGCCCAGAGCTGCATTTCGCGCATGCCCGGAGTGTCCATGACCAGTCCCCCACCAGGAAGCTGTATAAGCTCCCGGTGCGTAGTGGTGTGGCGACCGCGACTATCTTCA
>PAWP01000067.1 GCA_002714125.1 Gammaproteobacteria bacterium
CTATGGGCTCGACGTGCCTTTCCTGATCTACGGACTCGCCAGCATCGGCGCTGCGATCATTGGTTGGCTAGGAGTGCGGGAGACGCGCCCTGCAACGGTTGCACCCGAGGAAGAATTCGGCGCCAGCAGCGCAGAACCCTGGCTCTCGCAACTGCGAACCATACTCGCCTCGGTAGGCTTTCGATTGGCCGCGGCGGTGAGCTTTATCAACGCGGTGGCGCGAACCGGGGCATTGTTTTCAATTATCCCAGTCATAGGCGCTACCCGGCTGGAACTCAGCGCAACCCAGATAGGTATGTCGATGGCTATTGGTAGCTTCGCCGGCCTATTGCTCACCTGGCCAGGCGGTATGATGGTCGACTACTTTGGCCGGAAGGCGGTGATCGTGCCAACCACCATCGTGGCAGGCCTAGCCTTCTTCGTGTATGGCCTCGCCCCTAGCTTTGGCTGGTTCGTCCTAGCCAGTGTTATCTGGGGCGTCGCAAGCTCCATGGCCGGCGCAGCACCGGCGGCCTACGCTGCTGATGTGGCTCCGCAGACGCACGCGGCAACCGGCATGAGCACTTATCGGACGCTGTCAGACGTCGGCTACGTGGTAGGACCTATTGCGCTCGGCCTGGTGGCCGACACCGCGGGGCTTGAAGCAGCCGTATTCACGGCGAGCGGATTACTCATAGGCGTGGCAGTGCTCTTCACGTTCGGTGCGCCGGAGACGCACGCAGGTCGCAAACAACGGTCCGTCGACTGACCCGGAAGCAGCTAGAGGCCCAACACGGAGCAGATAGCCAGTAGCTAGCGCGCCTGCTCACGTTGCTGATGTTCAAAAATGGACTTGAAGGAGCCTGCCTTGGACCAGTCGGGGGGCATCAGCACAGGACGCGGATCAAACCTCGCCCAGCGCGCGGGCACACCGGCAACAAATTCCTCCGAATGCTTGCCGTTTGCGGTGAGATTCGTAATGGGAATCGCATCAGCGCAGGAGTAGGCACACAGCAGCAACGGCCTGGGGCGGTTGCTGTCGTTGGGCGGTGAGCCATGGATGCTCCGGCAATTGTGCACGGTCACAGAACCGGCCCGGCCGCCAAGATACTCCGCTGCAGACACATCAACTTCTGGTAGATCCGCCTCCCGGATGTTGCCGGTCCACGCACCCTGCTCGTTATACAAATCAAACAAAGGCCCATCATGGCTGCCGGGGATGACGCCCATGGGTGCCATCGCATCGACAACGTCATCTAGATAGACCCCAATGGTGAGTACGTCGTAGTTGGTATGGGGCCAGAACTGGATGTCCTGGTGCCACTTCACCTCTTCCCCACCCTTGCCCCATTTGAAGTTGAGCTTGGAGTGATGGAACTTGACGTTGGGGCCAAGTAGATCCACGGCTATGTCAACAAACGGCCCCTTGCTGGCGAACTCCCAATACACCTCGTCGACGTCGACCGGCGAGTTGAGCCGGCGGATGCGCGGGGCCTCTGCAGTGTGATCCGGTTCCAGGTCGAAGCGGCGATCGGAGCGATCAGCGCCGCGGCTCAGCTCGACGTAATCCGCGGTTACGTCATTTAAGCGCTTCAACCACTCCTCTGTGACCAGCCCTCGCACGCCAACGTAGCCAGCTTCGAAGTATTTCCGGCGCTGGGGCTCAGTCAGGACCCTGGGCTCCCGAGCCAAAATCTCAGCATGTTCCATTTACGTCGGCTCCAAAGACACAGATCACACTACCGATCCTAACCGTTAGACCACTGGAGCGCTAAGGTGTCGGATAGCTTGACAGACCGAACGCCAGAATACCCATGCACAGAGAGCATTTCCCCAATATTTTCAATACCTTAGATAAGACCCACGAAATTTGGCGTCAACTTTACTAACTTCCACTACCGCTCATCGACCAAGAAGGCGTCAACAGTAAAGGATCTACTCGTCATTTAATCCCAGATGACTGTGCTGTACAGCACCGCCGAGGAAGACGTCGCCTAGGTCCCGGCGCCCGCAGGCCCAGACGCCCATCGCGATTGGACCAATGGAGATACGTGCGTGCCGCGGCGCTGCCTGATGTCGACAATCCAGGGCCCACTCCCAGGCCAAACTCAAAAGGCCCTGCTGAGCGGGGCCTTCTTTTGTCGTGAGCCGGGTAGGCAGATCAGTCAAAGGCTGAGAACACTTCCTCATCCAACTCCTGGTAGACCTCGGGCAGCTGCGGGCGGATCTGAGGGGTGAACTCCGTTATCCCGCAGTCGACGAAGTCAGCGATACGATCGATTACGTACTGCGGCGAGCCCATCATGGCCCAGTCGTTCTCACCACGAGCCTTCTTGGCTTTTTCCTCGTCTCGAATGATTCGGATGGGCACGTGAAGCGTACGCTTAATCTCGGCCGGATCGCGCCCAACGTTTTCGCAATGGCGTTCGAGCACGCCGTTCAGATGGCGAACTCGTTCCGGGCTGGCAATAACATTCATGATATCTCCATACATCGCCAGCGTTTTCAGCGTGCGCTTCTCGCCCGTCCCGCCCACCATGATCGGAATTGGATTCTCCCCGCCCTGCCGAGGCGCAAAAGCGGCCTGCTTGAGGTTGTAGTAGTTGCCACTGAAGTCGACGCGGTCTTCACAATGGAACAGGAGGCGAATCAGCTCGCAGGCTTCTTCCAGCCGATCCGAACGTTCGCGCAGCGACGGGAACTCCCAGCCGTAGGCCTCGTGCTCACGCACATTCCAACCCGCGCCAATCCCCAGAATGACCCGGCCATGGGAGACAACGTCAATTGTCGCCGCCATCTTCGCCATAAGCGCCGGATTCCGATAGGTGTTACCGGACACCAGAATTCCAAGCTTCAGCTTCTCGGTAACTGCTGCACAGGAAGCTAACAGAGACCAGCCTTCAAGCGTTGGTAGCAACTCATGTTCCATGATCTCGTCTGTGCGGTGCCAAGGCGGGATGAAGTGATCGTAGGCCCAGACACTGGTCCAGCGCCCTGACTCCATCACCTCCAGCACTGCCTTGATCTCTTCCCACGTTGCCTGCTCGTTAACGAGCTGTGATCCGAACATGTCTGTCCCTTACTTTTAGGTGGTTTAAGAGAGGCAAACTTAACGGGAGAATCCCGAAAGCGCCCACACACCGCGTCAACATAACCATGGGATGACATTTTCGCAACGCCCCAGGAGGTTGACACGTCCCAGCAATCAAGATGGCCCGTGAGCCCAAAATCGAGGGCATCAAAGGTATACTCGGTCCCTTCCCCGACGACTAGGTTCAAGACTTCGCCCCAAAGATTGATCAGCTGGGTTGGAGCAAGGAACCCTCTTCAGCACGAGGCCCCATGACAAGTCCAAAAATAATCTACACCGACACCGACGAAGCACCTCGTCTCGCTACTTACTCCCTGCTGCCGATCATCAAGGCATTCACCGACACCGCAGGTGTCGATGTCGAGATGCGCGACATCTCATTGGCAGGACGCATCATCGCCGCCTTTCCCGAGCGGCTTACCGCCGCCCAGCAAATCCCAGACCACCTCTCAGAGCTGGGCGAGCTCACCCAATTCAAAGAAGCCAACATCATCAAGCTGCCGAACATCTCGGCTTCTTCGCCGCAGATGCACGAGTGCATCAAGGAACTGCAAGACAAAGGTTATGACCTGCCCGAATACATCGAAGAACCGCAGACCGATGAAGAGGCAGCGAACAAATCGCGCTACGACAAGATCAAGGGCTCAGCAGTAAATCCAGTCCTGCGTGAAGGGAATTCAGATCGACGCGCTGCACCTGCCGTCAAGGAGTTTGCCCAGAAGCATCCACATCGAATGGGCGCCTGGTCGCCAGACTCAAAGTCCCACGTCTCGCATATGTCTAGCGGCGACTTCTATGGCAACGAGCAGTCCGCCACTATGGCGGCCGCCGACACGCTTTCGATTGCCTTTGAGGGCCCCGACGGCATCTCAACGCTCGCTGAGGGCATTCCTGTCGAAGGAGGCGAAATCGTCGATGCAAGCTTCATGAGCAAGAACGCGCTTTGCGCCTTCATCNATGAACAGATTGCAGACGCCAAGGCGCAGGGCGTGCTGTTTTCCCTGCACCTCAAAGCCACCATGATGAAGGTTTCCGACCCCATCCTATTTGGGCACGCGGTCCGAGCCTACTACCAACCAGCNCTGNAGAAGCACGCCGCGCTGTTTGCCGAACTCGGCGTTGACCCGAACAACGGCATCGGCGATGCATACTCAAAGATCGAGTCGCTCCCGGCCGATCAAGCGGCAGCGGTGAAGGCGGACCTCGATGCTTGTCTGGACTCTGGACCCGACATGGCTATGGTCAACTCGGACCGGGGTATTACAAACCTGCANGTACCGAGCGACATCATCATAGATGCCTCGATGCCCGCGGCGATTCGCGAGTCCGGGCANATGTGGGGTCCGGACGGGGACCTGCATGATATGAAGGCGGTCATCCCTGACCGNTGTTACGCGCGCGTGTATCAGGAAACCATCGACCATTGCCGAACGCATGGTGCGTTTGATCCCACCACTATGGGTTCTGTGCCGAACGTGGGGCTAATGGCGCAAAAAGCTGAAGAATACGGTTCTCACGACACAACTTTTGAAGCGCCCGCCGACGGCACGATCAAAGTGCTGAATGCNACAGGCGCAACGGTCCACGAGCACAAGGTCGAGACCGGCGACGTCTGGCGCCTGTCGCGAGTCAAAGACGGCCCTATTCAGGACTGGGTCAAGCTGGCCGTGAATCGTNCCCGNGCCACCGGCTGGCCCATCGTNTTCTGGCTGGACGCCAACCGCGCCCACGATGCCCAGCTCATCACCAAGGTAAACGCGTACCTGCCGACACACGATATGAACGGCGTTGAACATCACATCGAGGCACCCGCGGATGCAGCCCGCCGCTCACTTGAGCGTGCCCGGGCAGGAGAGAGCACCATCTCAGTGACCGGTAACGTTCTGCGTGACTATCTGACCGACCTGTTCCCNATACTCGAACTCGGCACGAGTGCCAAGATGCTATCGATCGTGCCGCTNATTGCCGGCGGTGGGCTGTTCGAGACCGGAGCCGGCGGCTCCGCGCCGAAGCATGTCCAGCAGTTCGAACAGGAAGGGCACCTGCGATGGGATTCACTAGGCGAGTTCCTCGCATTGGGCGCGGCTCTGGAACACTTAGCCGTGACATTTGACAACTCCCAGGCCCAGATCCTTGCCGACACGCTGAACAGCGGCATTGCGAAGTTCCTAGAATCGAACAAATCGCCCTCCCGCGTGGTAGACGAGATNGACAACCGCGGCAGTCATTTCTANCTCGCAATGTACTGGGCGGAAGCCGCAGCCGTGCAGGATCAAGACCCTGTACTGAAGGAAACCTTCTCACGCGTGGCCGACGAACTGCATAAAAACGAAGACACCATCAATGCCGAGCTTATGGCGGCACAAGGCGCCCCCCAGGACGTCGGCGGCTACTACGACCCGAATCCGGAGCTGACCGAGAAGGCCATGCGTCCAAGCGCCACGTTGAACCGGATTCTCGATGGCGTTACCGCCTAACAACCGATCATAGAGGGGCTGACCGCAAAATGAGCGACATTCGATTCGACGACCGCGTTGTCATTGTGACCGGTGCCGGGAACGGGCTTGGCCGGACCTACGCGCGCGAGTTTGGTAAACGTGGCGGCAGGGTCGTAGTGAACGACCTGGGCGGCTCCGCCTTCGGTGACGGCGCGGACAAGGCNGCCGCTGACGTGGTTGTGGACGAAATCAAAGCTGTCGGAGGCGATGCGGTGGCCAACTACGATTCCGTCACCGATGGCGACAAAGTCGTGCAGACCGCGATGGATACCTGGGGCCGCGTTGACGTGGTGATCAACAACGCCGGCATCCTGCGCGACAAGACATTCCACAAAATGTCCGAAGGTGAGTGGGACATCATCTACGACGTTCACGTGAAAGGGGCGTTTAAGGTCACACACGCCGCATGGAATTACATGCGTGATAACAACTACGGACGGATTGTATTTACTACCTCTGCCGCAGGCATCTATGGCAACTTTGGCCAGACCAACTACTCGATGGCCAAGCTGGGCCAGTTGGGCATGGCGCAGACGCTGGCGCTTGAAGGCCGGAGCAAAAACGTGCTCGTCAACACTATCGCTCCAATCGCCGGCTCGCGTCTCACTGAGACCGTCATGCCGAAAGACCTTGTTGACGCCCTGCAACCGGAATACGTNATGCCATTGGTAGTTAAACTGTGTGACGAAGAGAGCAGCGAGACGGGCGGTCTCTTCGAGGTTGGTGCGGGCTGGATCGGCAAGCTGCGCTGGGAACGCACCAAAGGCAAAGGTTTCAGCCTGGCGGACGGCTTTGATGCTGAAGACGTTGCGACCGCCTGGGACAAAATCACGGACTTTACGGATGCAGACCACCCCGCCGATATTGGCGAATCGAACCGTACACTNATTCGCAATCTCAAGACCGCAAAGCAGGACTGAGGCCAACTCGCCTCAAACTGATACAACACAATTGAGGGGCCAGACATGGCGAAGAACGTAAAAGTAGCCGGCGTGGGCATGATCCCATTTACCAAGCCCGGACAGAGTGATGACTATCAGGTCATGGGTGAGAACGCCGCAAAGCTCGCTATCGATGATGCGGGGCTGGACTATCGCGACATCGGTCAGGTGTACGTTGGCTACGTCTATGGAGACTCTACAGCCGGCCAGGCTGCAGTTTATGGCCTGGGGCTCTCGGGCGTCCCCATNATCAATGTGAACAATAACTGTGCAACCGGCTCGTCCGCCCTTTACCTAGCGCGCCAGGCAGTTGAATCGGGTATGACCGAATGTGCCCTGGCTCTCGGCTTCGAGCAGATGACGCCTGGCGCCCTCGGTGCGGTCTGGACCGACCGACCGAGTCCAATGAAGCGCTTCTTCAAAGAGCGCAAATCCCTGCAGGGTGTCGATAAGAAGGCACCGGATGCGGCCCAATACTTCGGCGGCGCCGGCCGTGAGTACCAGGAGCAATACGGCACCAAGCTCGAGACATTTGCCAAGATCTCAGAGAAAGCGCGCAAGCACGCTGCGAAGAACCCCTATGCGGTTTTCCGGGAGGAACTCTCGGTCGAGCAGATCATGGAGTCGCCGCACATTTACGGCCCGCTGACGCGCTTCCAGTGCTGCCCTCCTACCTGCGGGGCCGCGGCAGCTGTGATCTGCAGCTCAAACTACGCAAAGAAGCACGGCATCAACAACGCCATCACGATCAAGGGCCAGTCGATGAAGACCGACTTCGCGAGCACACTTGAGGAACATTCACTGCGCAAGCTTGTGGGCGTCGATATGGCCAAGGCTGCCGCGGACGAAGTGTTTGAACAGTCCGGTATCGGCCCCGAAGACGTGCAGGTGGTTGAACTCCACGACTGCTTCACGGCGAACGAACTATTGACCTATGAAGCCCTTGGATTGACCGGTGAAGGCACCGCAGAAGGCTTCATCTGGGATGGCGACAATACCTACGGAGGACGGGTTGTAACGAACCCATCAGGCGGTCTGCTCTCAAAAGGCCACCCGCTGGGCGCGACTGGCCTTGCCCAGTGCACCGAACTAGTCTGGCAGCTACGCGGTGATGCCGGCGAACGTCAGGTTGAAGGTGCGCGGAATGCGTTGCAGCACAATCTGGGGCTAGGTGGCGCTTGTGTCGTAACAATGTACTCTGCTAACTAACTGCACCGAGTGAGCGGGGCAACCGTGCCGCCCCGCTCCAATTTCCANCCCTGCTCACGACTGGCCCGACTCCGGCCTAGGTTCCTCGGTAAATTGGCTTGTGCTTCGTGTAACCGCCATCGGTCGTCAGTACCTCACCCACCGTCCAGCACTCGCGTGCCCAGAAGAACATCGTCGCTGCCGCAATGTGGCTGGGATCGGTCAGCGCACCGAGCGGCATTTCATCCTCCACAGCCTGCAGCCTAGCCGCACTGACTGGATTCTGAGCCGCCATGGGGCCGCGCAGGGGTGAGGGCGCGAGGCCATTCAGGATCAAGCCATGCTCTTCTGCGAAGTACCGACCCTGCAGTGTAAGCAGGTTCATCAACCCACCCTTGGACTCTTCGTATGCCGCACTTGCGCGGCCTTCGGAACCTACNGTTGCTGATGTAGACAAGACGATCACACCACGGGTTTTTCTAGCGAAACCACCAGAATTGATCCCCTGTTTCAGAATGTTGTGGGCCCCCCAGAGATTCACTTCGCAAGCACCCAGCACGTCTTCCTTGGTCAGTTGCTCTGGGGGTGTCAGTGGGCGCGGTGATATCCCCGCAGTATGCATCAGGTAGCCCACCCCGCTGTGGCGCTCAAAAAGCCCGCGGACCGCTTCTTCGCTCGTCACATCCAGAGACTCGGCCACCACTTCGGTCGCACCTGCACGCGTTGCACCGATCTCAGCCGCNAAATCCGCTAAGGCGACCAGCTTACCGCCAACGTTGATTTGCTCGGCGTGGTCAACCAGCACAAGCTTCTCCAGATCCAGCCAGGCACCGACGTTGCGCGCCATATGCTGGCCCATGAGTCCGGTACCAACGATCAGTGCAGTCGCCCGGGTTTCGTAAGTAAGTGCTGACATAGGGAAGGTCCGAGAAAAGCGAGGTCACGATCATCACATAGCCCAAGGAGTCCGTCATGCCATCCGGCCGATGTCACGAAACGGACAGATTGCCTTCCGCTCCCGATACTGAAAGTAGAGATACCTATCGTAAGCAATGATGGTTTTAAGATGGCAATCGGATCAATCAGATCTTCATCCGCGGCATGCTGCAACTACAGGGACATTCGGTGGCCATCGCCAGGATCGCTCGACCGCGTGTTTGCTGGCATGTAAAGGGCCGTTCGATCTTGTGCTGATGGGCTATGAGATGCCGGTGCTTGGTGGCTTCGATGCAACGCATCGCCTGCGCATCCAGGCTGGGACCCGGAAACACCAATCATCGCGCTGGCCGCGCATGTAACCCAGGAAGGGGTTGATCCTCGCCTGGACACTGGCACGGATGCACACATTGTCAAGCCGCTCCAGGCTCAGATGTTGGCCCAGACCATCGGGGAGNTCATCGAATCTAAAGGCAGCGTCGCCGACCCGCAGGTAGTAGCCAATGAGTCAAACCGTGAAACCGACCGGTATTCAAACGGCTCCGCTTAANCCNTGTCTCNGCTTACTTAACCGNGCTACGAANCAGAGTTAGNANCCGGCTATAACTGCGTGTTCTAGACGGCACTAGGCCTGCGCCANCNCNAGGGCAATGAGGTTGACTAACCGTCGCCGGCAATCGGCTCAACGCTGATCGATGCCCGGCTGATCAACAGCGGCTCGGTAGTTGTACCGCCCCGAGTTCCTGCAGCTTCCAGTGCCTGCAAAGTTTCCATCCCGCTGACAATCTCTCCAAAGATGGTGTGTTTGCCGTCGAGCCAGGGTGTAGCCACAAAGGTAATGAAAAACTGACTGCCGTCGGTTCCTGGCCCTGCATTAGCCATACTGAGCAGCCCGGGTTTGTCATGCCGCTCACCACCACTGAACTCACCCTGATACTGGTAACCGGGACCGCCTCGACCAGTTCCGTTCGGATCGCCACCCTGAGCCATGAAGCCCGGAATAACCCTGTGAAAGATGAGGTCGTCATAAAAGCCCAATTCTGTCAGGAAAATAGTGCTTGTGACGTGCATCGGCGCACTCGTTGCAAGCAGCTTGAATCGCATCGTGCCTTTGTTGGTCTTAAGCTCCCAGTAATAGTTCGAACCAACGTCGAATGACAGCGGCGCTGGCGCGGCCAGCTGCCCCTTCCAGTTCGGGTCAGACTTATCGACCGTAACATCCGGAAAAAAACCGATCGGCGCGGGAGATACGGGCGACGTGACGACCTCTGGTTTGTTTACAGGCGTCGCCATGGAATCATCGGGCTGTGCTGGCTTGTCGTCCGAACAGGCGGCGAGCCCAAGAGCCAATAAAACCGCCACTAATCGTCTAACTATCATCTGGCCTCCTTAACCTCGCAACGGACTCAATCTGGCCCAGGATCATACGCCAACNACGAAGGCCCCCGCACGCCCGACAAACAGGGNGNGCNTCTTTGTTAANGAACGCCGGCACGGCCTCGAGATAGGGCNTCTGGTTCGAACAAAAGCCGTGCGCTTCCTTGCTCTCAAAAAACCANTCGCATGACTCGTCGTGNCGATCCAGCTCGCTCTCACAGCGAAGCAACGTGTAGTCAGACCTCCTGTTCTATCTGTGCCAGACTGTCGGCGTGGGCTTACACCGCTGCTCATGTTGCCAACATCAGGTTACGTCAACCAGCGTCTCGCCAAACAACTTTGCATGGCGCGTGACAACGTTTCCCCATACATCATCGTAGTTGTCCGGCGGCAGACCAAAATATGTTGTCAATACCTCACCAAGCTCAGTTACTGAGTCTAGCAACCTACGCCGCCCGGCCAGGACCAGTGCACGACCGATCAACAGCCTCAAACCATAAGGGCCCATCTGTTGACAGTTCAGATTCTGGTGAAAGATCTAGTCAGGATCCGTTTGGAGCTGCTCGGATGTCGCCGAAATGAGCGCTTCATCCTCCAGGGGTGCGACAAATGGGTCATGTTCGGAGTAATAGCGGAAGTCGGCATCCGGCGGGATCGCACCGACTGCATTCGTGACGCGCCAGATCCCGTCCGGCAACCGCGCCAGACCAAATTCGCGATGGTTGCGACCAGCCAACTCATCGTAGCGGCCGGTACGAATAAAAAGCGGTTTGGCAATTCCGTCACCCGAACCCACATCCGCCAGCCAAACTGCGCCGTCGACCGTGACCTTCAGCACTAGGTGGTTTCCAACCACTACATCACCTCGCACTAAACGCTGCACAGCACTCACCTGCCTGGTTACAAAAAACCCGAGTTCCGCCAGCGCCCAGGCGAGCAGACCGTTCATCTCGTAACACCAGCCACCGCGCCGACCGAGAACCATATTATCGAAAATCGTGTCGATGTCCTGGGTTACCGGACATTGACGATAGACATCCAAACTTTCATAGGGAATGTGCCACGCATGGTGACGGTGCATTTCATGCAATACAGCGAGCGTTGGTTCACNCGGTCCGGTGTACCTGTTACGAGGCAAGGTAGGCCTCAACGGAGGCATCAACGTAACCAGTNTGTCTGCACGGATTCATCGATAACACTGTGGAAGCGGTCAACGTTCCACGCAGCAAGGATAACCAGCGCAACCTATCGGCTGTCTGCGGCTGGCGACTCGGCAGGAAGGACAATCGCCCGCGTGGCATCCCGCCAGACGTCGTATCCGGCTTCGGTCATGTGCAGCATGTCGCCGATGAATAGTTCCTCAGGTGGCTTGCCGTCTGCGCCCAGCATTGGTGTAGCCACATCCACAAAGCGGAGCCTTACATCTTCCTCACAGCGCGTCTTAAGCATATCGTTAGTCCGCGACATAGCCGGCCATATTCGCCAGCGCGAAAGACTGGGCTTGACGGCAAGTACGTAAACACGAGTGTCGGGCAAATGGGTATGGATACCTTCAACAATCTCCTCGAAGTGCTCCATCACCTGCTCCGGACTCGCACCCAGGGCCGCATCGTTATCCCCCTCGTAGAGCAGCACGGCACGCGGCTTGTGGCGTAGAACAAGCTCTGAGAGGAAGTAGCGTACGTCGTACATGTTGCTGCCACCAAAGCCCCGCTTGATGATCTTAAGGGGGGCTAGATCCGCATCAATCCGCCGATGCCAGCCGCGCATGCTCGAGGAGCCGGTCGCAACAATGCCACCCGCTTCCGGCTGCGGCTCCGCGGCGAAGGCATCGATGACTTTCCTGTATCGCTCAGGGTCAGGGTACTCCGCCGCGGCCAACTGCCCTGCAGACGCCAGTAATGACAGAAGGGCAAAGACGCTCTGTCTGATCCAAGTTCTATTCATTGTTGATACTCGAAGGCCTCCTGCANCTCTATCGTTTCTNTCCGCATACTCCGCGGCAGAGCATACTGGCCACGAATCCCAAACGTAAACCGGGTCGGGTCAAGCGCTTACTTGATTAGAACGGCTCCTGCGCTGTCCATCATCGAATGAGNCCNTATACATACGGNAAACCATCATCCAACGCAGGACCACCNATGCTCGTTTNACNGAATTAGGTTGTAGCCTTCCATTACAAATTGACCAATGANGCNGGTGCAAAGGCCGCCTTTTCATCAGGTCGTGAGCTCCTGGCATTTCTATACNGCCACGGCGGCATCATTCGGGGNCTTGAAGCTAAATTTTCCANCAGAGAGGTAGGNGATGCATTCACGGCCAGCATCGAACCCGAGCAAGCCTACTAGATATTCGACCAGAACCTGCTCCAGGATGTTCCTCCATAGTCACTCGAGGCCATCGAGGATCTTTCCACGGCATGCAGTTCCATCCCCAGACACCCGGGGGTCAAATCCAGGTACTGACGGTAAGAGCCAATGGCAGCGAAGCGGCAACGCTCGATGCTAATCATCAGCTGGCAGCCGTGCGGCTGCACTTCAACGTGAGTATCGAGTCCGCGTGGGCAACCACCGAACAGAAGTTTGCACAAGGCCGAGCCCACCAAATAGAGGGCAGTTATCCAGCCCCTCAGTCCGTTGGTCCAATGGTAAAGCCGGCGCGACCCGCAGGGGCCGCACTGATGCGCTCTAGCGACTTGACCCGGGCGAAGAACGGGCCCTCCCAGCAATGCGCTACCATCTCATCGATAACCTCGGAACTACCTTCGAAGCAGGCTTCAACCGACCCGTCTTGCAGGTTACGGACGTATCCCGTGAGCCCAAGCGCAGCTGCCTTCGCCAAGGTCCATTGACGGTAGCCAACACCCTGCACCCGGCCCGAAATGATGACGCGGAGCGCACTAGTCATGCTGTTATTATAAAGCCACTTGTGCGCGAACAGGCCTGCCGCTCATGCAATCAGGCCAGCCCACAACAAGCTTATGGGAACGACGGAACAGTCAATCTCCAAAAGACAATCAGGCAGAGGTAGCAACCAAATGAAATTCGAAAACGTCGACTGCGTCGGCATCCTCGGCGCCGGCGTCATGGGTGGCGGCATTGCCCAAAACGCCATTCTGAGCGGGACCAAGGTACTGGTCCGGGATATNAATCAAGAAGCGGTTGATAGAGCCCGCGAAAACATCGTCAACGGNCGCTTCGGCCTGCGGGTAGGCCTCGAGCGTGGCAAGCACACACAGGAAGAATACGATTGGGCGCTGGGTCTATTGAACTTCACCACCGACCCGGCCGACCTCGCCGACTGCGATCTAATCATCGAGGCCATCGGCGGCGGTGACACNGGGAAACTGGAGGANAANCCACTGAAACTGAAGGTCTGGACAGAGATCGAGGAGATTGTGAAGCCCGAAGCGGTATTCGCNAGCAACACGTCCACGTTCAGCATTACCGACCTAGCGGCAGCCACCAAGCGCCCTGAGCAGTTCATTGGCATGCACTGGTTTAGCCCTGCGAACATCATGAAGCTGGTTGAGATCATNCACACCAACGATACGTCGGAAGAGACCTATCAGCTGATCGAAGATGTCTGCAAGTCCTGGGGCAAGGTCTCCGTTAAGGTCAAAGACATTCCAGGCATCGACTCCGGCTTCATCGGCAACCGCATCATGGGCGCCGCGCGCCGCGAGGCCATGAAGATTGTTGAGGAAGGTACCGCGACGGCCGAGGACGTCAACAAGGCGATGGTCCACGGCTTCCGTTGGCCCGCAGGCCCTCTTTTTACCGGTGGCCCTGGCGCCCGCAGCGGCTGGCAATAACATACGGTCTGGCTACGCTCAGTCGGCCCCGCATATGCGGGGCCGTTTTCGTTGTACAGCCTGAACAGGACGAACGCCAATGAGTTCATACGATCCATTGCCCAAGGCAATGCGCCAGCCAAAACCCGCTACCAAGCATACGCAATTGGCTCAGCAAAGCGTGTTGGACACGCTGAACTGGAGCGATACGCGGAGTTTTGATGACGCGAAGCGAGGCTTCATTGCAACTCTGGATGTTCCGACGATCCTACACAGCGGTGGGCGCCATGCGGCCTACGACCTAACCGCGCTCAGCTTCCTAGAAGGTGAGGCGCCGGCAACGGTGAACCCTTCACTCTGGCGCCAGGCACAGCTGAATGCCCAGCACCACGGCCTATACGAGGTGGCGGAAGGCATCTATCAGGTGCGGTCTTTCGACATTGCNAACATGACCTTGATACGCGGCGAGCGCGGCTGGATCGTGATCGACCCGCTGACGTCCAGCGAATCGTCANGTGCGGCATTGGCCCTCGCCAACCAACAGCTTGGAGAACGGCCNGTGACCGCAGTCATTCATACNCATAGCCACGCGGACCACTTCGCCGGCGTGCTTGGCGTGATAACGGCAGAACAGGCTGCAAGCGGAGAGGTGCAGGTTGTAGCGCCGCTGGATTTTGTTGATGAATCGCTCTCCGAGAACGTACTTGCAGGCAACGCGATGAACCGCCGGGCAACCTACATGTACGGCAATCTNCTCGAACCTTCGCCAACCGGGTTTGTAAGCTGTGGGCTGGGCGCGCGCCTCGCGCTTGGTACAACCGGCTTCATCGTGCCCAACGATACCGTTAAGGAGACTGGCGAGACCAGGGTTATCGACGGCGTCACGTTCGAGTTCCAGATGACAATGGGGACCGAGGCGCCNAGCGAGTTTGTGTTNTATCTCCCCGAGCACAAAGCNCTCTGCATGTCTGAAATCACTTCACACCACCTGCATAACGTCTATACGCCTCGGGGAGCGCAGGTTCGNGACGCGCTCGATTGGGCGGCACAGATCCACGAGTCAATCGAGCTGTTCGGAGAGCGNCTCGAGGTGCAGTTCGCCAGTCATCACTGGCCAATCTGGGGTCAGGCTGAAGTGGTCGAGTACCTAGCCAAGCAGCGAGACCTATATAAGTTCATTCACGATCAAACCCTGCGCCTGGCTAATCTCGGGTACAACAAGGAAGAGATCGCAGAGCAGCTGAAACTCCCNGACAGTCTCGCACAGGAGTTTTACAACCGAGATTACTACNGCACNGTGCATCACAATGCCCGTGCTGTGTATGTCAAATACTTGGGCTACTTTGATGGCAACCCGGCCACGCTGTACAAGCGACCGCAGGTAGACGCGGCTGAACGTTACGTGGCGTTCATGGGCGGCGCAGACAGCGTTGTTGAGAAGGCAAGGGCGTGTTACGANGAAGGTGACTATCGTTGGGTTGCCGAGGTTCTNAACCATGTCGTGATGTCCGAGCCTCAGCACATCGAAGGCCGCGCACTGCTTGCGGACACCTTCGAACAGTTAGGTTACCAATGCGAGTCGGCACCNTGGCGCAACTTCTACCTATGCGGTACGTTGGAACTGCGTGAGGGTCTGCCGGAAGGCTCAACGTTTCAGGCAAGCGCAGGCATGGCCGCCAGCATTCCGCTCGACAATCTNTTTCAGACAATGGCGGTACGCCTGAACGCAGACCGGGTAGCCGGGGTNTCACTGTCGATCAATCTCGACTTCAGCGATGCACCACCNACACTGCTGACGATCGACAANAGCGTGCTACACGCNTTTGTGGGACAGCGCAGCGACNCGGCAGACGCCGCGGTCGTCACCGACAGCATAAGCTTCAAGCTGCTCATGGTCGGCGCAACGACCGCTGCTGAGCTCATGACCACCGGCAAACTCTCGGTGAGCGGCGAAGTTATGANCCTTGCTCAACTTGGCGGTTACTTTGACCAGTTTGAGCGACGTTATCCACTGGTCACTCCCAGGAAGGACTGGCGCACGAGCGAGTGAGTTTGCTGCGTGAGTTGCACTCCCTACCAACCGGCCCAGCGATGACTGATCGCGGACGGGGCCCGCTTTAGGTCAGTGCGTTCGTGCCTGTGCCACGCTCGGGAAGGGCTTGGAAGGCACATCAGCGCGCTACCTGGAGGTGCATCCAGCTCGTCGAGACGAGAATCTCAGCTAGGCAATGCGTTGTAGCACATTTGCTCTTGTGGCAACGTTACAGCGTCCTGAATCCGGCAAGTTCTGGACCCTTCAATGCACCAGCCGCCAGCAAAGCGANACCCTGCATCGGCGACACCAGAAACGCCAAACCCCGAAGGGTGATCCAATACCTNTACTACTCGCCGAACCGCGATGAGCCGATGTGTCCCGTCGCTCTACTACCGACACTCATTAACGCTACTCTAGGCGCTCGTCAGCTCACAATCAGATAGGTCGTCCACCCACAAACTTCAAAGTACACGACCCACTGAAGAGATTGACCTAGACGACCGGCGCAACCCCACCATCAACGTTNATCGCTGATCCCGTGACATAACTCGCACCTGCCGAGCACATGAAGGCAATCACGTCGCCTGCTTCCGATGCCTCACCCACGCGCTTCATCGGCACCGTCTGACCCATNCGCTCATACATNCCANCAAGCGTGAGATCTGGATTGTTNTCTTTAGCCTTCTCCCAGCGCAGTCGGTGCTGGCGGCTCTTCAGCAGGCCCACGCAGACTGTGTTGACCCGCACGCCATCTTCGGCAAATTCCTTCGACCAGGTTTTTGTNAGCGAGATACCGGAAGCGCGCGACAACGCCGTCGGCTGGCTGCCCGCGCCTGGNGCTTTGCCACCTGGTGTGGTGGTGTTACAGATGACTCCCTGCGTTGCCTTCANGTGTGGCAGCGCGTGGCGAGTACAGTAGATCGCTCCCATGACCTTAAGCGTGAAGTCCTCTTCCACCTGTTCATTGGTCATATCCTCAAAGCGCGAAGCCGAGGATGTGCCTGCGTTGTTGACCAGTATGTCGAGCCTGCCCCAACGCTCTACGACCGAATTGACCACGGCCTCACAGGCAGATTCGTCTTTNACATCNGCTGCGATCCCAACTACCTCGTTNCCCGTCGCGGCGCTGATTTCAGCAGCCACTTTGTCAAGGTCCGATTGGGTCCGGGAGACCACCGCCACCAATGCACCCTCCTCGGAAAGTCGCTNAGCCGCNGCTCGGCCGATGCCGTCACTGCCGCCTGTGATGATCGCCACCTTGCCTGATACGCCAAGATCCATGTTCCTGCCCTCTACCGATTTTCGCTTTGTGTTTGTTTGCCTTAGGCTCTTTGAAGCCGCAAATCGANCGGCGTAAAAAGACGNGCCATCCTAACCCAGAGCTGCCATGCATTCCTGGAGCTCAGACCGCAACGTCAACCCAGACCCTTGTCTCCGCAGATGCCACTACGGCGTCGATCAACGCCTGGTTGTGCAAGCCTTCGGCAAACGAAGGGGACATCTGTTCCCCCGCCAGAATCGCGTTAATGAAGTTAGTCACGTTCTGACCAAGGTAACGTTCGGGTGTGGTTGCAAAGCGGCTCGGCACCGGCAACTGAACCATCTGGTTTTCCCGCGCCATTCGTCCGATCGAAACCCGGATGTTTTGTTGGTCACTNAAGTCCATGATCAGTGCTCCCTTGTCACCATACACCTCGAGGCGCTGGTCCATACCCTGGCCGGGTACATAACGACTGCTCGTAAACGTGCCCATCGCGCCACCTTCGAAGCGCGCCAGTACCGATACNGCGTCATCAACATCNACCTTGCCCGTACCCCCTTCAGAGCGTGGCCGTTCCTCTACAAACGTCTCAAGGTCAGCGACCACCGAGCGAATGTGCTGCCCCGTTACCCATTCGGCAAGATCCAGGATGTGCGAGCCGATATCGCCCAGCGTACCGGTGCCGGTTTTCTCCTTGCGCAGCCGCCAGACCAGNGGTGCNTTCGGGTCCCGCAGCCAACCCTGCAGGAAGCAACCGTAAACGTGGTAGACCCTGCCGATATCTCCACCCGCTACCAGATCCTGCGCGTATCGCGCCGCTGCCGGGTGCCGCCACGTGAAGTTGATGCCAGTTGTCAGACCTGATGCATCCGCTGCAGCCTGCATGGCCTGCGCCTCAACAGTATTAAGCGCCATCGGCTTCTCGCAGAGCACATGTTTGCCAGCTTCAAGCGCAGCAGTTGCAAGCTCTGCATGAGAGTCGTTTGGAGTCACTATTGCGACCGCTTGGACGTCATCGCTGGCTAACAGCTCCGAGTAGTTGCCTACCGCTCGGCCAACACCATGGCGCCGTGCCAGCCGCTCTGCGCTTGACAGGTTAGGGTTGCAGATCGCAACCGCATCTGCGCACCGGTGATGCTGTGCCGCAGTNACATAAAAGCCGCTCCAAAGCCCGGAGCCCACAACCGCTAGTCCAACCTTCTCCATTCGGACCTTACCTTGTCATNACTTGGAAGTGCCCGAACATAACAGGCATACAGTTCATTCGCGCNCNNCGGAGCGTACAGCTANGCTCCAACTGCNGCTCGGCCTCCTATGCTTCAAGACTTTAGGCTCGACGCCATGGCAGACACTTTACGCTGAAAAACCNGGACGCCAANGCGGCGGCATTGCTCCGTGCCAGGTTAATGNCTGCAATTCATTCCTTCTTGTATACCTCTCATCGGGATGAAGGTNAGCCATCGAAGTGTCTTTGCATCATCCCATGGGCTCAGCTAACCGGATATACCTTCTCGCCCTATCCGCTNGAATGCCTTCACTCAGTCAGTGGTTGCCCGGTTACACGAGGTCGTCGAGCGAAGCGTGCAGGTCTACATTCGCCGACAGGCAGNCGGTATACCGATCACCATGCTCTCGCTTGAACCCTTGTAGCGCGAGAACATCATTGCTGTGCTTGGCCCCCTAAAATGCTGGAATCATTTCCCGCCGTCCGGCAACTGCCACGGCGCTGATCAGGAGTTCGTCATGCTCGAAAGAGACAGGTCTCGCACTGAGCAATTCGAGTGATCTGTGCGACGACCACGTTCGCCTACGCGCAAGGGGCCCGATTCAGCATGATGTTCAAGCCGTCATCGACTATGTGATCACGGTTCGGAAGCACGTTGACGCCGGCAGCATCGAGCGTGCTACACGCACGCTTGCGATTAAAGCTGATTGCAGATGTCTTAATCAGGAAACGCGCAAGCGCAGCTGATGCTTCCAGCACAGCGACTACACTGACAAGGTGATGGAGCGTGCGCTTACACACAAAATCGCGTGCACCGGCCCGTCCTGACGCAGAAACCGCTCTCCGCCAACCCCGACGCACCACCACCTTGGCGGGTTCAGATCAGCAATCATGCNCCGCCTTGAGCNGCGAAGGCCGCAACGGCGACCTGGCTCTGGCGTCAGCCGCTCCGCTTACGCAGGGCGCGCCAGGCCTTGTTCAAATCCCGACCNGACTCACGCTCCTCGCAAATGAATCTGCCGAGCAGNGCTCCAGTCTGCGGGTCTATTGAAGCGTCAGCGAGAACTTGCAGNAGCCNGTCCTCGGGCTGCGGTGCACTCTTGTCGTGCGGCACACCAATCCCAANGGCGGCGAACTTCTCTTCGTCACTCGCTTTGGACTTCATCANCTTGACCAGCTTGCCGGCTGNCTTGCCNTTACTAGGCTGCAGGCTGAAACCAAGTTCCGAAAGCCGCTTCTCAAATGCCCAGCTGTGTTCCATTTCACGAATCGCAACCCGGTCCAGGACAGGTCTCAGNTTGTCNTCTGTCGTTGCCATNCTCCAGGCCGNNAAAAGCTCGTAACCCACTCTCTCGCCATTCGCAATTGCGTTCAGCGTCCCGATGTAGCTTCGTTTGCGCGNCATTTTCNGCCTCCTTTTGTCNCTCAACACACAATGTCACCCTAGCAAAAATCAGCTATTGCACAAGGACCAACACGCAGCAANNAAGAGCCACGGCCGAGTATGAGGGTGGTANACTCGCCGCCCTCATTTNTGGACACCGGAGCGTCACATGGCGATCACACTGCACGATATCAGCGTGAAGACATACCTGCAGATTCTTAACGCCTCGAGCTCGTTCCTCACCAAAGGCAAGGAATACTGTGAAGCAGAGGGCATAAACCTGAACGANGTGGTAGAGACAACCCTGCGCGAAGACATGCTGCCGTTCCGCTTTCAGGTGTTCTGCATTGGCCATCATTCGCTAGGTGCAATCGAAGGCTGCAAGAGCGGTTCCTTCTCACCGCCACCGACCAGTGACGGGATGGNCTATGACGCGCTCNCANCCGTAGTTAGCAACGCGGCCGAAACCCTTGACCGCATGGGCCCCGACGAGATCAACGCGCTCGAGGGCGGGGACATGGTGTTCGCCATAGGCGACAATAAGATTCCGTTCAAGAACGAAGACTTCATTCAGTCCTTCTCGCTACCGAATTTCTACTTCCATACGGCGACGGCCTACGACATTCTGCGCAAGCTGGGCGTGCCGCTCGGCAAGCGGGACTTTCTGGGGCAGATGCGTATCAACATGTGAACTTGGGTTGGNAAGCGGGACTGTGCCATCCGCAACTGGNCCAGCAACAAANCGGGGAACGAGCAGNGCGCGGAGGCTAGAGTCCNAGCAATGCAAGGAAATCCNCGCGCTGCTCNGTCGTCATCGCGGCCAGCAGCGGTACACCGTAATCCGAGAGGGGCAAACTCGCCACCTCGGGTGAGGGAATTAGCATGCTGGCGGTAANGTTGTGCAGCCCNCCACCTGTTTCCATGCCCGCACCCAACGCCGCTCCTATAGCCTTGGGCCAAACCGCGGGCTGCCCGCCGCTAAGCCCAAAAGGGTCCTTGCGACCTGCGGCTTCAGCTAGCCCGGCCCACATNACCTTCTCATCCTCACTGCGCAGACGCTGCCCCTCACGGCCATAGTAGCCNGCCGATTGCGAGGCAATTGNNCCCCACGGGATTCTNACGTGGAAACCGGGCAGAGCNCTGCANGATTCNGGCGCGCCNCCGCCGCCCGANATGGCNCCGTCCTTGACCATAATGAAGTATGCGGATTCATCACGACCTTCCAGCAGCCGATCNGGGCAATGGGTGTANATCTCGCTGAAGCCCCAGGCGACGCCACCAAGATCTAGATTAGCGTCTTCCAACAGAGAGACGCCTGCGGCAGCACAGGCTTCACACCAGGATTTTGACCCGAATTCCCAGCGCCCAGGAGGCGCCGGGTGTTCACCAAACCGTACGCGCTGAAATCCAAATTCGTTATCCAACATCCATCTCCATTAGCCTGCCCAACTCTCATTCTAAAGTACCCGTGGGAAGTCGGTTCAGACGACCGCCAATGCCAGAACTTTCGTTTCATCTCGGCTGGTCCTCCAAAGCCTTCGACCCATCAAAAAGCAAACGATCGCCAGCCCAACAGCCATGCCACACCAGAAGCCATAGACGCCATATTNAACTCCCCACCAGCCAAATCCCAAGCNAGCCGACAAGGGCAGCGCAACGAGCCAGAGACCCACGAACGAATAGAGCATGGGAACACGCGTGTCCTTGTACCCCCGTAACACGCCCACCATCGTCGCCTGAGTGCAGTCGACCACTTGGTAAATGGCAACAATGATCAGCAATGACGCGGTTATGGCAACAACCTCACTGTCATTGGTGTAAACCCCCGGCAGCCAGGAACGAATTGCAAGTAACAAAGTACTTGCTACAAGCGAGTAAAACAGCGCCACGAAAAATGCTGTTTTAGCGACGACGCGCGCATCCGAAAGTGCGCGACGACCCACGTGCCACCCGACACGGATGCTTGCCGCGGAACCAATTGACATCGGTATGACGTAGGTGCCCCAGTTAATGTTGCCAGCAATGCTATGCGCTGCGAGCGCGGTTACTCCAAGCGAGCCCACTAGGAAACCCAGAAGCGAAAAAACCGCCATCTCCAGAAACACGGTCAGGCCAATTGGCAAACCTACCTTAAGCAAGCTGAGCACCCTGGATGGATCCAGTCCACGCAGGCAGTCGAGAATACCCGTGGCGCGATACCAGGGTCTACGCAGGAGCAGAAGGATCATTGCGAACTGCAGCCACATGGTGATCGCAGTGGCCCAACCACAGCCAACGCCGCCCAGCGCAGGCATGCCAAAAGCGCCATAGATGAAGACGTAATTCAGCACCCCGTTTATGACGAGCGCGCTAGCGGCAATGAGCATAGGTGGCACTGTCTGCCCAAGACCTTCGCAGGTGAAGCGCAGCGTCACATAAAGCATCGCGCCAGGCATGCCCCAGGCCACAGCGGCAAGATAGTCCGATGCGATGTCAGCAGCCTGCGCATCCACATCAAAGAGCGCAAGAATGGGCGCAGCGTTGAGCATGATGGCCGCGGACACCACGGCTGCCACCAGCGCTAACCACAAGCCCTGCTGAGCAAGTGCGCCGATCTCCCCGGTACGGCCCTCACCACGGAGGTGCGCGGACATCGGCGTCAGCGCCATATTGAGCCCGGACATCAACATGAAAACCGGCCATAGGATGTTGCCACCCAGAGCAACGCCAGCCAGATCGACCGACGCGTAATTGCCCGCCATGGCCGTGTCGAGAAAACCCATCGCCATGATGCAGAACTGGGTTGCAACCATGGGCGCACCAAGGCGTGCAAGCGCCCGGACTTCGACTGGATCAATGAGTTGCATAAAGGGAACTAGTCAGGCGGGCGGCGGCGCATTAGCGATGCCTCTCACGAAACACGCAAAGATGAGCACATGCATAGCACCCCACCGTACATTCGCGCAACAGATCACGCCAAGTCACCTATTTCTTGATACGAATCTTTTCTGTTACTGCCCGCCCACAGTCAGCTCGCAGGATTGGTTGCATGTATCGTCTTTACAACGTCAAGAAATACGTGTTCGACTGCCTCGATCTCGTAGCCCGCTTGCCGCACATTGTCCACCGTGTCCCGGTTCATGTCCGGGCCCACACGGCGCGAAAATGGCGTCATCACATTCATCATCAGGCTAAATGGAAACCACCGGCTACCGGTATGTTCGAACATATGGAGTGTGCCTCCAGGCTTTAAAACGCGACGGAGCGCTACGAGTCCTGCAACTGGATCAGGTATCGAGCAGAAAGTGCAGGAGGTAAACACCTGATCAAACCGATCAGCGTCGAAAGTCAGCTCATGTACGTCCATGATTTGTACGTCAATCTGGCCATGGTACGCGGCCACGCGCGACGCCGCCTGTTGCACCATTCTCGGGCTGATGTCGATGGCGGTGATCGATTTGCCGTGCGGAAACAGTGGCACATCAAGTCCAGTTCCAAGCGCTAGGAACAGTACCTCACCTTCCATCCCCATAAACAGATCACGTTTGATCGGGGCCCAGCGCTTCTCCGGGCCCTTGGAATTCATGAAATCGAATGACTTTGCAGCCTTGTCCCACTTGGATCGCGTGACCAAATCACTCATTGGGCTGCCCCGCGTCAGGTAACCGTTGCGGGCCGCGCAATTTCTGATTCGCAAGCCAGACGCCGTTGATAGTCACGAGACCCACCACGGCACCAATCATGAAGGTTGCAGAGAAACTAACCGGTCCCATGGCTGCCGACATACCAACCACCATACCGCTGAACATACCCGTCATCATTGTCGGCACCATGATCTCAATCGCGCCAAAAAAATAGGAAAACGGTAGCGATAGCGGCAAGGCAAATACCATACCCAATGCCATTGAAACAAACATTGCAACAAACATGTTCCAAGCCGGGCTGACAATCAGGCCAATCAACAAGGCAACAACCGCACCCGTGACCATGCAGGCAGCAATATCACCCAGCGTAAAGTAGAGTCTGTTGTCCATACCTCTCGTGTCCCAATGTTTAGTTGAGTTTAGCCCAC
>PAWP01000068.1 GCA_002714125.1 Gammaproteobacteria bacterium
CAGCGCCAGCGCCGAGCGCGAGCGCAGGTGCGCCTCGCAGTGGCGCACCAGCTCGTCGGACGCCGCCGAGCCCATCAGCTCGCGCAGCTCGCAAATGTCGGCCGCCTCGCGCACAAATGAAAGCGCTATGAAGTCCACCTGTTCTGCCAGCGCAAAAAGGATATCCGCGCGGTCCTTTTTGGTTATGGCCGGAAGATTGACCCGAATCCCGGGCAGATTAACGTGGCGCTTGCTCTTTAGGATGCCACCATCAATGACGCGACAGCGCATCGTGCCTTGCTCCTGCTTCTCCAGGACCTCAAGATTGATAATGCCGTTATCGACCGTGATTCGGTCGCCGACGTCGACGGCGTCGATGAGTTCGTCGTAGTTGATGTGGAAAGATGATGCTTCGACGTCGACATCGCCCCTCACGTTGACGGTGATGACCGAACCGTTCTTAAGCTCAAGCTCATTTGCGAGATCGCCAGTGCGAATCTCAGGTCCTTGGGTGTCGAGCATCACCGCGATCGGATACGTGACCTTGCGATTGAGTGTTTTGATGGAGCGGATCACCTCGCGGGCGGAGTCGTGATCGCTGTGGGACATGTTGAGCCGCACAATATCCATACCTGCGTGTGCTAGACGCTCGAGCATCGGGTAGGTGCTCGTCTGCGGACCGATGGTGCAGATGATTTTGGTCTTGCGCATCATTGCGGTGAGCGCCGACAGCCTATCTTGGCGGGACGTCGACGAGTTTCTGCGCAGGAGATTTGCAAGTCAACCGCAGCTTAAGCGACCGCGGTTGCGTGAAGTCGCGTTTCGAATCACGGAGCCTGGCTACCCTTACCGTTGCATTAGGTAACTCAAAGTGATCATAGCTATTGAAGCGGACTGACTGGCAATGTCCATGTATTACGAGTAGTCGCTGGGGCATGGCCAGGGGCGACGACCAGCTGGCGAAAGCCATACTGCTTTGATCGATGTACGTGACGTCGGCCTGGCTTTCGAATACCCGCCCGGACTAGGAGGCGGCTGACCACACAGGGGCGTGGGAAGCGTTCAAGACCTTTGAATCCCCACCGCTCTCCTGGCACGACCCCGACATTACTGCGGTGCTTGAGATGAAAGGCCATATCTACAAGGTTGAAGGGAGTATTGTTGCAGTGCGATTGACGAACTCTGTGGGCCGACCGGGCCGTAGCGGCAAGTCCGCGGTGATCCGCCGGGTTAATATAGGCGAGGTAATCGGACTTCTGGGCTAGCCATTGATCGCATCATAGTTTGCACGCGCCACCACCTTGGCTGTTCTCGCGCTAACACTGGGCTCCGGGGCGGAGGTAGGTAGCAAGGCCTGGTGTGAGGACTTGCAGGAGAAGGCAAAAGGCGAATGGACAGCAAACTGGGCGACCGAGTTTGCGAAGAGCTGAATTTCCAAGAACGACGAAGAATAGGCAAAGCGCACGGTCATGCTGTGTTGCCCAAAATGTGGCGCCGGCCCTTTGTCGGCTTGGACACGGTTCGAGCACCTGATCTACGCTGAACCTATACGCTGTCGCGCCTGCGGCGAGCGTTTCAGATTGAAACGACGGACCCGCTGGGGACCGTTCGTCACCGGTGCCGTGTATCAGGTCATGCTGGTGGGTGGCGTCATTATCAGTTTTTGGATAGACGCGTGGTGGCCTTTTGCGACCTGCGTTGCTTTGATGATGCTGGTGGAGGGGTTGGCAAACTGGTTTGGCGAGGGGCAAGGCCTTGATTCTGGGTGAGTGACCTGTCGCGTCTGTGTGAGCTGCTTGCCCGGCTGGCGGATGCGAGCTGAGCGTTCGGCGGCATGCGGAGCTAGCGGTGAGTCTCTCCTCGCGCTATGCCGCGCCAGGGTTGGAGGTGACCTCATCAGCTCTGCAGGTGACGCACGCGGTGGTTGTCCGAATCCCCCACCCATACCCCGTCCGCCGCGGCATAAACGCCGTGGGGGCGCGCCATGCCGCAGCGGAACGGATCTCCGTCGGGCCCATCGTGGTTGGTGCCGTCGCCCAATATTGTTTCGATAGTGCCGTCGCGCCGGACAACACGGATCGTGTGGCTTTCGGTATCGGCTAGAAAGATGTCGCCCGTTTCGTCTATCGCAACACCCTTGGGGCCGGACAGTTTGGCCTGGGTTGCTTTGCCGCCGTCACCCTCGTAGCCAAACACGCCCGTTCCCGCTATGTGGTGTAGCGTGCGGTTTTGCATATCGATCCGCCACACCGCGTTACCTTCGCGCAGAACCAGAATCATGTTTCCGCTGGCGTCGAAGGCGATGGCGCGAGGTCCAAAAAGATCGCTGCCTGCTAGCGGAGCACCGTCTAAGGCCGCACCTTTCTCGCCGGTGCCGCCAAAAGTGCTGATCTCGTCGTTCTTCAGATCGACGCAGCGCACCCTGTGATTGCCAATGTCGGCAACGTACAACGCGCCGTCAGGTCCAAACTCGATGCTGTGCGGTTGCTGGAATTGTGCGGCCGTGGCCGGACCCCCATCTCCACCGAAGCCGGGCGTGCCGGTGCCCGCCACTGTGCTGATCACGCCGTCGCTGGCGTTGACTTTGCGGATGACGTGGGCCTGCATGTCGACAAAGAAAAGATCCCCTGTCGTGCCGAAGCGAAGTTCGTAGGGTTCCGTTATGGCTGCATCGGCGGCTGGGCCCCCGTCGCCGTCATTGCCTTCCTCACCACGGCCAACAACCGTGGAGATCATCCCGTCCTGGCCTATTCTGCGAATACGATGATTGCCAAGATCGCAAAACCAGATGGCGCCGTCCGGGCCCCGTATCACGCCAAAGGGTTCGGCGATCGCGGCCTGGTCCGCGGGTCCACCGTCACCGCTGAAGCCTGCTGTGCCTGTCCCCGCAATGGTTGTTGCCTGCGCCATGGGTTGTCTCCGGTTGCTGCTCTCGGTCTTTGTCTGCTCGAGTTAGTATGAGCGGCTCTGAGTCTACTCGGCCACTGCCTTAAACTCGATCGCAGACACACTTGTCCTCATTAAAGTCAAGCTGGGTAAGGCCACAATCCCGAACCTTGAGTTATGCAGTGGTTGCCCGAGAACCCCGACCCGCAAGGAAGGAAGCGCTGCTGCTCCTGGCGCTCGCCAGAGGCGCCGCGGTGCGCGCCGGACTGTTTGAGCGCGGCCCGGCGGTAGATTAGGTGTTTGTTTGTCGTGCCGACGCACACGAGGGTGCGAAGCCGCAGGTTGCACTCCTGCTCTGAACCCGTGATCGTTTAGTGATATAGAGCTCACTTGAGCTAGGCATACAGAAGCAGGAAGTGTGCTTGCCGATATAGAGCCGATATGAGCCGGGTATTCAGTAACAGAGGCGGACCAGATGAAGGTTGATGCAGGACTGGCGGCAACAATGTCGGACATCCCGCGCGAAGTAGGGCGCATAGAGGCGATGGGATACGATGGGGTCAGGGTAGCCGAACTCAACCCCGATCCGTTCCTGCCGCTCACATTGGCCGCCGAACACTCGACGAGCCTTGAATTGGTGACTTCCGTTGCCGTGGCTTTTGCCCGTAACCCAATGTCCCTTGCAACGATTGCTCATGATCTGAACGCCTTTGCAGGTGGGCGTCTGGTTCTTGGGCTCGGCTCGCAAGTCAAACCTCATGTAGAACGGCGCTTCAGCATGCCATGGCACAAAGCTGCACGGCAGATGCGTGAGTTCATTGAGGCGATGCAAGCCATTTACGACTGTTGGTATGACGGTGAGCGGCTCGAGTTTGTTGGTGAGTATT
Source organism: Gammaproteobacteria bacterium (assembly GCA_002714125.1). The sequence goes on from PAWP01000068.1 coordinate 3,753, forward strand.
ATCGGCACACCCTTATGCCCGCAACCTTTACGCCGCGCAACGTTCAAGCGGGGCGGCCGCGGATCACGCTGTCAGCGACTGGTCCGCTTATGACCAAGGTGGCTGCCGAGGTTGCGGATGGGATGATCATGCATCCGTTCTCTTCGGAGACGTACATTCGTGAGGTCACATTGCCTGCTATTGCCGCGGGCCTTGAGGCGAGCGGTCGTACGTTGGAGGATTTTGAACTCGACTACGCGCCCATCGTTGCAACAGGGGCCGACGAAGGGTCGCTTGCCCATTCGGTTGCGGCCGCCCGGGATCGAATCGCTTTCTATGGCTCGACCGAAGCATACAAACCGGTGCTCGAAATACATGGTTGGGGTGACCTACAGGTTGAACTCAACCAACTCAACAAGCGTCAGCAACGCGCCGAAATGGCGTCACTCATTGACGATGAAGTGCTCAATACCATTGCTATCGTTGGCGAACCTGACGACGTTGTGCGGCAGATGAAATCTCGGCTTGGCGATGTCATTGGCCGTACTGGCTTCCATGTGTCTGGTCTGTCTGATGACGAACATGCAGAGCACCTCGCTGAGCTGCGTGCTGGCTGACGTGACCTGCATCGCAAGCAGGCCGCGCTTTTGGTTTGAACGTTGGAGTCTTCGCGAGTGTCNAGCTCGNTAGGCGCTGAGCCTTTTCTGAAGCGGCGGTTGCAACTATGTTCAGCGTCTGCACGACTTTACGTCGGGGTGTCTGCGGCATGGNGCCGGCGCGAAAGTCCTAATGAATGCGGTGGCACTTATGGCGTACTCGACTTTGCTGATGGCGGCGGACAAGGCAGAAGACAAACAGTCCATGACGGACGTGACCGTCGACATCCATCTAGATGTTGCACTGCCCCGTCTGGTGATGGCGTTGCCCCCTTTTTGTTAGCAGCTGGTCCGACAGCAGCTTCGTGGTTTTGGCGCCGCCTTGGGGCGTAGAATTAGTCCAGGAAAGCGCCCGAGACGCAGCAGACCATCAATCGCGACCCCAAGCGCTTCTGGAATCGAGTGCAGATNGCGGTCCGTAACCCTGTGCCCGCAGAGCAGGCTCCGGCTGGTTTGCTGTTTGGTGGGTTGAAACATTTCGTGGAGACGTGGCCTAGCCCCCAAGCGCAAGCTTGCGGCGTGATAGGGTGGGCTCTTCGACTCACCAGCCCAGGAACCGACAAATGCCGCTCAATATCGTCAAGGACTCCATCGACATCGGGATTGTCACCGCTGACGTTGACCCAATGCTCAAGTTCTACCGAGACACTCTGGGACTCGAGCTTGAGGGGGAGATGGCCATGCCCACTGGCAAAATGGTACGTCTGAAAGCGGGGACCACGGTGGTGAAGTTGGTGTGTCACAACAAAACCCCCGAGGCGCGGCCTGCGCCAGGTGGGCTTGCAGGTGCGACCGGTTACCGCTATTGGACAATCAGCGTCGACAACATCGCTGCGGCGACCGATGAATGTGCTGCGGCAGGCTACAAGGTTGCGGTGCCTGTGACGGAGATCCGCGCGGGCGTGCAGATTTCGATGATCGAGGACCCGGATGGCAACTGGGTGGAGCTGCTGCAGATCGGGTGACCGCTGCCTCGGCATCTTGGCGATCTGGAGAATGCGCCNATTGAGCGGGCCCTTATGGAATCTGCTGCACGCAAAAGGAAGCTCAGAGCAGGTTCGGCGCGGACTCTGATGGGTCTGCCACGCACTTACTTGAGTATCTGAACGAACATGNGGATGCGCTTGCCGATCGGATCAGGCGGTCTCGTGTTACCACTCCGTTGTGAGGGGTTGAGATCTATGGACGCCTTGGGTCGATGTAGAAGTGGTTGAACGCTACTCGGTCAAGTACGCCGTATGTAGCCATGATTGATGGCCCTGATCACGACCAGACGAACACTTCTTGGTCGCCGGGCGAGTAGCCGATGAAGGTCGCGAGGACGATGCGGGCATCATTCCCAACGACGGGGCCGACTTCGTGGATCAGGCCGCTGTTGAAGAGATAGAAGTCTCCGGGCTCAACCACGATTTTTGCTTCCTTTACTCCCTGCCGGGCAGCCCAGGCGCGGTAGGTATCGCTCTGGATGCGAGCTTCAACGCCTTCATCCCAGTCGCAATTGTGGATCGTGGCATGGGGGCTTTCGGCTGTGCTGGTCGGGTTCTGGAAGCAGATCAGGCCTGCAAACTGGTGCGTGAAGCGTGANACTTCAAATGCTGTCAGCTTGTCGTACAGGCTGACATGGTTGATGTGTGGGACGTAGGTCTGGCCCGCATAGTGCACCCGGAATATCGCTGGCCCGTACTGTTGTCCGTCCGGCTCTTCGGCAGACTTGACCCTGCGTCCGCAGGCAAGTCTGGCGAGTGTGTCGTAGAGGCANGCGACGGGGTCGTCGAGGCCGGCGAAAAGGCGCTCAAACAGTTCGTAGGTGCCTTGTGAGTGGGCGAGAAACGCCGCCTTGTTCTGGTTGGCGTCGCCCTCTGCAACTTTGAGCCGGGTGAGATTGACTAGGCTCGAACCGATGTCGATGCGTAGCGGGTGGTCATCACCTGAGCGGAAGTTTCCAACGGTCTGNTACTCGCCCTCAAGAACTCTGTCGTTACTCGAGGGGTCGGGAATCAGTTTCTCAGCAACAAAGCGCTCAATGAGCTGCTTGCATTGCGTTCTGTCAAACGCATTGCGGATCACAACGCCAGGGATGGTGCCTGCCGCGAGCGCCTGAAACGGATCGGCACACCTGCTTAGTACTGCTTCGCAGCTATCGCCTAGAATCTGCCAATCTTGCACAGGTGTCTCACGGGACTTATTGAAAGTATGCGTAGTGAAACGCGAACGCACACTCTGCGCAACCANGTTTCACTTCTCGGTCCTGGATGACGCCGCTGTCAACTTACCACCCTAGGGTCAGAGGTCCGCTGCCGGGCTGTTCCTGTCGAAGATTGTGGGTACTTCGATCGGATCGTTGATGACGTCGCCGGGTATGAGCGAGTTGAAGTAGGCCTCGCTAAGCACATTGCGCTTGCCATTGAAACGCGCGCCGTCAGGCATGTAAGCGCAGGTCATGGCACGCCGGTACCCGAGGGTCATATTGGCGCCCGCGCCATGTACCACCATACCGCCTATGTAAATNGCGTCGCCGGCCTTAGCTGNTACGGCTACNGGCTCGATGCCTTCGAGTTCTGGATAGGCTGAAACGATCTCNCCTACGTTTTCCCCAATTGNCCCCGGGCGAAAGTCGGTCAGCGTCTGTGAGCCCGGCATAATGTACAGGCAGCCGTTGGCGAGAGTGGCGTCGTCCAGNGCGACCCACAGCGAGATGGCGTTGTGGCTATCGAAGGACCAGAACGGCACATCGCGGTGGAAGGAGGTTGGGTTGGCCAGCGGCTCCTTGATCAGAGCCTGGTCGTGCCAAATGCGAATGGCATCGATACCTGCCAAGTCCGCCGCGAGCCGTCCTAGNCTTGTGTCGTGCATGAGTTCGCGCACCGCCGCTGAGGTCCGCGAGAGCAGCATCAACTGTAGGAACACGTTGGGGTAGGCACCTTCACGGTGGCCGGCAGGCTTGCCGTCAAGNGGTTTGCCACGCCTCGCCTCGACGGCNGTGTCGATGACATCGCGCCAGTGCGNGAGTTCGATGGAGTCCAACAAACCCGGTAGGTGCAAGTAGCCCTGCGCCCGGTATTTTGCGATCTGCGCCGGATCAACCGTCGCCTTCACGATTCCGATTGCTCCCGGCCGCGATCCTGGATCCCGGCGAGGCGCCCGGCCACCGTTTCGGCGGCCGGCCCCCGGTGCATCCGGTTGATTTCTTTTTCGAGCATCATTGCGTCCCCTAGGGCTAGGTCGTAGGCGCGGTCGATTTGGTTTTTGTAGGTCATCATGACCTCGGGCACTGTTGAGAGCATGTTCCGTGCGAGGCCAAGACAGGTATCCATGAGCTCCGCCTGTGGTACTACACGGTTGACGAGTCCCCACTCACATGCGCGCTCGGCTGGCAGGTAGTTNCCTGTGAGCGAGAGTTCCTTGGCTCGCGCCAGCCCTACCGCGCGTGATAGTCGTGCCCCCAGGCCCCAGCCGGCAAGCAGTCCCACCCGGGCGTGAGTGTCGGCAAACCGGGCTTCCGGGGTGGCGATGAGCAGGTCGCATGAGAGCGAGATCTCGAAGCCGCCGGTTACGGCCAAGCCGTTAATCGCGCCAATGACAGGCTGGCGAAGTGAACGCAGCAGGGTGGCCGGGTCGGTGACCGGAGTTTCAGTTGCGCGGAATTCCGGATCACNCATCTCTNTCAGGTCAAGCCCTACGCAAAAGGCGCGNCCACTGCCCGTCAGTATGACGACGCCAGGGTCAGAGTCTCGGCNNAGGCGTTCGATTTCTTCGGCAAANGCCAGGCGCAGTTCNAGGGACAGGGCGTTGAGTTTCTCTGGCCGGTTGAGCGTGAGAATCGTGATGCCATCNTGGCGATCGACAAGCAAAACAGACATGGGGGCTCCTTGGTTCAGGCTGAACGCTCAACGCGCCTCCAGGAATGATACAGCCCGCAGGCAACCTGTGAGGCTAGCGCTCATAGGGCGGTGCGCGCCCAGCGATATAGATGGCGGTTGCGGCAATGGATATAACGCCGGCGTACAGAAATGCTGTCTGGTAGCCGCCGGAGGCGACGTACGCGTAGCCCAGCAGTGCCGGACCCAAGGCAACCCCAAAATTCGACAGTAGATGTGAGATCGAGAAGAGTCTTGCGTAGGGCGCCTGGCCCCATCCCGCTGCGACCAGTAGGGGGTGCAGCATCAGCAGATTGCCCACTGAAGCACCAAACACAGCAAGGCTTGCAACCAGCGCAGCCCAACCGCTCGCAAAGGCGAGCAGGAACATGGCTACGGACTGCAGCAACATCATGCAGAGGGCCAGCAAGCGTGGTGAATAGCGGTCTGCGATCCAGCCGCCCGCGAGTCTGCCGACAATGGAGCAGACTGGGAGGACCATCAGCGTAAGTGCCGCTGAGCCAGCTTCACCCCGNTCCTCAATCAATCCGTACTGATGTGCAATGCCGCCGACCTGACTGGCCATCAGTGCGAGGTATGCTAGCGAGAGGCACCAGAAGTAGCGTGAGTGCAGCGCATCNCGGTAGCCCGCCGGTTCTGTGGTGACGTCCACAGTAATGTTTGGNGNACTTCCTGGAGGGTAGCTCCGCAACAGGGCNATGCAAGGTAGGGTGCCTAGCATGTAGGTGACGCCCATCAGCNTTGTTGCTGTNCCTAGCGATGTCGTTTCGACGAGCAGGGCCGATGCTGGGGTTANCAGGACCCCGCCTGCGGAGAGCCCGGTGGAGGCCACCGCAAGGGCGCNCGCACGGCGCTCGGCAAACCAGCGCGCAACTAGGGTTGTTGCCGGCAACAGGCCTGAGCTGCTGAAGCCGATGCCAAATACGACATACAGAATAAACAAAGAGTAAAGGTTGTCGACAAAGCCCACCAGCGCCAGCGCNAGTCCGCTCGTCACGGCGCCGATACTCATGAGNAGCCGAATGTCGAAGCGCTCGAGCAACCGCGCGAGGATCAGGCCAAAGACGCCGCTGACTANGAAGAAGAGNGTGGTGGCGTTGGATACGTCACTGATCGTCAGCGCAGTGTTTGCAGTCAGGCCGCGAATGAGCACGGCCTGATTGTAAAAACCGAGCCCAGATGAAAAGGCCAGAATCACAAACAGCGCCCCGATTATCCGCCAGGCGGTTGTATGGCGAGATTGAGCAGCGTCGGTCATTGGGAGGTTCAAGCTTGCGGCCGGGGAGTGGCCGGCTGGCCGGGCCTTAGCATGGGTGCATACCGGTTTCGACGCAATTAAACGTGCAGCTCGCTCCGACGTCACTNGTCAGGCTCGGCCAAGGCGGCGCAATTGAGCCTGGGGTNGNGGCTATGCGTTCAGCGCGGTTTTCGGGATACTGGGGAAGTTGTGACATGGAGCTTTACTATGCGCCCCTATCCGGTTGATGTGCGCGCCAACAACCGCGCGCGTCTCGCTCGCCCGCTTTCTGCGGAGCAGTTGCGCAGCTTCCTTGCGCGGGGTTTCCTAGTGCTGGAGCCGTCATTGCCCCATACGTTTCATGAGGCTATTTTCGCCCAGTTCCATGAACTATCGTCAACCGTAGGCCACTTTGGTAATAACCTGCTACCGCTCGTACCTGAGCTTGCTGAGTTTTTTGATGATCCAGTAGTGCGCGGTGCGCTGGCCTCGTTGCTGGGCCCGGATTATCTGATGCATCCCCACCGTGCGTTGCACCGGAATCCACCGGCCAGCGGTGAGCAGCAATTCCACAAGGACAGCTACTGGGGCTATACCCGCCGGGTGCGCAATCACCGGCCTTGGTGGGTCATGATCATGTACTTCCCCCAGGACACGCCGCTCGAGCTCGGGCCGACCGCGGTCATGGAAGGTAGTCAGCACATTCATCAGCGGCCTGAAGGGTTGTGCAGGGAGGTGCCGGTGGTAGGGAAGGCTGGCAGCTTTGTGATCATCCATTACGACATCTGGCATCGCAAGATGCTCAATCAGCGCGATGCACACCGGTACATGTTCAAGTTCGAGTTCACCCGCCTGAGCACGCCCTTCAGCCGTCCAGCAGGTGCCTGGCGTCTGCCACGGCAGCGGCCTGATCAAGCCCTTGATGCTGCATGGCGTAGCCATTGGTACTGGCTGCACGGCCAGGTCGCGCCTGGGTTGGAACGCGGTGACTTGAGGCGCTGGGTCGACGACCTGGAAGCAGATGAAGAGCTTGCCTCTGTGGCCGCGGGGTACGAGTTGGCCGGCTATGGTGCCGCAGGTCTGCCGCTTCTGCTCGAAGCCCTAGGTAGTGGTGGCGGTGACAATGACAATGCCCGTCGTTACTCAGATGATGGCCAGGCCTGGCGCGAGGATGCCGCCGTGCGCGCCGCTGCCCATGGGTTGGCCGCGATGGGGCGAGCGGCTGTACCCGGCCTTGTGCGCGCCCTGCGGAGTGGGAACTCGAAGGCGCGAAAACATGCGGCGTTTGCACTGGGTGAAAACCTCGAAGCGGGACGCGCAGCCGACCGAGCCTTGTTGGACGCCATGCAGGATGAGGACATTCATGTGCGAATTGCCGCGACCGAGGCGCTAGGGCTTAAACCTCCGCACCTGGCCAAGGTCAGGGCGCTCACGCATGCGCTCGCCGAAGACAAGTCAGAGGTCCGTTTCGATGCAGCGCTCTCCCTGGTCCGCGCTGCTACGATGGGCTCCGCGCAGCAACTGGCCCCCGCAGTGGGTGCACTGGGTGCTGCGCTTTGTGACAGTAACCGCTATGTCAGCGCGCACGCGGCCGACGCTCTGGAACGCATTGGTACTCCGGCTGCGTATGCGGAACTCATTCCTTGGCTGCGGACTGCACGCTGGTGCGCACATACTGACAACAAACGGCCCTTCTGAGGCTCCGAGGACCACCTTATGCAACAGCCCGACTTTGATACGGGGCAGTTCGAGCAGGAATTCCAGCGGGCGGTAGCCGCCTGTACTGAGCTGAGCGAGGATGAGGCGCGCCGGTTTGTTGAGCGTGGCTACGTCCGGATTTGCGGAGCATTCCCGCGCGCGATTTCGGCAGCAGTAGTGAACCAAGCCTGGGCGGAACTCGAGGCAGACTATGACGTTCAACGTGATGATCCCACCAGCTGGGACAAGCCGTTCATGCTTCACCTGCACGGTTACGTGCGGACGCGACCAACAGATGCGCGTTTTAATCTGATCCGCGAGGCGCCGCGCGCTTTCCGGGTGCAAGCTGATGCGATTGGCGGCGCAGAGCGGCTACCGAAGGGTGGACGCGAGCTTGCCTGGAGTGACGCGGCGGTGGCTAATCTTGGCGTGCCCGCAAGTGCCGCTGAGGTGCCGCAACCCCGGTTAGGGGGCTGGCACAAAGATGGCTGGCATTTCCGCCACTTCCTGAATTCACCCGAACAGGGGCTGCTCACTGTACCTATCTATTCAGACATTATGCCCGGCAGTGGTGGAACGCAGGTTGCAACGGACTCGATTGGCCCAGTGGCGCGCCTGCTTGCTGGTCAACCCCAGGGCCTGCACCCGGATAGCGTCCAGGGTGCTGGCTATCTGATTCCCGGTCTTGTCGAGCAGTGTAGCGAGTTTGAAGAGCTGACCGGTGAGGCAGGCGACATGGTCATACTGCATCCTTTCATGCTGCATCGGGCCTGCGTCAATCCAACGGCGCGCCCACGCTTCATCGCAAATGCGGCGCTTAGACTGGCAGAGCCGATGAACTTCGCGCGGGCGCTTGGCGATACCTACTCGCTGGTTGAGCTTGGGGTGCTTTGGGCGCTGCAGCAGAACCGGCATACGTTTGAAGCCACTCGAGAACCGCTCGCTGTGTTGCCCGGACCCATGCGTAAGGAAGCACAGGCTGAATCCGAGCGGGAACTGCTCGAGGTGGAGATGGCAGAATTTGCCCGGAACGGCGTTGAGACTCCGATTTGGGCGGAAGAATTTGGCTATCGCACAAACAGCCCCTGAGTTCGCCTCCGGGAACATTCAGGTCGTTTTTGTTTCGTTAACCCGGCCCGTGATCCTGTTGTGTCACGGGATTGAAGATGCTTAAGTGCGCGTCTTTTTTGAGGGGTGAACCAATGAGTGTTGATGGCAAGGTTGCGATCGTAACGGGTGCTGGTAACGGGCTTGGGCGACAGCACGCGCTGCTGCTGGCCAAACATGGCGCGAAGCTTGTGGTGAACGATCTTGGCGGGAGGGTTGACGGCTCTGGCGCCGGCGACGCTGCGGACGCGGTTGTTGAAGAGATCCGCGCGTCTGGTGGTCAGGCGGCGGCCAATAAGGCCTCAGTGTCGGATCGTGAGGGCGCCAAGAGCATCGTCGAAACTGCCGTCAAAGAGTTTGGGANTGTCGACATCGTNGTAAACAACGCCGGCATTCTGCGGGACAAATCCTTCAAGAAGATGACGCTGGACGAGTGGGACNTTGTCATCAATGTGCACCTGAACGGCTCCGCGTATGTCACTTGGCATGCCTGGCCGATCATGTACGAGAAGAACTACGGTCGAGTGGTNTTCACGTCTTCGGTGTCNGGGATCATGGGCAGCTTTGGNCAGTCGAACTACGGTGCTGCNAAGATGGGNATGGTTGGNTTGATGAACAACCTCGCCCGTGAGGGTGCCTCCCACAACGTGCATGTGAACTGCCTGTCGCCCGGAGCAGCGACGCGCATGACAGCCAGTGTCCCGGGCAGCGAGATCGACCCCGATAACCCCGCCGAAGACAATCACCCTGGCCTTGTCAGCCCTGCTGTCCTTNTGATGGCCGGCGAGGAGGCGCCCAACGGTCGCATTGTGCAGGCAGCGGGCGGCAAGTTCGCCAGTGATATGGTGTATGCCAACCGGGGCGTCGACATGGGCGTTGATGTGGACGCAGAAGACGTCGTCGCAAATCAGGACACGATCCTGGACATGTCATCCGCGGAGCCGAAGACTAGCTTCTGGCGGATCTAACGCGGTTGCGGGTGCGTTGGCGCTCGCGAAAATTTAATAGAACGCGCCTCAGGGTGAGTTTTTTGTACCCATAAGCCTCGTCATTGACCTAATGGTTGTCGACCGCCCTGCAAGCTACAGCTAGCAGGGCAGCGTCGTCGTTATCAAGCAAGGTCGGTTCATAGAAACGTAGGGCATCTTCAAGGCGCAGGGCCTGATCTGACGTGGCGTAAGGAGAGCCCCGGCGGCTGGGAACGCGCATGAGCCCNCAAAATGATTCAGATCCCTAACGACCTNTTATCTCGCGGTGNAACTGTGGCTGNGGCCAGGGTGCGANAGGTCTGCCGGTTTCGTTTTCGATGGTGAGAAGTCGGTTGTACTTGGCGAGGCGCTCGGACTGGCTGACCGAACCCACCTTGATCTGATCTCCTGCCCAGCCCACGGCAAGGTCGGCGAGCCAGTCATCCTCGGTCTCGCCACTGCGCGCGCTGACGGTGACCTTCCAGCCAGCGTCCCTGGCCAGTTTGTACGCCTGCGCGGCCTCAGTCAGCGTGCCAATCTGGTTGGCCTTGAGTAAGAGAGCGTTACAGGCGCCGGTTTCCGCAGCCCTGGTGATCCGCTGCGGATTGGTACAGAGCAAGTCGTCGCCGAGCGTGAGCGCCTGCCGTTTGATACGGGCGCAAAGTTTGGGCCAGTGGCTCCAGTCGTCCTCCGCGAGGCCATCCTCAAGACTCACNATAGGATAGTTTTCAACGAGGTCGACAAGCGCCTCGATCATCCCTGGCGGGTCCAGGGGTGTTTCCCCAAAATAATACTTACCNTCGGTGTAGAAGTGCGACGCTGCTACNTCCACCGCCAGAGCTATGTCGCGGCCAGGTTTGAGTCCGGCAGCCTCAATGGCGGCGACCGAGGTNTCAAACATCTCCCGGACGCTGTTGAATGGTGGGGCAAGGCCGCCTTCGTCAGCGGTCAGGCGACGCGCGTTGTAGCGCTTTGCGATCAGGTCAGCCGCTGCCTCATAGGTCGCTACGATCTGTTCCAGCCCCTGTGCAATACTGGTCGCACGCGCTGGCACAACCAGCACATCCTGGAGCGGTACCTGCCCGCCCGCGTGCTTGCCACCGCTGAAGAGATTGACGGTCAGCCTTGGCAGCACCTCTGCCGGTCTTTCTATGAGGCTTGCGAAGTACTCATATAGGGGTTCCTGCAGCGAATTCGCGGAGGCGCGCGCGAACGCTAGGGATACACCCAACAGGGCGTTGGCGCCGAGATTGGATTTGTTGGCAGTGCCGTCGAGTTCGATCAGAGCTTGATCGAGCTGGCGCTGGTCCAGGCGAGTTCCGGTCAGCGCCTTGGCGATCGGTCCAGCTACGTTGGCCGCTGCCTGCAGGCAGCCAAGCCCACGGTACCGATCCGGATCGCCGTCCCGCAGTTCCACGGCTTCTGCCGCGCCTCTGGAGGCACCGGAGGGCACCTGGGCGCGGGCAACGGTTCCATCCTCTAGGCCGCACCTTACTTCGATTGTCGGTCGAGCTCGGCTGTCGAGAATCTCGAGAGCGCTAAGGCTTGCGATGCGCTGCATACAAATCTGTCCTTCCCGTTTGGCAGCGCCTAGGACGACAACCGTGGTGGCCGAGCTGGCGCGCGACGCACCGGGAGCGGGGGATGTACCTAGCCGCAGCGAGCCACGGCCAGTCAACCCCGAATATCATCAGGCGTTCCTTGGATTGTCGCTCAAATCGGCACAAAATCGGTGGATGAGTTCAGTGGGTTCGCGGGGGGGGTTTGGCAGGAGCCCAAGACAAGCAGACACTTGGCGATCCTGTTCTGCGGTTGTCAGATACTCGAGGGGGGATTTGCCAACAACCCGCGCCAGCAGACAAGCGAGGGCATGCTTAACCACCCGTCTCATGTCACTTGCCGGGTAGGTTGCAACGTAGCATTGCCAGAATCGCATAGCGGTGTCTTTGAACAGTGCCCGGTGTCTGGCCAGATGGTTCGCCTTGCCCAGCAAGTGGGCCAGGGCGAATCCCACGTCAAAGGCAGGGTCACCGTAGTGCATGACTTCGTGATCGAGCAACACGAGTGTCCCCAGCCTAACGAGTACATTCTTGGGGCTGTAGTCGCCGTGGACCAGGGTTGACCGCGTAGCACGCGTGGCGTCCATCAAGGGCTGGATAAAGAACGCGGTCTCAGGCATGCGGCTAACAGCTGTGCCGTAGTATGGCTCTAGTCGAAGTGACTCGAAGAAAGAGCAATCAGCGAATTCGCTGGCGAGTTCGGTGTTTCCGGCAGTACGCTCATGCAGCAGTCCCAGTAAGGTCCCGAAAGTTCCGACCTCGACGTCATTGACCGCGCCGCGCAACAGCCGTTGTTTGAAGTTCTCATAAGGCTCTGCAACGGCTTCCATCGCTAGCAACTGATTGGCCTTGTCTTCGAACACGAGGCCTGCAAGATGTTGCTGCGGTAGGATCCCGGCGAGCGCTCGCATGCCGGCCGCCTCACGGTGGATCCGGGCTGGATCACTGTACCAGTCAGCCTCGACACGGAGCTTCGCAAGCGCCTGCTTGATGACCCATGCACCGGCCTCGTGTTCGACCAGAACGGTTTTGTTCGACACGCCGCCTGCCAGATTTGTGATGGCGATGCGGCTGCTCCGTGGCAGCCTGCCCGTATCAATGAGATAGGTGGCCAGCGCCCGGGGGTCTTCTGCATCAAGCATCGCCGGGCGCGTAACCGGTGCGGCGCGCAGTGGCGCTGCCGTCAGGGCGCATCGCTCGACCTGGCCTGTACGTCCCAGCGACCGTCGAGGTGTGCGACGATTCATAGAGAAGCGTAGACCCCGATGGCGGAGTTGTCTTCCTCGTAGCGTGTGAACTGAACGGCAAAAGACACTTTGCTGTCGGTGCTCTGCACCCAGCGCCGGTAGTCCCAGAGGGTGCAGTGCCAGCCTGTGTCATCAATGAACTTTTCGAAGAAGTCTTCGCTGCGTGCCATGGGTCCGTCGAGTGCGTGAATCCAGCCACTTGCGATGCGCACGTTGGGAAAGTGAAACGCGGCATCCATCCCGCCCTGATCGCGGGTGTTCCCGCTGTCCATTTAGAGGTTGAGTGCGGCAAGCGCGTCGCGTTCAGGGTCCGGTACTGCAACAATATCGGTTGAATGTTCCTCGGCATGGGTGTGGATGCTGGTCATGGCGTGTTTCGGAGCGGTTGCGCAGCATTGTGGCACAGCGCTGGTTGGATATTTCGCCTGCTGAAATAACGTGAAGGCGCGGCGATCAGCGCTCCAGCAGCCCCAGCCGTGCAACGAAACCGGCGATGCGTCGAACCACACCCCGGGGCGGCAGCCGGCCCAATTCCGCTGCCGCCTGGTTTGCAAAGCCGGGGACACAAACCACCTCACGCTTGAACATTGCGTTAACGCCGATGCGTGCGACTTCTTCAGGGCTCGCAACCAGCGCTGCAGGCAGATCCTGCATCCGCTTGCGTAGTTCGAGGGTCATGTCCGTGGCCGTGATCCCTGGGCACAGCGCAGTCAGTGTGACGCCGGTGTCCAGCAGTTCCTCGCTAAGTGCTTCGGTGAACGACAATACAAACGCTTTGGAGGCCGCGTAGACGGCCATATTCGGACCCGGGCCAAACGCCGCAACGGAGGTGACATTCATGATTCGCCCGCGGCCGCGCTCGAGCATGCCCGGCAATGCTGCATGGCTGAGTTGGAGGAGCGCCTGAACGTTCACGTCGATGATCGCCGTGCTGGACTCCGCCTGTGTATCCCGGAACATGGCAGGCGCGCCAATGCCTGCATTGTTGATCAGAACGTCGCAGGCGCTGGCATAGTGCACCACCGCCGCGCGGCCCTCGACCGTTGCTAGGTCGCCGGGCACCAGAGTAACGTCTGTCAGCCCGCTAAGTTCATCGGCTAGCGGCTGCAGTGCGGTTTCGCTGCGCGCGTTCAAGATCAGGGCATAGCCGCGCCCGGCCAATTCATGAGCGATGGCGTGTCCAATCCCGCGGGATGCACCGGTTACAAGTGCCATTTGTTCGCTCATGCCTACGCCTCCGTATTCACTTCATGCAAGCACGGATCGTATGGCCGTGCCATCCGGCGGTTCCGTGTCGAAGGTTGGATCAGTCAAGTTCGAGATCGGTGCTCCACCCATCAATAAGCCGCCAGGCGCCGCTCAGGGCATCATCGTCGGCATACTGGTTGCGTAAAGCAACCGCTCGCATGCCGGCAGCGTTGGCCGCAGTGACACCATTGGGTGAGTCTTCGAACACGACGCAGTCCGCAGCGGGTTGGTTAAGCGCTGAGGCGCATACCAGGAAAATGTCGGGGGCGGGTTTCGCGGCACCTACACTGTTGTCGTCCCCACAGATAACTGCGTCAAACAGGTGTTTCCAGGAGCGGCGCTGCAACTTTAGGTCAGCCATCTCGCGCGGAGAACTGGTTGCGAGGCCCATGGGAACCCGTCCATACCAGTGGTTCAGGAATGCGCCGGCGCCGTCGATTTCCGGGGCCGCGACAAACAGGTCTCGCAGGTGCCCGGCGCGCTCGTCGAGGTATTCATCAACTGTCATCGGCAGATCGAACTCATCGATAACGGTGCGCGCGCTGACTCTGGAGTCGCCCCCCATCGTCCGGCGCTTGAGGCTCATTGAGAAGATTGCCCCAAAACGGTCCAATATGCGCTGCGACGCTAGGGTGTAGAGCGGTTCTGTATCCAGCAGTGTGCCGTCAAGGTCAAAAAGCAGTGCAGCAGGTTGGGCCATGATGTGATTTCTCTTTTGGGAAGCGGTCAGCGTTGCCCGATGGCAAGTGCCTTTATAAAGTCTGCGGCTACGCGCTCAATCATCTTATGGGGGATGACGCACTCCTCGCCGTTCACGCGTGCTTTGGCCTAGCCGACCAACCGCATCGGAAGAAAGAGCATCATAGTACCCAGTTCGAGTTTGGTGCCCTGGTCGACAATCATGTGCGTGAGCGGGAAAGACACGGCCTCTGCCTTGGTGTTGCGCGACTTGATCAGGACCTATTACCTAGCACGGGTTGCTGATTCGCACGTTCCGTGACGCGCGACTATACCCCGCTCCTGTCGATTCGCAATGAGCGTTCGGCGCTTGCTAGATCAATCCGTTAACTGTCGGTGCGATTGGCCGGGAACTTTCGGTGCCTTNCGCTGATCNAANCACGGGCAGGAAAGNTGGAGAGNGTCGCGCGGAGATGAGGNGTACTACGGTGNGTCCCGNTTCGGGTTGAATGGAGCCCTGCGGTCACCGCCCGCTAAAGGTCGTCGGCCCATCTGTCTGACGATCATCGGCAAGAGCAGAANACTGGCTCACTGATGCCGGGGCGGTAGGATCACCGGAGCACGTGACCATCACCGCAGGACTCTCCCCCAAGACGCTCCTCAATGTCTGTAGTGCTGGAGAAACGACAAAAGGTTCTCAAACGTTGGAAATGAATTTGTTTGCGATTGCCTGGCTGNGGATGCGAAGCAGGTGCAGGACCGNCGCCACAGGTGGAGTTGTTGCTTCCGTCTGCGGTGCTCTGGGTTTTGATTGGGGTCGAATGGCTGGTTTAAGATAGCGCCGCCACGTGCCCAACGTATTCTCTGAACGGGTCTGCGAATGTCTCGTACAGCNGGGCTCGGCAACAAAAATACAAGCAATTCTGAAATGCAAATGCGAGAGTAGCGGAGTGATTGAAGTAAAAGGACTNGTCAAGCAGTTTGGCAGGCTGCGGGCTGTCGACAACCTCTCTTTTCAGGTGGTGCAGGGGGAAATCCTCGGCTTTCTCGGACCAAATGGGGCGGGCAAGTCCACTACGATGAAGCTCATAACGGGCTTCCTTACCGCTGACGCCGGCGAGGTTTCGATCTATGGCCATGACATCGAGACCAACACGATTGATGCCCAGCGCCAGATTGGCTACCTGCCCGAAGGCGCGCCCTGTTACGAGGAGATGACGCCGCCGGATTTCCTGGACTTCATTGCCCAGGCNCGTGGNATCCCTGCAGCAGAGCGCCCGTCCGCGATCGCGCGAGTCATTGCAAAGATGTCCCTGGGCGGTGTGCTTGAACAACGCATTGAGACGCTCTCGAAAGGGTTCAAGCGGCGGGTAGGCCTTGCTCAGGCCATCATTCACGATCCGAANGTGCTGATTCTCGACGAGCCTACTGATGGCCTCGACCCGAATCAGAAGCATCAGGTGCGCGATATGATCCGGGGGCTCTCTCGGGACAAGATTGTGATTATCTCAACGCACATNCTTGAAGAAGTCGCTGCGGTCTGCACGCGCGCGATCATCATTGCCGACGGCGCGCTCGTATCGGACTCGACGCCCGCCGAACTTGAGGCGAGGTCGCGATACCATGGTGCTGTTTCGGTCAGGCTTGCCNATGAGGATGACGAGGAGGTCCTGCGACTGACCGGTGCTTTGAATGCCCTGGCGTCGGTNGCGGATGTAGCNAGAGAGGAAGATGGCGCTCTGGTCGCGTTCCCAGCTGCTGGCGCAACCAGCTTGCCCGCCGACGTCAACGAGTTACTACAGAACGAAGGCGCGCGTGTGGGTTCTGTANAGGTTGAGCGTGGCCGCTTGGATGAGGTATTCCGAACCGTAACGGGAGGACTTTGATTATGCAGGGCGTTGGCATCATCCTCAGGCGGGAGCTGGCGAGCTATTTCGCGACACCCATAGCCTATGTATTCATCCTGATTTTTTTGGTCCTTTCCGGTGTCTTCACCTTNTACATGGGCAGCTTCTACGAGCGCGAACAGGCAGACCTGAATGCGTTNTTCAACTTTCACCCNTGGTTGTACCTNTTCCTGGTGCCCGCCATCTCTATGCGCTTATGGTCCGAGGAACGAAAGTCAGGCTCGATTGAACTGCTGTTGACGCTACCNCTCACGCGGCTTGATGCCGTGCTNGGCAAGTTCCTTGCCGCCTGGCTCTTTACCGGCCTTGCNTTGCTGCTTACGTTCCCCATTTGGATTACTGTCAACATGCTGGGCGAGCCAGATAACGGTGTGATCCTCAGCAGCTACATCGGCAGCTGGCTTATGAGCGGTGGGTTCATCGCAATCGGCTCCTGCATGTCGGNCCTGTCCAAGAGTCAGGTAATTGCGTTCATCGTCAGCGCGGTAGTGTGTTTCCTATTCATTCTTGCTGGCTTCCCGCTGGTGATAGATCTCTTNAAAGGCTGGCTGCCGGGAGTGTTAGTGGATGCCATCGCGAGNCTCAGCTTTCTTACGCACTTCACCTCAATCTCGAAGGGTGTCCTGAGTATGCGTGATCTGCTCTATTTCTTCTCCGTTATTGCAGTTTGGCTTGCAGCGACGACCGTGGTGGTCGAGCTCAAACAGGCGCGCTGAGCTGGCTGGCGTTAATCCGAGGACCTTATGAATAGGCTGCTTTCGGGGAAATCCCTTGTATCNAACTTTGGACTGTTGCTGCTGGCAGCGGCATTTCTGGCCTTTACGCTTTTGAACAATCTGATGTTCAGCGGCGCGAGACTCGATCTGACTGAAAATTCCATCTACACGCTTTCCGATGGCAGTCGCTCGATCGTCGATAAGGTTGATGAGCCCATCAACCTCTATTTCTTCTTCTCTGACACAGCGAGCACCGAGCTGACTGCGGTGCGGAGCTACGCCAAGCGCGTGCAGGAACTGCTCGANGAGTATGCCCTGTATGGCGGCTCGAAGCTGCAGCTGACGGCTATCAATCCGGAACCTTTTTCNGAAGAAGAGGACCAGGCAAGCGAGTTTGGTCTGCAGGCAGTACCTGTCAATACGGCGGGAGACAATCTCTATTTTGGCCTTGCGGGTACAAATTCAGTAGGTGATGTAGAAGTGATTGCCTTCTTTCAGCCCGACAAGGAGGAGTTTCTCGAGTACGACATCAGTAAGCTTATACATTCGCTGACAACCCTTGATAAACCGGTGCTTGGTCTGATGTCNTCACTCAAGGTGGATGGCGACATCAACATGCAGAACTTCCAGCAGACGCCGCCCTGGGTGGTGATCAGCCAACTCCAGCAACTGTTCGATGTGCGGCCCGTTGATACCGGCGCTGAGACCATAGATGCGGACGTTACCGTGCTGATGTTGGTGCATCCGAAAGCGCTTTCTGACGCGACCCTGCTCGCGATTGATCAGTTTGTAATGAGGGGCGGCAACCTGATTGCATTCATGGATCCGCTGGCGGAGATGGACGCGCCGCAACAGCCCAACCCGATGGCGCCGCAGGCACCTCCAGAGCGCTCCTCNGACCTCAACAAGATCACTGGCGCTTGGGGTGTAACGCTTGCCAAAAATAAGATTGTTGGTGATCAGCAGACGGCGCTGCAGGTGGGTGGCGCGGGGGGTTCACCTGTCCGTCACCTTGGCATCCTCGGTCTGGAGCCAGACAATTTTGATGCCGATGACGTAACTATGAATGCCCTNGAGAGCGTAAACGTCGCGACGGCCGGCTACTTCGATGTGGACCTGCCTGAGGGCNTGGAAGTCGTCAATCTCGTGACCAGCACCGAATTTGCGATGCCGCTCGATGCGTTCCAGTTTCAGTTTCTGCGCGATCCCGCTGACCTGCAGAAGGGCTTCAAGCCAACCGGCGAGCGTTACCCGATCGCCGTGCGTATTGGCGGNCCTGCTCTAAGCGCGTTTCCGGAAGGTATTGGGAGCAGCGAGGTCAGCCTGCTAAAGAAAGCTGAGTTTATTAATGTCATTCTGTTTGCAGATACAGATATTTTGTCCGACCGCCTGTGGGTTCAGGTACAGAACTTTTTTGGCCAGCAGATCGCCTCACCGTGGGCGAACAACGGCGATCTTGTCACCAATGCAGTCGATAACCTGTTCGGTTCGACCGATCTGATCTCCATACGCAGTCGTGGGCGCTTCTCACGACCGTTTGATCTTGTGCAGGATCTGCGANGGGAAGCAGAAACTCAGTATTTGGACAAGGCGAATGAGTTGCAGGCGCAGTTGGCAGATACAGAGCGGAATCTNTCGGAGCTGCAGAAACAACGCCAGGAAACNAATCAGCTNGGGCTGAGCGCGGAGCAACAGGCTGAGCTCGCGCGGTTCGAGGATGAGAAGCTGCGTATCCGTAAGGAACTGCGCGACGTTCGCCATCAACTTGACCANGACATTGAGTCCCTTGGCGTTACGCTGAAGTTTCTCAATGTCGCTTTGATTCCTCTGCTGCTAACGGCACTGCTGTTTGTGGGTGGGCGCNTGCGGCAGCGCAGTCGCATGTCGGATCTGGCTGCGGAGGCATAGCGGTGAACAAAAAGACACTGGTGGTCCTTGGTGGGTTCATCCTCATTGTTGCTGTGATTCAGATGTTCGAGCGGGGTGACACCCGNGTAGCGGACGCTGAAATTGGCGCGCCACTTCTGCCTGGACTTGCAGAAGCCCTGGATACCGTTGAGCAAGTGTCGGTCTCGTCCGCAGANGGCAGCTTCACGCTCGCTCGGGAGGANGCGGGTTGGGGCATCGTCGAGAGGGGTTACTATCCGGTCGACTTTNTCGATCTCACTACGCTGACTACGTCATTGGCGGAGGCAAAATACGTCGAGCGCAAGACGNCGCGAGCTGAAAACCTGCCGCGCATGGGNCTCGAAGATGTGACTGCCATCGGCAGTACATCCGTACTCGTTGAGCTATCCGGGGGCGAGCAGAGTTGGAGTGTGTTGCTGGGGGACCGCGCCAGTGCCAGGACAGGTCAGTACGCACGGTTCCCGCCCGAAACCCAGGTCTGGCAGATCAACAAATACGTGGCCGTNGATAGAAACCCTGTCGACTGGCTTGAACAGACAATCATCAACATCGAGTCTGATCGCGTTATTCGGGTTGTGNTTGATCATTCNGACGGCGAGCGTCTTGAACTGAGCAAAGAGGACGGANCCTTCGCGTTGCCTGATCTTGCTGAGGGTGAGGANTTGAAGTACTCATCTGTCGCTTCGGAGCCGTCTAGGGCACTTGTTAACATGCGCCTGACAGACGTCATCAGTGGTGCGGAGCTTGATTGGGCCGAACCTGTTGTAAGTCAGTACTACTGTGCAGATGGTCTTNTAGTGACGGTTGAGGCAATCGAGTCTGAGGGCAAACACTATGTGCGTCTCGGCGCAGGCCTGGACGACTCCGTAGCTGATGTGGCCGCGGAGGTGCAGGCGGAGGCAGCGGAGATTGAGGCACGCTCTGATCGCGTTTTTGAGGTGGCACAGTACACCTACAAAGACGTTAGCAAACGACGTGCGGATTTATTGAAAGCGCCGCCTGCGGAAGATGCTGACGTTGCCGGGGAGTGATACCAGCGGCGTTGTTCGGATCGTGCTGGTTGAGTAACGAAGTTCTGCAGCGAGTTCCACGATCGCATCTGCAAGGGTACAACCACGGTGAGCTATCGTTTTTGGAAACGGTAGCAGGTTCAAGTTAGTGGTATTTGGTCTAATTGATCGCTAGGTTCTCAAGGTGGACTGTGGCCTGATCAAGAAATGCTGATACGACGTCAAAGTTTTCGAACGGCCAATGCAGCGGCAGATTGGTAGGCGGGATACCCGAACTCGCAGCCATTCAAGAAGCGGGTGCGACAGTTTGCGGGACTTATCCAGGACCCGGGCAATCAATGCCAGGTCGGAAAGTTCCCGGTTCAGGAAACGCTCAACCGACGCAAGTAAATCAGCACTACACGCGCTGGGCGCGGGGTGCGTTATTGTGGAATCGAGGGTTTGGGCCGCGAGTCAGCGGTGTTGCGCTCCGATGCCGCCGAGTCTGCGGCCTCAGTCGGCTTCGATGACTGCCACGACCTGATCTTCTTCCACAGCATCCTCTTCCTTTACGAGGAGTTCCACGATGGTTCCGGCGCAGGGCGCTTCGACCGGGATCTCCATTTTCATGGACTCGAGAATCATGATGGTATCTTCGGTGTCGACCTTGTCGCCGACTGATTTCTCCACCTTCCACACGTTGCCCGTTACTTCGGACTCGATTTCCTGCTTGGCCATGGTCTGATTCTTGTTACCCGTAGCTAATGTTCAGTTGTTGTTCCCGCGGTCAGTCGACAATGGCTTGATAAGCAGCCACGCGCATCTCGCGCCGGATGGGGTAGGACGAAGAAGGCAGTAGTTGGGTCATCAGAATGACGATCAGTTCCTCGCCTGGGTCCACCCAGAAATAGGTGCTCGCGGCACCGCCCCAGGCGCCTTCGCCTGGGGTGCCAAGTATTCTAGCGGTTGCGGGATCAAGCATCACGGAGAAGCCGAGTCCGAAGCCAATACCGTCATACGGCGTTTCGCTGAAGACTGCCTGGCCCATGCTCGTCAGATCTCCACCGGTGGGCAGATGGTTCATTAACATCAGCTCGACAGTTTTCCGCCCGAGAATCCTAACGCCGTCGAGTTGGCCTTTGCCCAGCATCATAGCCGCGAAACGATAGTAGTCGTCGATGGTGGATACCAATCCGCCGCCGCCAGAGTGGTATGTGGGTGGCTGCAGATAGCGCGATGTAGGGGGCGGGTCGACCAGACGTAGGCCGTCACCTTCGGTGCGCTGATAGTTTGCCGCCAGGCGGTCCGCCTGGGATTCTGGGACATGGAAGCCGGTGTCGGTCATTCCTAGCGGGTCGAATATGCGGTTCTGCAGATACTCATCAAACCGGGTTCCAGATATTTTTTGTACCAGATAGCCGCATACGTCTGTTGCGACACTGTAGCGCCATCTGGAACCGGGCGAAAACTGCAGCGGAATGCCACACAGTTTCTCGACCATTTCTTCAATCGTGCTTGACGCCTCAACCTCGTTTTTACGGTAGAGCTCGTCTACCACATTGGTATTCATGAAACCGTAGGTGAGCCCTGAGGTATGCGTCAATAGATCGCGGACCGTCATCTCCCGTTCTGCTGGGCGGGTAGTGAAGTTGTCCGCGGCGCCGGAAACATATACGGCGAGGTTTTTGAACCCGGGGACAAAACGCGATACTGGATCGTCCAACTGGAAGTGCCCGTCCTCGTAGAGCGTCATCAGCGCCACGCTGGTGATGGGCTTGCTCATTGAGAAGATCCGGAAGATTGTATCCCTGGCAACGGGCGTGCCCGCCTCGACGTCCATCAGGCCGTTTGCTTTGAGGTATGCAACGTGGCCGCGCCGAGCAACAAGCGTCAGCGTCCCAGGGAGCCTGCCCGCGTCTACATAGCGCGCGGTAAGGCGACTGATCTGCTGCAGGCGCTCCTGGGATAGGCCGGAAGTTGTGGCGACCATGTTGGTGTCAGTGTACCTCTGGTTGGAAAGTAGTGGCCCTTGTTGTCGTCCGGCATGTTGCCGGTCAGGCCGGTTGGGTGCCGCGATTAGGGTTGGCTTGTTGTTGTACGCTTTGCGCTCTTGTTCTTCTATGTACCTGCGCTCTGTACTTGTTGAACTAAACTGCGGCATGCGTGCGTAAATGCTTCGGGTTCCCTGCGCAGATTCGATCAGTCCACACAGACCACTGACCAGACGCGTCGATGGCGAGCATCGAAAAAGGTAACGCTACCATGAAACCTAAAGACGGGCAGGGGGATGCCAGGGTGAATCCTGAGATGCCGCTGGCGATAGTGGCGCTGGGTGCCAACCTCGGGGATACCAAGAGGACTCTGCGACGTGCTGCCCTGACCATGCGGGCTATGGCTGGAGGGCGGTTTGCGGCAGCTTCGCTGTGGCGATCAGAACCAGTGGACTGCCCACCGGGCTCGCCGTCTTTTCTGAACTCTGCTGTGGCGTTTAGGACCCGCCTTGGCCCCGAAGCGTTGCTCCTTGAGCTCCAGTGCCTGGAGGCGGTGGCTGGACGAACCAGGGGCGAGGCGAACGCGCCTAGAACACTGGACCTTGACCTGATTGACTATCAACACATGGTGCTTCGCACCGACTTTCTAACCCTGCCCCATCCTCGGGCCGCAACGAGGGCATTTGTACTGGCGCCGCTGGTCGAACTGGACCCGGACCTCGTACTTCCCGGTGCGGCGGGGAGTGTGTCGGCGTTGCTGCAGAGCACCGATAAGTCTGGGCTCAGTCGAGTGGGGTCCTTGACCTAAAAGTTTGACGTCGGTCGGCACGACATCCTCTGGTATTGGTATTCTCCGCCCCATGAAGCCACATCACGACATACTTGAAGCGCAGGCCGCGGTAACTGCCTATCAGGGACCCGCAGCGTCTTTTGAACATGCGATTGCCGATAGCCTGAATGACGACCTAGGCATCAACATGGGGATCATCACTGATGCCGCATTGGAAAGGGGCTGGGTGCCCGATGGCTACGAGGAGGCAGACGGTTACCGGATTTACCGGTACAAGGAAGGTGAATAGCTGAGCTCGCGGTTGCTACTTCTGTTCTGCGTCAGGACGTGGAGTCGTCGTCGCCAACCCGTTCAAACTGAGGTGCGCGGCGTTCGAGGAACGCGCGNGCGCCTTCGCTTGAGTCCGGCGCCNCAAGGAACTCGTTCTGGATTGCCTCAGCTTCCCGCAATGCATCCGCATAAGGCAGGCCCAGATGTNGATAAACCAGGCGCTTGGATGCGGCAATGGACCTGGGAGCGGACGTCTCGGCCACTTTACGAATGTAGTCCTTCGCCTCTGTAAGCAACTTGTCTGGATCACACACGCGATCAATCAGGCCGATCTGCGCCGCCTCCGCAGCACCGATTTTGTCGCTCATCCAGAGCAGATCCAGAGCCTTGCTGATTCCGACCATGCGCGGCAACAGCCAACTCGAGCCGTGCTCCGCGATGAGTCCGCGTTTAAGGAACACAGTGGTCAAGGAAGCTTTGCTGCTCGCAAAACGCAGATCGCTCATCAGCGCCAGGATCAGGCCGCCACCGGCGGCGATACCGTTGACTGCAGCAATGATGGGTTTCGGAACTTCCAGCAGGTAGCTGAAGATCCCGGGCAGCTGGTCAGGTGGAGCCGTGGCGGACGCGGTTGGCGTACCGTCGCTTGTTGTCTCGTTGGTCACCTCGGCCAGCGTCGANATATCCAACCCTGCGCTGAAGGCTCGACCCGTGCCNGTAAAAACGATCCCGACAACCCGCTTGTCTGCGGTTGCCGCATTAATGGCGCTTCGCATCTCCATCAGCGTGTGCCGGGTGAAGGCGTTAAGCTGATCGGGCCGGTTGAGTGTGATCACCGCGACCGGATCATCCACTTCGTAGGTGATGTCTTCAAAGTTCATCTCAGCAGTTCCTGTCTGCGTCAATTAGGAAGATACTATGAGCCGCAAAGAGGATCTCGTGCTGCACTGCTACGTGCCAAAGAGCGGTTGACGCAGGAATGCGACTGCGNTCGCGCCGATGAGGCGAAGATGGCGNTTNCCCGCGGGGGCGTGAGCCGGTCAGGTAGTNAAGCAACAGAACGTTGTTTACCAGGATTGCTTCTATGACTTCGTGGCNGGTACAACAGANCTTTCTGCNGAGCANGGTGCTGCCGATGNATGGGCATACTTCNGTGCGAACCCGGCCGTTGGGTTTACNACAAAGCGGGACGTATGCGCAGGGGNGAANCTATGAAACCGCTTGATTGCCTCCGCGAGGGGGCTNTGTTGATCTGGCAGCCTGGCTTNCGCGGCTATGTCCTGGTTCCTCTAATAATCAATATTCTGGTGTTTACGGTGTTGATCGGAGGCAGCATCGGGCTTGNCTCTGGCTGGATTNATGCGGCAGTTGCGTGGCTTCCTGACTGGCTTGCATGGCTTGCCGCGNTGATCTGGNTGCTATTTGCGCTGCTCTTCATGGTGATTGTGTTCTACGTCTTTACCATGATTGCGAACATNATCGCGGCGCCATTCAATGCTCTTCTGGCGGTNAAGGTTGAAGAACATCTCGGCCACAGGCCTGAAGGTGTTGAACCCAGTTTGCTGGCGCTTGTACCGCGTACTCTATCGCGTGAGTTTGCCAAGATCGCGTACTTCCTCCCGCGCATNNTCGGTCTTGTTGTGTTCTCCTTTNTTCCNGNCGTGCAGATCGCAGTAATNCCCCTCTGGCTGCTATTNGGAGCATGGATGATGGCCGTCCAGTACACCGACTTTGCAGCGGAAAACAATGTGGTTTCGTTTAGTGGACTCCGGGAGCGGCTTGGAGAGGCGCGGCGCGACAGCCTGGTTTTGGGCGGCGCAGTTTATCTGGCGATGCTGGTGCCGTTCGTGAACCTAATCGTCGTCCCGTCGGCTGTAGCAGGGGGCACGGTCTTTTTTGTGCGGCGGCTGACGCGCAACAACGTCGATGTGCCGGTAGTTTGANGAGCAGGTNCCAGTTGGTNCATTCCAGGAGCCAGGCNCGCTTATCAACCCGAACTTACGCCCTCGGCAGATGCTGGCCTGCGAAGATCAGATGATCCTGCTGTCGTGGCCGTCCCAGTACTGCTCGCGCAGCTTGTGTTTGTAGAGCTTCCCGGTCGGATGGCGCGGCAGTACAGATGTGAAGTCGATAGTACGGGGACATTTCACGTGCGAAATCTGCTTGCGGCACAACGCAATGAGTTCGCCGGCCAGGGCTTCTGAGGCGTCCGCATGGTCAACAAGTTCGACCACTGCCTTGACCTCTTCACCAAACTCCTCGTTGGGTACGCCGATTACAGCGACGTCCGCCACTTTAGTATGTGAGATCAGCACGTTTTCTNTTTCCTGNGGGTATATGTTCACACCGCCGGAAATGATCATGAAGGAGGCNCGATCGCGCAGNTANAGGTAACCATCGGCGTCCATCAGGCCAATGTCACCCAGGGTCGACCAGCCCTCTNCTGTTTTTGCAGCGGCGGTTTTNTCGGGGTCCTTGTAATAATGAAAGTCCGTCCCGTTGGCAAAGAATACGCGGCCCGGTTCGTCCGTTGGAAGCTCATTGCCTTCATCATCGAGAATATGGATCTCGCCGTGAACAGCGCGGCCAACGCTGCCGGGGTGGGCTTCCCACTCGGTGGGCGTGATGGCCGTGGAGCCATTTGCTTCGGTCCCTGAGTAGTACTCGTAGACAATGGGCCCCCACCAGTCGAGCATGGCGCGCTTTACCGTGACCGGGCAGGG
The DNA here is from genome assembly GCA_002714125.1 of Gammaproteobacteria bacterium. The sequence continues at coordinate 29,302 of PAWP01000068.1, forward strand.
CGCCGCAGCATGGATCGCATACTGGTGTGAGCTAAGGTTGTACTGCTGCCGTGTCGCTTTCGGCAAACGCAGCATGCGTACAAACATCGTGGGTACCCACTGGCTGTGCGTGATGCCGTGCGCATCGATCAGACGGAGCGCCGACTCGGCGTCGAAGTTGCGCATGATTACTGAAGTGCCGCCCAGACGGGTCACAAGGAGGTTGTATCGCAGGGGGGCTGAATGATATAGCGGTGCTGTTGAGAGATAACGTGTTGCTTCTGACATCGCGTGCATACGGATGCGGGTCTGAAAAAGCTTAGAGATTGTGCCAAGCGGTGCCCCCGACAATGGGAAGCGAACCCCTTTGGGCTGTCCGGTGGTGCCGGACGAGTAGACCATTTCGGCACCCTCGGTCTCGTCAGCCACCGGGGTGGCCGGCTGGGCGGCCATCAGAGCAAACCAGTTGTGTGTGGGGTCGTCACCGTCGAGCAACAGGACTTCCGCCTCAATGGTCGTGAGATCCAGTGTGTCCGCAAACGCTTTGCGTGTAATAAGCAGCTTTGCGTCCGAGTTGTTGACGATATAGACGATTTCGGCGGAGGAGAACAGCACGCTCACTGGAGTGAAGTAGATCCCTGAACGCTGTGCGCCCCAGACAATTTTCAGATAATCAGGCTCGTTGCCAAGCAATACCGCAATGCCATCGCCGGGGTTGAGCTCGCGCGCGCGGTATAGCTGCGCCGCCTGGTTGGAGGCTGCTTCAAGTTCGCCGTAGGTGACGGCCTCGTCCGAGTCCGCTATGCGATATGCAACTCGCTCCGGGGGATGTTGGCCTGGGTACATGGGCGGGAGGTGTGGGTTCGGCGTAGGTGGCTGCTACCCGGTGCGAGCAAGGCGGCCGGGCGGCGCCTAGTCTGATTTGCGGGGCGTGAACGCCGGCATCGGAAAGGGTGAAACGTTGCCTTTGGCCTCGCTGATGGTGCCGACACCCTCCTTGGCAACCTCGTCGATGCGCACGATCGAATGCATCGGAATATAGCTGCGATTAACGCCTTCAAATTCGGATTTCAGTTTCTCTTCACCCGGGTCGACCAGCATTTGGCTGCGCTCGCCAAAGAGCATCTCTTCAATTTCGATGAAGCCGTATAGGTCACTCTGATAGATATGCCGGGCAAAGACCTCGTAGATCTGGCCCTGATTGAAGAAGATGATTTTGTAAACCTGGTCTGCCATGTTCGGGTAGGTCCGTTGGAGTGTTTGCCGGATGCGCGCCGGGAAGCCGAGTTAATTAGTTTCGTTTTCCGATGTCAACGCGCCTTGATGGCCCGAATAGACTGATATTTTCTGTGTCGACCGCTGCATGCGTCCGTATCTGCGCAGCCTGATCACCGTTGTACGCAGGCGGCGCGTTCGGCTCTCGCCAAGTTCAGATTGCCAGCGGTCCACTCTGCGCAACCCGCTGCGGCTCTTCGCGCCAGGCATCGGAGGCGTCTACATAAAGCTCGACCTGATTGCCGTCCGGGTCCGCAAAGTAGAGCGACTTGGTCACTTCGTGGTCCACGGGGGCGCAGGGCACGCTGGCGTTGTCCAGGTGCGACTTTGCATCCCGAAGGTCGTCCAGGTCGTCACCAATCTTGAATGCAACATGGGCGAGTCCAACCTGTTTGACGGTTGGGCTGGCGGCGCCGTCACCTACTTCCATTACCGCAAAATCGTGGTGATTGCCTAGGGAAAAGAAGGCCATCGGGGGCTTTTCGTTGTGTGCTACCACTGGTAGACCAAGCAGCCCGTTGTAGAACTCGATGGATTTCTCAATATTTCGGACCTTGATCACGACGTGGCCGAGGGACTGAATCTTCATATTTGCCTCCTGAATGGTTGAGCAACCTTCCTGCCCAGTCTACGCCTATCGCTGCAGACCCGGAAAGTATGATCTGCCCTGCCGCCTGGCTCGGAGTCCTGGGTAGTACGCCAGCTGCTCGCGAATGGCTTGCTTTGAGCCCAGCCACGATCGAGGGAAACTTGGGCTTTGGTGCGGAGGTTCGCCAGCGCTGGCTCGACTTGTAGACTCCAAGTGCGCTGTTCATGTAATCCGTGGCGCTTTCTCTCAGCTGGTTGAGTATTCGCGCGATCAGGTGCTTGTCTGCATCTGCCTGCCCGTGGGCCACCAGAGACCTCGCTTTGATCCATGCTACGTGAGGCGGGCCGCGAAGCGCGCTCTAGCCAGCGGTGACCCTGTTCGAAGTTACCCAGCTTGAAATAGGCCACCGCGGGATGCTTGAACCTGCGCCCAAATATGCGCTGGAGTCCGGCGATCCCGCGACTATAATGATGGCCCCTTGCCAACCCAGAACTGCCTTGTGCCCAAGATGTTTGTCAAAACCCACGGTTGCCAGATGAACGAGTATGACTCTTCGCGTTTGGTGGACCTGCTGGGAGCCAACAGTGGCTACGAGCTCACCACCTCTGAGGAGGAGGCGGACCTGCTGCTACTCAATACCTGTTCAATTCGTGAAAAGGCGCAGGAGAAGGTGTTCCATCAGCTCGGGAGATGGAAAGCGCTGAAGGCGGAGCGAAAAGGGGTGCAAATAGCAGTTGGCGGCTGCGTTGCGAGTCAGGAGGGTGATGCACTCACGGCGCGCGCGCCGTTTGTTGATGTGGTGTTTGGACCTCAGACCCTGCACCGGGTGCCGAACCTGCTGGAACGCAAGGGCGATATCGCTCTGGTTGACGTGACTTTCCCTGAGATTGAAAAGTTTGANGTGCTGCCGGCGCCTAGCGTTNACGGTCCGTCGGCGTTTGTTTCGATTATGGAGGGNTGTAGCAAGTACTGTTCGTTCTGCGTCGTCCCATACACCCGAGGGGAAGAAGTTAGTCGTCCTGTCGGGGACGTTATTGCCGAGATTGTGTCGCTCGCTGAGCAGGGTGTACGAGAAGTAAACCTGCTGGGACAGAACGTCAATTCCTACGTGGGTGCGATGGATGATGGTGAGGCCGTAGATCTTGCCTTTGTCATCACGGTAATCGCCCAGATTGATGGGATCGACCGCATCCGCTACACAACGTCGCACCCGAACGATTTCACGGATAATCTGATCGAGGTATACGCCGAAGTACCGGAACTNGTCAGTCATCTGCATCTGCCAGTGCAAAGCGGTTCGGACCGGATTNTGATGGCTATGAAACGCGGACATACGGNAGCNGACTACATCCGCAAGATAGAACGCTTACGCGAGGTGCGGCCTGAAATAAGTCTGTCGTCTGACTTTATTGTGGGCTTTCCTGGGGAAACTGCCGAGGATTTCGACGCGACGATGGAACTCATAGATACGATTGGTTANGACCACTCGTTCAGCTTCATCTATTCAGCGCGGCCGGGAACCCCGGCTGCAGCACTACNGGACGAAACTNCGGAAGCGCTCAAGAAGGAGCGCCTGCAGCGTCTGCAGGCGCGAATCAGNGAGCAGGCCATGGAGATCAGCCAGGCGATGGTTGGATCCATGCAACGCGTGCTTGTTACCGGCCTGTCGAANCGCGACGATNCGCAACTGCAGGCCAGAACGGAAAACAACCGGGTGGTCAATCTTACCGGTCCTCGTGAGCTGATCGGCGGGNTTGCAGATGTGCGTGTGACGGAGGCATTGCCGAACTCGCTGCGTGGCACCCTGCAGGTGGCGAATTGATGTTGCTTTGTGAACAGCGTGGGTAAAGATCAGCGTGTCTTTGATTCAATTCTCAATGCGCTTTTGTTGATGCATTTCTGTCTCTCGCGACGATCTAGACCTGTGGTCTGGCACTGCCTGGACCCCTGAATGCAGATCGAAATGTTCACGGTTGATGATGCACCTTCCCAATCACTAAACGGTTGATCCATATTGGCTAGTTCTGCCCCTCCGCTCCAGCTGATGCTGGAACCCAACGACAGCCAGCAACTCTCTGCCCTTTGCGGCCCATATGATTCGCATCTGCGGCAGATCNAGACGCGGCTGGGCATTACGATCCAAAATCGCGGCAATGATTTCCGCATTCATGGTGACGAAGCGGTAGCCCAAGCTGCCGGGAAGNTGCTCGANCATATGTATCGCGAGGTCAAGAGTGGCACGACGTTGTCGGCGGACGATGTGCATCTATATCTGCAGGAGTCGGGCATCGATGCACTCGTTAACGGTGAAGCCGACGGCACGGCGGACCTGGTAGCAACGCGCCGCAAGACTATTCGCCCACGCGGAGCAAACCAGATTCGCTATGTCCGCTCGGTTCGTTCGTATGACTTAAACTTTGGTATTGGCCCCGCGGGTACCGGCAAGACCTATCTTGCTGTCGCGTGCGCAGTTGAAGCGCTTGAGCGCGAGTCGATACGGNGCATCNTGCTGGTTCGGCCCGCGGTAGANGCGGGCGAGAAGCTCGGTTTCCTGCCNGGNGACCTNAGCCAGAAAATTGACCCCTATCTGCGACCGCTGTACGACGCGCTCTACGAGATGATTGGGTTNGAACGNGTCGAAAANCTACTCGAGAAGAACGTGATCGAGGTTGCGCCACTTGCNTATATGCGAGGGCGGACCCTGAACGACTCGTTTGTGATCCTCGATGAGTCGCAGAACACTACTGTTGAGCAGATGAAGATGTTCCTGACGCGGATCGGCTTNGGCTCGACCGCGGTGGTGACCGGAGACGTGACCCAGATTGACCTGCCTAAGCGTGATCAGTCNGGCTTGCGGCACGTCATGAAGGTGCTGCACGACGTCAAAGGGATTTCATTTACCCGTTTTGATGCGCGTGACGTGGTGCGGCACCCCTTGGTCCAACGCATTGTCGAGGCTTATGCCCGGTACGACGGTGACAACGGCTGAAGCACACCATGTTGAAGTTATCTCGGACTTTGAGTTGGGTTCGTTCGACCCGGTTACGGCTGTAACGCTCGTGTTGACCAAACAGGTAGAACAGCCCGCTGAGATCGTGGTCTCTGTTGTAGATGAAGTCCAGAGTGCGGCACTGAACGCCTGCTATCGCGAACGTGCGGGTGCTACGAACGTCCTCTCTTTCCCTGACAAGGTTGCGGTGGAGGGAGGGCGAACCTTGCTGGGCGACATCGTGGTCTGCTACCCGGTTGCCGCGCGCGAGGCCCTGGAGCAGGGAAAGCCACTGGGTGCGCACTTGACGCACCTGCTTGTGCATGGCGTGCTCCACCTGCTTGGCTATGACCATGCAGACGAGCTAACTGCAACGCATATGGAAGGTCTTGAGGTTCAGCTTCTGGCGCAGCTGGGGTTGCCTGATCCTTACTGCGCTCAGGGGCTGAACGATGACTAACGCGACGTCCTCTAAAGAGNCGGCGCGGGTCGATCGCCTCGCGGCTGCNCTGTTGAAGGAGCCNNCCACCCAAGATGACCTGTTGGAGTTGCTCCGTGCAGATGAGCGGAAGGACATAATGCATCGAGAAGCACTGGATGTGATCCAGCGCTCCCTGATCNTCACGCATATGNTTATGCATGTGCGTGAAATCNTGGTCCCTCGGGCCAAAGTCGTCGATATCGATCTCGANCAGTCCCCGGAGGACTTTNTNCCGTTCATCGTAGGGTCCGGCCNTTNGCGCTTTCCGGNTATCGGCTATGGTTNGGATGACGTCCGNCATCCTTTTTGCCAAGGACCTGCTGCNATTGGCATTGCCNCGGCAGCGCCGCAAGATNTGCANGCGTAAACTGCTGAGCCCAGTAACGCCTGTGCTTGAGNGTAAGTGNGTNANNATACTGCTGCAAGAGTTCTCGGAGAATCGCAACCATATTACGGTCGNGCATGACGAGTACGGTGGCTTTGCGGGCATCGTCACAACGGAAGATGTCTTCGAACANATCGTTGGCGGGATTGAGGACGACTTCGACGACGAGGGCTCCATCAAACAGCACGCTGATGGCGTGTATGTGGTGAAGGCGTTTACGCNGCTGGAAGACTTCAACATACACTTTGGCGGCCTGATNGNAAGCGATGANGTCGATACGGTTGGCGGGCTCGTCACCAAGCACTTCGGCCATCTGCCAAAGCGCGANNAAACATTCGAGATTGGTGGCTTCAACTTCACGGTGCNCAATTCCGACAGCCGCAGGGTCNATTTGCTNCGTCTGANACTTGAAAGCCCNCATTNGCTGCGGGGTGACTGACCTGGAAACCATATGGGGATGCTCAAAGGCCGCATGCCCGCACGTACGCTGACTCACCTGCAGCCCTTGCGTCGATACCTGCTGGCACTGGCAGCGGGCGCGACATATCCGCTGTCATTTGCCCCGTTCGATCTTTGGTGGCTTGGGATCGCCGCGGTCGGACTGCTTTACTGGGCGCTGTCGAGTGAGTTTCTCGATCAGCCTCTGCGTGCCCGNCTGGTGCGCGCNGGACTGCTTGGATGGTGTTTTGGTGTTGNCGCGTTTGGTGTTGGCGCGTCCTGGATCTATGTCAGCATCAACGTCTATGGCGGTGCGCCCCCGGCGCTGGCGGCCATCATGGTTGCNCTCTTTGTNGTNGGCACCGCTTGGTTCTTTGGCCTGCAGGGTGTNCTGTTTGGAAGCGCGATGGCCATCGCAGGCGATCGCGCNGAGGCTCGCCTGGGTGGCCTGCAGGCGCCCCTGACGTTTGCCCTACTTTGGCCGCTGACGGAGTGGGCCCGCAGTTGGATCCTGACGGGTTTTCCNTGGCTCTACGCAGGCTACGCTCATCTNGAAACTCCGCTTGCGGCCTTTGCCCCGGTGGGTGGGGTACTGCTTGTGTCGTTCGCGGTAGCGGTNGGGGGCTCCTTCCTTACCCATGGTCTTGCCGGAATGCGCAATNCGGAGGGTGNCCGCCAGGTCCGAGTGCTTGCCTGCNCGNTTGGGGTCCTGCCCTGGCCNATTGCNGCTTTGCTCNGCGCAATGGTTTGGGTAACGCCAGACGATCGCTGGGNGAGCGTTGCCGCGGTGCAGCCCAACATTGATCAGGCNATNAAGTGGCACCCGGATCAGGTGCAGAACAACGTGGATCGNAACGAGTTGNTGTCNGCAGNCGCATGGGGCCGTGACCTTGTGGTGTGGTCCGAAGCTTCACTCACCTTTTTCCCAGAACAGGGCCAGTCNTATCTATCGGACCTTGACAGGCGGGCGCGTGAAGCCGGGACCGCGCTCGTGGTTGGGATCCCCCATCGTGGCGAAGCCGGTGAGTACTACAACTCGGCGATGTTGCTCGGTTCAGGAAATGGCAACGTCTATCTGAAACGCCANCTGGTGCCCTTCGGCGAGTANGTGCCCCTTGAAGGGCTTCTGCGCGGATTGATCGGCTTCTTCGATCTGCCGATGTCGAGGAATCGCTCGGGCCCCTCCGAGCAGGAGCCGTTGGCCTTTAGTGNGGGGGAGCTTTCTCTGTCGATTTGTTACGAGATTGTTTACGGCGAATTGGTACGGAATGCCGCGCCGGACCCGGCGGTGCTCGTCACGATCAGCAATGACACCTGGTTCGGGCGCTCGATCGGGCCGCTGCAGCATATGCAAATGGCGCGTATGCGGGCGCTCGANATGGGACGCTACCTGGTNCGTGCTACCAACAATGGCGTGAGCGCGGTGGTTGATCCCGCAGGCCGGGTCATCGCCTCGGCACCGCAGTTTGAGCCTGCTGTGGTGAGGTCTTCGGTGCGCAGAATGAACGGCCAGACGCCGTATGCAGGATTCGGCAGTTGGCCGCTGCTGGCAGGCCTTGCCCTGGGACTTGTTGCTCTCTTGATCACTGCGCGGGCGAACGCTGCTGTCCGATCGGGGTGAAGCAGGGGNGCNGCTGGGCTTACTGNGGGCACTGTTGTCGCAAGTCTTGCCGAAGGATCGCGCGAGCGGGGATTTGACTAAGATGCTGTTCCCGCTCTTCGATCATGTGCAGCAGATGGCTGACCTTGGCTCGCGCCTCAAGTTGTTCTTCGACCTGTGCTTTGAACTAGGCGATCTTATTGCGCAGTTCGCGCTCGTGATACGGTGCGAGTGAGTCGTCGATGTTGAAGAACGGGCGATGGCGTCATATTCCTTGCTGCAGCAGTAAGGGGACGTCTCTCCGGAATCTAGCTTGTGGCCTGGTAACTACCACTTGAGGTCTACGGGCTGGCGATTGGCGGTGGGAATCGGTTGGTCCTGGTAGGCGTTTGGACGGACGGCGGGTAGAATCGCGCATCCTTTTACCCATGCATGCGGGTATCGTTTTATAAGCAGCGCAACCCGCACGAGAGACGCCCTGATGGACGAGCAGACAGAGGACAGGTACGACGCCCACGCCAATGAGGCGAAAGTGCAGGCGTATTGGCAGGCCAACCTGACCTTTGAGGTCAACGAAAACTCCGAAAAGCCAAAGTACTACGCGCTATCCATGTTTCCGTATCCGAGCGGCCAGCTGCACATGGGGCACGTCCGGACTTACACGCTGGGTGATGTGATCAGCCGCTTCCAGCGGCTGCAGGGAAAGAATGTGCTGCATCCCATGGGCTGGGACGCGTTTGGTCTGCCTGCTGAAAACGCCGCAATCAAGAATCAGGTCGCGCCATCCGACTGGACGCACCAGAACATCGCCTACATGAAGCGACAGATGGGATCGCTTGGCTTCTCATTCGACTGGAGCCGCGAGTTCGCCACCTGTGATCCGGACTACTACCGGTGGGAGCAATGGCTTTTTACGCTCATGTTCAAGAAGGGCCTCGTCTATCGTAAGTCGGCATGGGTCAACTGGGATCCGGCCGAGCAGACTGTTCTCGCCAACGAGCAGGTCATCGATGGCAAAGGTTGGCGGTCGGGCGAGCCGGTTGAACGCATGGAGCTCGAGCAGTGGTTCATACGCATCACTGCGTATGCCGAGGAGCTGCTGGAAGCGTTGGATGACATGCCCGGCTGGCCAGAAAAGATCAAGATCATGCAGCGCAACTGGATTGGCCGGTCTTACGGCGTGGAACTGACGTTCCCGCGTCCTGGCGACGAGGGCCTGTCGGTCTATACCACCCGGCCTGATACGCTGATGGGCGTGACCTACATAGCGGTAGCACCACAGCATGCGCTGGCGGCTGAGGCGGCTAAGGACAATGCGGAGCTTGCGGCCTTCATCACCGAGGTGAGCCAGGTCAAGGTGGCTGAGGCGGACATGGCCAAAATGGAAAAGCGCGGAATGCCCACGGGCCTGACCGCGCGGCACCCGCTCACGGATGTTGAGATACCCATCTGGGTTGGAAACTTTGTGCTGATGGAATACGGCTCGGGCGCCGTCATGGCGGTACCGGGGCACGACCAGCGCGACTGGGAATTTGCGCGCAAGTACAGTCTGCCGATTCGCCAGGTGATTGAACCCGCAGCCGCTAGCAACACTGAGTGCAATCTTGAGATGGCGGCGTTTACCGAGAAAGGTGTCTGTGTCAACTCCGGTGAGTTCGACGGGCTGGCTTTTGACGAGGCTTTTGACGCGTTTGCGGCAGCGCTCGGGGCGCAGGGGTTGGGCGAAAAGGTTACAAACTACCGCCTCCGGGATTGGGGTGTATCACGCCAGCGCTACTGGGGCTGTCCGATCCCGATCATCCATTGCGATGACTGCGGCATGGTGCCGGTGCCGGAGTCCGACCTTCCGGTCGAGCTTCCCGAGGATGTGACTTTCGATGCGTCGGGCAACCCGCTGTCGAACCACCCGACATGGAAGCACG
>PAWP01000069.1 GCA_002714125.1 Gammaproteobacteria bacterium
CTACCTGTCGGACCATAGGCCGCAACCGCGACCGGCTTGTCGCCAGCACACAACAAAGGCACGCGCGTTCGGTCCCAGGGCGGCACCCCAGCTTCACGCAGCAGATCCCTGGCAGCCCGCCCTGAAATGCGCTCGCCCCGACGCGCAGGTCGTAGCATGAGTTGCGCTGCCCAGACCCCGCCGGGGGCGCGTTCCGCGGTAAGTAGGCCCGAGGCAAAGCTGAGTCGCGGCTCGCCGCGCCAGGATACCGGCTCCTGGGGAAAACCAGGCAGTTCAGCGCTGAGCAGATGCAGGCGCCCACGATGCAAAGCTACCCTGGCGTCTCCAACCCGCAGATCCAGCCTGCGCCCAGCTTTGAGTTCAGTGAGCAGTTGGGTCAACGCGCTCCGAGCGGGCTGCGTCCTGCCCTGAGCGACAAACCAGCGCCGCAGAAGATTCTGTTGTCGCACCGACTCAAAATTGAGCATAGCGGACAACAAAATAGTTTGCGGACCTTCGACCGCCATCAGGTCAAGTTCTCCCAGCGCACCTATCAACTCACCGCGCTCGGCGTCCAACAGCATGGCAGTCCGGGCCCGGGCATCAAAGCCAGAGTCGTGCTGTCGCAGCCTAGGCAGAACGTCATGCCGAAGCAGATTTCGCGAAAAACGTGTATCCAGGTTGCTGGGGTCGTCTAGAGCCGTCAGATCCTGGTCTTTTGCATACGCGCTTAACGCTGACCGCGGCACATCGAGTAACGGCCGCAGCAACAGGGCCGGACCCAGGCGGCGGTGCGCGGGCATACCACGCACCGCGTCGCCCCGCAGCGTACGGAACATCCAGGTTTCGAGCTGATCGTCGAAATGATGCGCCAGTAGCAGCACGTCGCCGGCGCGCAGGCGACTGACAAACGCCGCGTAGCGTGCTTCGCGAGCATTGGCTTCGAGATTGCCCGACTCAGGGACTATGACCCGACATACCTCAAGCGTTACCCCCTGTCTGGTACAAAGCTCCGCGCAAAACGCCTCCCAGGCATCAGCCTGGTCGGCCAGGCCATGGTTTACGTGCACTGCGCTCACTTCACAGCCCGCCAGGCTAGGTTGCTCAGCCACGGCGCGTAGCGTCAGATCGAGCAGTACTAACGAGTCCAGGCCGCCGCTCAACGCCACAACCAACCGCTGCGGCGCAGCGGCCAGCTCCTGGAGAGCTCCGGCAATCAGGTCTGAATGGACCATCACTTGATCAGTTCAGTAGTCGAGTACTACTTCTTCGGCCCCGTATCGATCCCGCAATATCGAAATGAGGTCATCATCTGGCTTGACGCGCCAGGTGGACCCCAGTGCCACTTCTGCGCATGCTGATCGCGCCTGGTAGGCAACTGCCACGGGGCAGCCGGCTCCGTCAAAGGTCTTGAACGGCGCGAGCAATCCAGCCAATTCTTCGGTGAAGTTGCCGTTGACCCGGTGTTCGAAGATCGTAATTGCCAATCGTCTGGCAGCTTTCTCACGCGCCTCGCGGATGTCGTACACCTCGTTCGCGCGCATCCGCAGACCGCCTGTGAACTCGTCGTTTTGAGTCGAACCGTGCACCACCAGCAGAACGTCCTTGCGCAGCTTGTGGTGGTGTACATCGAAAGCCTCTCCTGCAACCGCCACCTCAATGCGCCCACTGCGGTCATCGAGGGTCAGAAATGCCAGAGTGTCNCCTCGGCGTGAGCGCATGGTACGAATGCCTACCACCAACCCCGCCACCGCTTGGGGCTCTTTTGTAACCCTTAGATCAGCAATGCGGGTCTTGGCAAAACGGCGCACCTCATTTCCATATACCTCTATTGGATGACCGGTGAGATACAGGCCCAGGCACTCTTTCTCCTTATCCAATCTCGCCTTGAAAGCCATCGTGGTGAAACCCTGCAGAACGTAGGGTTGATCCGACGTTTCACCCATACTGAAGGACTCATCACCAAAGAGATCCAAATGGCCACTGTCATGGTTGCGGGCCTTCTGATCCGCGGCCTTCATTGCCGCCTCGGCGTTGCCGAAGAGCAGGCTGCGGGCATGGTTGATCCGATCATGCCCTTTAAGATCTGACGGTGGCGCGAGCCTGTCAAGCGCGCCGCTGCCAATAAGCGATTCCAGCGCTCGTTTGTTCATGCGTTTGGTGTCGACCCGTTCGCAGAAGTCGAAGAGATTGGTAAATGCACCACCCGCCTCGCGGGCCTCAACGATCGCTTCGATTGGCCCAGCGCCCAAACCCTTGATGGCGCCTAGACCATAGACAATCTGCCCATTGGCAAGCGGCGCAAACCGGTACTCACCCTGGTTCACGTCCGGTGGCAGAACCACCACTTTTATCTCATTGCATTCATCGATACTAGTCACGACCTTTTCAGTGTTCTGCATGTCCGCGGAGAGCACCGCAGCCATGAAGTCGGCGGGGAAGTGGAGTTTCAGCCAGGCCGTCTGATAGGCAATCAGCGCGTAACAAACTGAATGGGGTTTATTGAAGCCATAGCCTGCAAACTTTTCCATCAGACTGAAAATGTGCTCGGCCTGGGCGGCATCAACACCTCGCGCGATGGCACCATCAACGAACCGACTTTGTTGCTTGGCCATCTCCTCTGGCTTCTTCTTGCCCATGGCTCGTCGCAGCAGGTCGGCATCGGCCAGGGTATAGCCAGACAGAATCTGTGCGATCTGCATCACCTGCTCCTGATAGAGCATCACACCATAGGTGTCTTTCAGGACAGGTTTGAGATCGGGGTGCAGGAAGTCCACCTCCTCACGCCCGTGCTTGCGATTGATGAAGTCATCCGCAAGTTGCATCGGACCGGGCCGGAACAATGCTACTAAGGCCACAATGTCCATGAAGCGTGACGGCAACACCTTTTTCATCAGGTCTTTCATNCCGCGGGATTCAAGCTGGAACACNGCCGTGGTTTTCGCCTCCTGCAGCGTACTATAGACACCCTCATCATCCAGGGGCAGATCGTCAATCACGAGCTCCGACTTATTCTCATGTCGACGACGGGCATTGATCGTAGCGCCCGCGTTGTCGATGATCGTCAGCGTCCGCAACCCCAGAAAGTCAAACTTCACAAGGCCGGCCTGCTCGACATCATCCTTGTCGAACTGGGTTGTGAGATTCCCACCCACCTCATCGCAATAGATCGGCGAGAAGTCCGTGATGCAGGTCGGCGCGATCACGACTCCACCCGCGTGTTTGCCCACGTTGCGGGTGATGCCTTCGACCTTGAAGGCCATCTCCATGATCTCCTGCGCTTCTTCGTTGCCGTCGATGAACTCACGAAGCAACGGTTCCTCTTCAATCGCCTTTTCAAGTGTCATACCTGGATCGAATGGGATGAGTTTCGAGAGCCGATCCGCAAGGCCGTAGGGTTTGCCCTGGGCTCGCGCGACGTCTCGCACCACGGCCTTGGCAGCCATAGTGCCGAACGTGATTATCTGCGAAACCGCGTCGTGACCGTAAAGTTCGGTTACGTGCTGAATCACCTTGTCACGACCATCCATACAAAAGTCGATGTCGAAGTCCGGCATCGAAACCCGCTCGGGATTGAGGAAGCGCTCAAAGAGCAGGTCATACTCAATCGGATCGATGTCGGTAATCAGCAGCGCATAGGCCACCAGCGACCCCGCGCCGGAACCCCGACCTGGACCCACCGGGATGTTGTGGGCCTTGGCCCACTGGATGAACTCCATCACAATCAGGAAATAGCCCGGGAAGCCCATCTCGTTGATGACTTCCAGCTCAAAGTCGAGCCGGTCGTCATACGCCTTCCTTTGCTCGGAATAATCCAGCGCGTGCCGATCAAGAATGGTCGCGAGCCGGTCATTCAGACCCTCGCGTGAAAGCTCTGTGAAGTAGTCCTCCATCGTCTGGCCTTCCGGTATGGGGTAGTCCGGTAGGTAGTTCTTGCCCAACTCAACTTCAACGCTGCAGCGTTCGGCAATGTGCACGCTGTTCTCGAGTGCCTCTGGGATGTCGCTGAAGAGTTCCACCATCTGCGCCGGCGTCTTCAGGTACTGTTCGGCACTATAGTGGCGCGGTCGGCGCGAGTCGTCGAGGGCCCGCCCCTCGTGAATGCACACTCGCACCTCATGCGCTTCGAACTCATCGCGCTCCAGGAATCGAACATCGTTGGTTGCCACCACAGGACACCCAAGCTCGCCCGCCAGCTCAACTGTCTGATGCAGCAAGCGCTCCTCACCCGGCCTCTCAGTGCGATGCAACTCCAGGTAAAAAGCACCTGGAAACATGCCCATCCAAACCGACAGGCGCTCCCGGGCCAGATCTTTTCGGCCGGCGCGAAGCGCCATCCCGACGTCGCCCGCCGCGCCGGCTGATAGTGCGATGAGCCCACTAGTTTTCTCCGCAATCCACTCCCGGGTCAGCATTGGCTCGTGTGCTTCCTGGCCTGCAAGGTATGCGGTTGACAACAGCTCCGATAGCTCACGGTAGCCCCGGTCATTGCGCGCCAGCAGGGTCAGTGCGGCAGCTTCGGCAACACCTGACCCCGGAGCCACAACGATGTCACTGCCGATAATGGGTTTGACCCCCTGACTGTGCGCGGCCGAATAAAACTTGACCAACGCAAACAGATTGGTGCGGTCGGTGATGGCAACCGCAGGCGATCCCATGGCCGCAGTAGCCGCAACCAGGGGCTTGACGCGGACAATGCCGTCGGAAAGGGAGTACTCAGAGTGAACGCGGAGGTGAACAAATGGTTGAGTCATCGCGTCCCGCTGGCTTGTTGTTGGAGGATAGGGGAACGGCTGGATCATCCCTCCAATCCGAAGTCAGAATAACTCTCTTTGTCGGCATGGTTCAAATGACCGCCGATGGCAAGGGCTGGGCCCCAGTCGCTGCAGGGCAGCAAGGTGTTCCGCGGTGCCGTAACCCTTGTTTGCGCCGAGCCCGTAGCCTGGATAGCAGCAGTCTAAGCGCAGCATCTCGGCATCCCGGTCCACCTTGGCAATGATGGAGGCAGCCCTTATGGAGTCGATCGTTACATCGCCCTTGACGATGCACCGGGTCAGCACACCAAAACCGGGTGAGCGGTTGCCATCTACCAGTACCTCGTCAGGGGCAATCTCAAGCGCAGCGACAGCCCGCTGCATGGCGAGCCCGGTAGCTTCGAGAATGTTGACCGTGTCGATCTCAGCAACCTCAGCCCTGCCAAGCGCCCACGCTAGGGCATTGCGTCGAATCAGCTCATTAAGCGTTTCGCGCTGTTTTGCGCTCAGCGCCTTGGAATCCCGGAGGCCCTCAATCGGTCGCGCCGGATCCAGAATGACCGCAGCAGCAACCACCGCTCCCGCAAGCGGGCCACGCCCGACCTCATCAACCCCCGCTATCCGGTCAGGCATCGAGTTCCGCTCCAGCACGGTTTCTCATATGGAAGTGTCAACTAAAGGTGATCTTTATCCAGAGCCAGCTATACGCAGCACCGCCTCTGCTGCTCGCGCACCGCCGCCACTACGCAGTGTCGCATGAATTGCATCAAACTCTGCGAGCAAGTCCTGATGGCCCTCATTTGCCAACATCGTGGTGAGCGCTGCCGCCAGATTGGACACCGTCGCTGAGTTCTGGATGAACTCAGGTACCAGGTCCCGGCCGGCAAGGATGTTCGGCAGCGCAAACCTGTCGGTTTTGATAAGCCGAGAGACCACCGCATACGTAAACGCAGGCAGCCGATAAGACATCACCATGGGCCGTTTAAGCAGGAGCGCCTCCAGCGTCGCGGTGCCCGAATTCACCAGTACACCATTGGCGGCGAGCATGACGGTTTCGGCGTCACCCTCGAACACCCGTGCGGGCAGCTCGGGAAACTCATTGGCCAACAGCGCTTCGATCTGCTTTGTGCGTGCCCGGTTGGCACCCGGCACCGCCACCTGCAGTTCGGGAAACCGTGCTCGAACCTCTGCCGCGGCAGCCAGAAATGTAGGGCCCGAGAGGCGCACCTCGCGCCCGCGACTGCCGGGCAACACGGCGAGCACCAGGGCGCTTTCATCAAAACCAAGTCTGGTGCGCGCAGCGGCGCGCCCTAAATGTCCCAACTCGGGCGCGATCTGATCAGCCCGAGGATGCCCTACGAACTCAACACCGATCCCATGCTCGTGATAGATCGGGGCTTCGAACGGATAGAGCGTCAACATCAGATCCACATTCCGCTTGATCTGCCGCAGTCTACCGCGACGCCATGCCCACACGGTCGGGCTGACATAGTGCACGGTAGGAATCCCCGCCCTTCGCAACAGACCTTCGAGCCAAAGGTTGAAGAAGTTGTAGTCGATGCCTACAAACACATCCGGCGGGTTCGCCAGGAAGCGGGCTTCAAGATCGCGCAGTATTCTGTAGAGGTCTGGGACCCTGCCTAGTGGCAGACCGTTAACAGTGAGCTGCTCCATGTCATACCAGCTGGTCAGGCCAGCGGCACACATACCTGTCCCACCCACCCCGACAAACTCGGCCGGTATTCGGGCCTGCAGTTCGTTGATCAGCGGAGTGCCGAGATTGTCGCCGGATATCTCACCGGCCACCATCCCCACGCGCAGGGTTATAGCCTGCCCCCATCTGTGAGCATGGGATTCAGCTGACCTTCCGTTCTGCGCACATCAGCATGGATGAACAAACCAGTTCGTCACCGACCCAAGCGCTACCCTGGGACTTCATCCAATGCGCACGCAGGTTGATAATCTCGACTTCAAGACGAAGCTGATCACCTGGAACCACGGAACGCTTGAACTTGGTTTTGTCGGTCCCTGCGAGATAGTAGATATAGCCATCTTCAGGAGTTCGTTCCCGGGTCTTAAAGGCGAGCACGCCAGAAGCCTGCGCCAGGGCCTCGACGATAAGCACACCGGGCATCACCGGCGTCACCGGAAAGTGGCCCGTGAAGAATGGTTCGTTGATCGTGACGTTCTTGACCGCCACAATCCGCTTGTCCGGCTCAAACTCCACCACACGATCCAGAAACAGGAACGGATAGCGATGCGGCAGATACTGCATGATGTCCGTCACTTCCATGTCAGCTTCCTTCAAGTCTGCGCAGGCGTTTGAGGATTGAATCCAGCTTTGCGAAGCCAACAATGCTTCGCTTCCAGATCCTACTGGGCAGCAGCCCGGTACCGGAAGAGTACCGCCCGCTCGTAGTGATCGACTGACTAACCAGGGACATTGCAGTCACTTCTACCCGATCAGCGATCTCGATATTATCAATAATACCGACTGCGCCGCCGATCAGACAGTAGCTGCCAATTCTTGAAGACCCTGCAATCGCGGTGCAGCCCGATATCGCCGTGTGATTACCGACCACAGTCCCGTGGCCAATCTGAATCTGGTTATCGAGCTTGACACCGTCCCCAATCAGCGTGTCGTTGAGCGCGCCCCGGTCGATCGTGGTGCCAGCGCCAATCTCTACATCATCACCGACAACAACGCCATACACCTGCGGAATTTTCCGCAGGGCGGCCTCAGCTGGATCAAACTCGAAACCAAAGCCATCCGCACCGAGTACCGCTCCCGCATGAATTCGACACCAACTGCCCACAGTGACGTCATGGTATAGCGTAACGTTTGGAAAAAAGCGTGAGCCAGCACCAACCCTTGCACGCGCACCAATATTGCAACCGGCTCCAAGCGTGACGCCATCAGCGATGACCGCTCCGGATTCGATGACCACGCCAGGGCCCGCGGAGACGCCGGCCCCAAGCACAACGTCTGCGGCAATGACCGCGCTCGGATGNAGCTGCNGATCCGGCNCGGGCGTCCTGTCGAAGAGAGTCGCAATCCGAGCCCACTCTAGCCGAGGCTGCGCGCTGATCAGACAAGCGACCGGACATGNGTCGGCATCCACCTCACGCAGGACTATCGCTGTAGCCGAGGTACGCTCAAGCCTATCGCGCCACGCGCTGCTGAACAGAAATGCAAGATCCCCCCTATCCGCCCGTTCAAGGCTGGCAATGCCATGAATCTGCAGTTCCGGGTCGCCACGGAGTTCAAGGCCAAGCCGGGCCGCTATGTCACCAAGTGTGAATGGCATCGTCTGTAGGAACGAAAACGGGCCATGACACTGGCCCGTTCCCAATAGTTACGTCAGCCATTAAGGCAGGCCGANAAACAAGCCTTATGATTCGTCCATCTCGTTCAGNCGCTCGGTTACCTTGCGCGTCACGTNGTAGAGGTCGCCAACATAGAGCGCNGCCTGACGTGGAATGACGATGTCGTAGTCTTCATCAAGCACCAGTGCNTCAATCGCACGTTGCACCTTTTCGTTCAGGAGACTCTCGAAGAGCTCGGCCTGCCGATCCTCTAACGCCTTTTGCAGCTTCTGCTGGTGATAGACCAAATCGTTGTTAATACCATCGATCTGCTGCTGAAGTTTCCGCTTTTCGGCATCGCTCATCACTTCTACGTCTTTTTGCGCACGCTCAATCAGCGCCGCGCGTTCAGACAGCATGTCGCGGACGCGCTCTTGGTCCGACTTGAACTCTTCTAGAAGTTGCGTGCGCAGTCGTTTCGCCTCCTCAGACGCCATGATAGCTGACTCCACATCAACCACTGCGACCTTCATTTCGGCGTAAGCTGAAGCTCCGAAACCCAGGGCCACAATGACCATGAGTGCAGAAAGAACTGTTCGTATTTTTGCCAAGAGAGTCTCCCCCGAGTTCGGCTGCCACGCCCTGTGGCGCCAGAAAAAATCAGCACGCGATGTTGTCATATCGCGTTGGTCTATTCAATCGGCAAGGCGCACTGAGCTAACCACCGCAACGGTTTTAGCCAGGCTGCCCGGCTCGCGCCGCCCGGCCGCGAGATACACTCCTGCTTAGAGCACAGGAACGGTTATACGTTCCCTCGAGGTTCTCAGAAGGTTTTACCCATCTCAAACTGGAAACGCTCGTCCTCATCCCCCGTCTTCGGGTTGAACAGTACAGAGTAGCTGGCAGATATAGGTGCAAACCCGGTAATCATCGTAAATGCTAAACCCGCGCTGTAGCGGAGTTCGCCGTCTTCCGGCGACTGGCAGAATGGCGCAACCCGTGGACAGTTTGAATTAAAGACGTTGCCGGCATCAATATAGACCACGGACTTCATCGACCGTTGATCCTTAACGAACGGCAGCGGGAAGATAATCTCCGCGGTACCCGAGATAAGCACGTTGCCGCCAATCGGATTCGGCTCTGAAAACGCAAACGGATCGTTCGCCGAAGGCGTCGCACGCGGCCCGAGAGAGTTGGGCTCGTAACCCCGTACCGAGCCAAATCCACCCGCAAAGAAGTGCTTGTAGAACGGATAGCGGTCCGTGTCACCGAAGGACTCGCCGTAACCCAGGTCGGTCTTCAGGTGTAGCGTAAACAGCCGCGTTAGCGGTAAGAATATCTGACCGTTGTAACTAACACGGAAGTACTCAAGTTCACTGCCCGGGAATGTCATCTCAAACGAAATGAACTGCCGTCGCCCGCGAGTAGGCAGGACTCCGCGGTTTAGGGCTGACATCTGGTATGCGGCGGTAATACTGAATATGTCGAAGCTTGAGCCTTCGCTGTCGAGAAACGTGCCAATCTCGAGTGCAGGGTAGATTCCGCGCTTTACGTTAGTGTGCTCGTAGCCGACACTGAAGTTAAACCTCGAAATCTCACTGATAGGGTAACCAAAGTTTACAGCGCCACCAAAGCTGTCGGTTGAAAACCTCGCAACGTTGAACCGTCCGAAATCAGACTCACGAAAAAAAATCGAGTAACCACGCGAAACCCCGTCAACCGTAAAGTAAGGGTCAAACCAGGAGAAGTTATATGAGGTCTGGAAATCGCTGCGATTGACACCCACGTTGATCGAGTTGCCCGTACCAAGAACGTTGGCCTCCTGATACGACAGCCCAAGTATCAGTCCAGTATAAGACGCGTACCCCAGCGATGCGGAAATCGAACCTGAGGGTTGCTCCTCTACTGTGTACTCAACATCAATCTGATCTTCCGTGCCCGCAACTTGCGGCGTCTCTACGTTGACCTCCTTGAAGTATCCCAGCCGGTCCAGCCGGACCTTGGAGCCCTCAATCTGCGAGGTTGACGCCCAACCACCCT
Source organism: Gammaproteobacteria bacterium (assembly GCA_002714125.1). The sequence goes on from PAWP01000069.1 coordinate 10,080, forward strand.
CCAGCTGGCGCATCTCGCGCCGCAGCACCTCATCCTGGGTTACGGTGTTCCCGCGGAAGCTGATGCGACGTACGTAGGCGCGCTGTCCAGCGTCGACGAAGAATTTCACGTTGACGANGTTTTCCTGCTCGGGGTCAGGGGTNGGCTCTCCCGTAGCACTGCCAAAGGTGTAACCNGAGTTGCCCAGTGCTCCTTCGATTCGCTCTTCNGATGCNGTCATGAGCCCGCGCGAGTAGGTCTGCCCCTCAGCGACCATGATCATGCCGCGCACTGCCTCATCNGGAACATCGTGGAGCTCGCCGGCCACGTCCACCTCGCCCACGGTGAACATCTCACCCTCGGTCACGTTTATGGTGACGTAAACATTCTTGCGATCCGGAGAAATCGACACCTGAGTCGACTCTACGTTGAAATTCAGATANCCCCGATCGAGGTACCAGGATTCAAGCGATTCNATGTCGCTATTGAGCTTCTCNCTAGANTACGCGTTATCGTTGTTGAAAAACGAGAACAACCCGGGACGCTTGATCTCAAAGAGATCTGTAAGAGTGTTGTCNGCGTAGACCGTGTTGCCNACNATATTGATGTGCACGATCCCAGCNCTATCACCCTCGGTGATATCGATGTTGATNGCNACGCGGTTGCGCGGCAGTTCATCAATGTTGGCGACGATCGAAGCNCCGTATTTGCCCTGNGAAATGTACTGCCCCTCGAGATCCGTACGGATATGCTCCAGCGTCGCTTTCTTNAGAATTTCTCCCGCCGCAAGNCCCGAGTCCGCCAGGCCCTCCGTCAGCGGCTCCGTCTTGATTGCCTTGTTGCCCTCAATNTTGATTGAGTCGATCGAGGGGCGTTCCTTNACGATNATNACCAGGACNTTACCGTCACGGCCAACACTAACGTCATCAAACGAGCCGTTTTCAAACAGGGCACGCACAATCTGGCGCTGCGATGAGCGTGTGAGTTCATCGCCGACATTGACCGGAATTGCACCAAACACTGTGCCAGCGGTGACTCGTTGCAGTCCTTCAATGCGGATGTCCGCGATCTGAAAAGCTCCGGCCGAAGGTATGAACGCCAACAGGAGAGCTAAAGCGAGACAAAATGAGTATCGGGGCTTCAACACTGGATTCTTCTTGAGTTGGTTCACCGCAGGATCAGCCGTGCAATGTCATTGTAAATCGCCAGCAACATTACGCTGACCACCAGGAATACACCAATCTGCATCCCCCATACCTGCAAACGCTCGGGTACAGGGCGGCGTAACAAGATTTCAGCCGCACAGTACAGTATGTGGCCGCCATCAAGCACAGGAATTGGCAAAAGATTCAAAACTGCGAGGCTGATCGACAGCAGCGCGATGAAGCTCACAAAATCCTGCAGGCCCGACTTTGCGGTTGAGCCCGCAATCTGTGCAATGGTGATGGGCCCGGAAAGATTCTTGACCGAAATGTCGCCGACCACCATCTTCTTGAGTGCATTTAGAGTGAACACGGTCAGCTTCCAGGTTTCTTCCCCAGCCGGCAGCCACGCATGCCAGAGCGAATGGCGGTCCGTCACAAGGCGATCCTGGGAAATTTCGGGGGTGTAGAGGCCCGCGCCGAGGAAACCGGTAACGTTCCCGTTCAACTCCCGCCGCCGGGGCGTGACGGTCAGCAACAGTTCACGTTCATCACGCAGCACCAGTACTTCCGCGGGGACTTCAGGGCGCGCCTGAACCTCGTTGACCCAGTCCGACCAGCCACTGACTGGCTCGCCGTCCACCTCCAGAACGCGGTCTCCCGTTTGGAAGCCAGCCGCGATGGCAGGCTCACCATGCACCAGCCGACCTATGATCGCGGCCCGGTAGCGCAGCCCGAGTTCACCAACCGGGTCAGGTTCATCCGCACCGGAGAGCCATGCACGGATAGGCACCCGGATCTCGTTGCGCGAAACTTCCGAAGCGGAGTCCGGTGCACCGACCGATATCAAAATCGCGCCCGTATCGCCGATCCGGTCGAACAACTGCATGCGGACGTCGCGCATGCTCGAAACCTGTACACCGTCGACTTCGAAGATCTGTTGCCCCTGGCGCAGGCCTGCCTGGTAGGCAACCGACCCCGGGTTCAGTTCGTCGACCACCGGCTTCAGACCCGGAATCCCAATGACGAAGAGCGCCCAATAGGCGACGAGCGCAAGCAGTACATTAGCGGCGGGTCCGGCCACTGCGATAGCCATACGCTGCCAGGGCGATTTACGGTTGAAGGCCATGTGAATCTGATCGTCAGGTACAAATCCTTCCCGCTCATCGAGCATCTTTACGTAGCCGCCTAAAGGAAGCGCCGCAATAACAAACTCAGTGCCTTGCTCCGTCTCGTTTGAGCGGGTAGCAATCGACGCTCCGGCAGGCACAGACAGAGGTTCGCTCCGCCAACTCCAGATGGCCTTCCCAAAACCTACACTGAAACGCAGGACCTTGACGCCGCAGAATCGCGCGACCCAGAAGTGCCCGTATTCGTGGATCGTGATCAGCACGCCAAGCGTGAAGATCAGCGCACCTATGCTTTCAATGACCTGCATGTGGATTCCTCACGAGGCCGGTAGCCCGGCGCCCGGACGCAATTGTTCGTTTGTTGCTATGGGCTCCCAGGCTCATGACCGGCTCTCCTGCAGGGCGGCACAGTCCCGCATCTGTTGTGTCGCCACCCGCCGCGCCTCGGAGTCCAGCGCCAGCACGTCGTCAATCGTGCCAATGCTCCGCGCATCGACACGATCCAGCGTATCTCCGATCACCCTTTCGATATCGGTAAAGCCGATTAGTTCATCCAGAAAGCTGGCCACCGCGATTTCGTTGGCCGCGTTCAACACGATTGGCGCAGAGGGATCAGCATTTGCCGCCTGCATAGCCAGGCGTAGGCACGGAAACCGACTGAGATCCACTGGTTCGAAAGCAAGCGGGGCAAGCCTCGAAAAATCGAGGGGCGCCGCGCCGCTCGCAACTCGTTCCGGCCACGCTAGCGCGTTAGCAATCGGCGTACGCATGTCAGGGCTGCCAAGCTGCGCGACAACTGAGCCGTCCACGTACTCCACCATTGAATGTACGATCGAAGTCGGGTGGATAACCACTTCAATGCGGTCAACAGGCACCCGGAATAGCCAGCACGCTTCAATTAGTTCGAGACCTTTGTTCATCATCGTCGCGGAGTCGACCGAGATCTTGCGCCCCATGTTCCAATTCGGGTGTGCGCAGGCTTCGTCAGGCGTAACGGCCGCAAGATGTTCAAGTGGTATACGCAGCAGCGGTCCGCCAGACCCAGTCAGCAGCAGTCGGCTCACCTCAGAACCGGCCGCTCGCGAGTTACCAAGCGCCTGAAACATTGCATTGTGCTCAGAGTCCACCGGCAGCAAATCCGCACCATTGTCCGCGACTGCTTGCATGAATAGGGCACCCGACATCACCAGGGCCTCCTTGTTAGCAAGCAGCACCCGCTTACCCGCTTCAGCGGCGGCGAAGCTCGAAGGCAGGCCTGCACCGCCGACGATACCCGCCATAACGGCATCGCAGTCCGGGTGTGACGCTACGTGCACCAGGGCGTCCGGTCCCGCCAATATCTCAGTGCGGCAGACCGAGCCAAGCCCATCAACCAGCAACCTGGCGCTGGCTTCGTCACCCATTACTGCAAACCGGGGCTGGTGCCGACGAACCAGCGCACTCAGCGCCTCTACATTGGTATTGGCTGTCAGCGCAAAGACCTCAAACCGACTGGGGTTGCGACAAATGACGTCGAGCGTACTGGTGCCAACGCTCCCAGTTGCCCCCATGATTGCAACCCGACTCACCCGATGACCCCGAGGAGCAATAGCACCACGAAGAGTGGCGCTGCAGCCAACAGTGAATCAAGCCGGTCAAGAAAGCCGCCGTGTCCCGGAAGCAGGTTGCTCGTGTCCTTGATGCCCCGCTCGCGCTTGAAGAGGCTGATCGTGAGGTCACCAAACACAGACAACACCGCGACCACCAGACAACCAACAAGAAAGAGCAGCGTAGTTGCATTCAGTGCCGGGACGCCTCCACGCCAGATCAGCATACCAAACCCTACGCCAACGGCGGCCAACATGCCGCCAAAGAAACCCGCCCAAGATTTGCCAGGGCTAACTTTCGGCGCGAGTTTCGCTTTGCCAAATGCGCGGCCCGCAAAGTACGCACCAATGTCTGCGGCCCAGACCAGGAAAAACAACAGAAGGATAAGAAAGTTACTGTCCGTTCTGGCCTTCAGCAAAACCATTGCAATATAGCCAGGAACTAGCAGGACCAGGCCCAGCAACAACTGCAGCGGCAGTGGCCGCCAACACCTTCGGAGTCTGGGATAAGTCAGTACTGCGATGACCGCAATCGCCCAGAACCCCAGCGCTGGCACGAGCGTCAGCCAGGGCTCGGCCTCGTACGCGAGTACAAAACAGACTGCAATGCCAGCACCGTACGCAACCTGTAGACCACCATCCAGGCGGGACAGGTTGGCCCACTCCCAAGCGGCAATGGCGAGGATCGAGCCAATGAACAGCGCAAACAACTGTAGCGGCAAAAAGAAAACGCCTACAATCGCGATGGGCGCGATTAGCAGGGCGGTCAGAACTCGCTGCTTGAGCATATCTCAGATCTCAAGCAGATCGGCTTCCTTCACCTCGAGGACCTTGTCCACTTCAGCAATGCGCTGATCAGTCAGTCTCTGAATCATCTCGTTGCCACGTCGCTCCTCGTCCTCCGTGATTTCCTTCTCAGTGCGATATTCCTTGAGCTCGGAGTTTGCTTCACGACGAATGTTGCGGATAGCCACCCGGATGTTCTCGGCTTCACCGCGCGCAACCTTGGTCAACTCACGGCGGTTTTCTTCGGTCAGAGCTGGCATCGGTAGCC
>PAWP01000070.1 GCA_002714125.1 Gammaproteobacteria bacterium
GCCGCCATACCGCAATCCCGAAGCGATTCAGCATACCACTCCGCGAGATCTGGGATTTGCAGCCTCGGCTGGAGCGTCGCAGCGGTCGCCGTGCCGATCAGATGCTTGAGCACCCGCGCTTTCGCGCCGCCTATGATTTCCTCCTGCTGCGTGAAGCTGCAGGCGAACCGGCTTGGTTTGCGCAACTGCCAGCGATCAAAGCGATCCTCAGGAGTAGTCGCGGTTGCCGCAAGCGAGATTGCTCAGATCGTTGGTCTCGATGGACTTGCGCAGGCTGGCATCGGGATGCGTGTGGACGGCGCGCTCTGGCGGGAGATGGGCGACTCGCTCCTGCGGGAGCGCGGCGTGGAGCTCGTGCCTGGGCAGGCCAGTGACACAGAAGATCAGCTGGAGGCGTTGCTGGCTGTTGGGCGAGTGTAACCGCGCCAATCTCAGCTCAGTGTCAGGCTCAATATGACGTCGTTGTTGTTGTCGCACTCGCCCGTGGGTACAAAACCAAGTTTTGTGTACAAACCTGTGTGGCTGCCTTCCTCTTCAATCTAAGTGGTGTGGAGTTCTTGCGACCCTTCGCGCTTCAGGATGCCAACGATCACGTGGATCTGCCGCGTCGAACCTGTGCCCCTAATATTGCCGATTGATCAACAGCTTCCACAGGAACGATGGACCGATGATTTCCGGTAAGTCTGGCGCAACGTCCCAGGCTCAATATAACGAAGCCGACTGGCGTCTCCCCTATGTTGAAGGCCCCGATACCGCTGGTTCGCTTCCCCTTAGTCAGTGGCATCTGCCAGCGCGTCTGCTTGGGTTCTAACGAAGCACATTTGACCAGGCGCGACTCTCAAACCGCATAGCGCCTCGCGGTTGCTTGCGGTGAATGTTTGCGGTGTCACTCGTTCGTTGGATGAATTTTGCTCTTGCAGAACGGAATCCTACCGTGCAGTGTCAGACCCCTTTCACCGTAATCTGAGCATCAGGGGCGACACCATCATGCAGCCACGAGTCACCATTGCTGACGGTTCGTTAGAGGGCTGCACCGACAACGGCGTAAGCCGGTTCCTCGGTATCCCCTTTGCTGCGCCGCCAGTTGGTCCGCTCCGCTGGAGGGCACCGGAGCCTCCGGAGGCCTGGGTTGGCACGCGAGACGCTTCTGAGTTTGGCTACAGTGCGCCCCAGGCTGCGGTAGGAGGCTTGCAGAAGTTGATTGGCATCTCGGGCGGTCCCACCAGTGAAGACTGCCTGTTTGTGAACGTTTGGACGCCCTCAGCGGATGAGGCCAGGCGCCCGGTGTTGTTCTGGATCCACGGTGGCGCGAATACCCTTGGGTCCGGTGCCCAGCCCCGCATCAACGGTGAACACCTGGCGCGTCGCGGTGACGTTGTTGTGGTGACGTTCAACTATCGTCTGGGAGCGCTCGGATTCCTGCACGCGCCAGAACTAGGTGCCTCAGGCAACGAAGCGCTGTTGGATCAGGTGGCGGCGCTGCGGTGGGTGCAGCAGAACATTGCGGCCTTTGGTGGTGATCCAGACAACATTACGGCGTTTGGTCAGTCCGCTGGCGGGTTTGATCTCGTAGCGTTAATGGCGATGCCCGCTGCCGCAGGACTTTTTCATAAGGCGGGACCGATGAGTGGTTCGCTCGGCATGTCTCGCTCGCCTGACCAAGCGGCGTTGGCTACAGCTGCCCTAGCGGATCACCTGGGCGGCGTCGGCAAAATGCGCGACGCCGATGCCGACGACATTCTCAAATGGCAGCTCTCGGCACCCTATGGCTACGGCGCCGTACAAGACGGTGAGGTCATCCGCGAGCCTATTGCCGAAACGATCGCCGTTGGTACCCGTACACGTGGGATGCCGCTGCTCATCGGGACCTGTGAGCACGAGTCCGCATTGTGGACGGCCATTGGTAGTGGCGCTCAGGACATGGATCTAGCGCAAGTCAGGCAACGACTTGCAAAGATAGGGGTGGGTGATGTGGATGCGGTACTTGACGCTTATGGCGATCGGCCACCGGTGGAGTTATTGACCGCTGTCATGACGGATCGTACGTTCCGTCTGCCCGCGATACGCATGGCGGACCTGCACCGGGCGCATACGCCAGCGGTGTGGAGTTATCTGTTTGACTATCGCTCCCCGGCGCTAGACGGCAAGCTGGGTAGTGTCCACTCACTTGATATTCCGTTTGCGTTTGGTACGTTGACTGCCGAAGGTATGGGCGAGTTCTGCGGTCAGGGCCCCGCAGTTGAGGAGCTCTCCGGGCAGATTATGGATATGTGGATCAGTTTTGCGCGCAACGGCTCACCGACGCACTCGGGCCTGCCGGATTGGCCATTCTATGGCGATGCCCGCGAGACCCTTCGACTTGGACTGGAACCCCACATTGAACCTGATCCACTGAGTGCGCAGCGGACGGTATGGTTGTGAGCATTACCGAGGGCGAAATCCGTAATATCTTCAATAATGTGAAACGGGTCGCGGTCGTCGGGCTGTCTGACAAACCCTGGATGCCAAGTGTGTCCATTTCCTGGTACTTCGACGAGATCTACGACGTTGTACCGGTTAATCCAAAACATGTAGAGCTCATGGATCGGCCCTGTTATCCGAGTCTGGCAGACGTACCGGGTCAGGTTGATATGGCGGTGATCTTTCAGCGCAGTGAAGAGGTGCCGAGGCATGTTGACGCCGCCATCGCCAAGGGTGTGCGGTACTTCTGGATGCAGTCAGGTATCCGCAACAGGGCGGCGCGCGATCGCCTCGAGGCGGCCGGCTTGTTTGTTGTTGAGGACCGCTGCAGCAAAGTGGACCACATGATGCTGTCCCGCTAGCTGCGTACGAGCGCATCTACAGAGGTTGCTCTGTTCGTCTACCACAAGACAGGGCGTTCGCCGATACCTGGCTAGCGAGCCGAGCGCGACGCTCGGGTTTCAGACTAAGGAGCTCGAGATTCTGTGCGACGCGCATCTCTATTCCCGGACCCGGTGAGTAACGAGCTGTGTACCAAGTCGTTGGGACTGGCAGCGTGCCAAAATGCTGGATATCTCCGTGCTACTAGAGCGGGGCTAACCGCTGCAGTCGTAGCAAAACGTTAAGCTATCCGGTGAACACGGGCTGGAAGATCTGCGTATTGATGAGACCTTTGAGTGGGAGTTGGAGTATGGCGACTATCCTCTCCGAGTAGTATCGGCCGGGAAGTGCTGGCGATTTTGAGCGCCCCCCGGTAGACAAAACCCGCGCGCAAGGCGAGTATTCCGCCACTCAAAAATCACCTGCGACATCTGGAGGATGCGGTGGAATACAACAACATCGAATATGAGACAGACGACCGCCTGGCGTTCATCACGCTGAACCGGCCGGAGAAGCTCAATCCGCTGAGTCACGCGCTGCGCGGTGAAGTATACGACGCGATGAAACAGGCGGAGCATGATGAAGCGATCGGCGTCATCATCCTGCGGGCCAACGGCCGCGCTTTCTCGGCGGGGTATGACCTCACCCCACAGCCCGAGGACAGTGAATTTGTTTCCCAACGGTCCGGTATGCCGGATACAGGCAGTACCCACCCGCAGCATTACGACTGGTCGCGGCATGCGCTGATGGGGCACTGGATGATCTGGGAGCTCGCCAAGCCGGTCATCTGTCAGATTCAAGGCTACTGCCTGGCGGGTGGTACCGAGCTTGCCAGCATGTGTGACATGCGGATCGTTGCCGAGGATGCGCGTGTTGGTTATCCCCCTGTCCGAGCCATGGGGACGATGGACATGATGTGGGCGCCCTGGTACATGCCAATGGCCAAGGCTCACGAGTTTGCCTACACGGGCGACTGGTTCTCCGGCGAGGACATGGTGAAGTACGGTTGGGCCAACTACTGCGTGTCCAAAGACGAGCTTGAAGAGTTCACGATTAATTTTGCGCGCCGTATGGGGCACATTGACAACGATCAGTTGAACTACAACAAACGAGCCGTGAAGCGCCAATACGAAATCATGGGCATGCGTACGGGTCTGATGGTAGGGACGGACGTTGAGGCGATGTCCAAGCATCGCCCGGCTGCGGGCGAGTTTGGCAAGCGTGTGCGCGAGGGTGGTTTGAAGGCGGCGCTCGAGTGGCGCGACGGGCCATTTCAGGACTTCCGAGGCGCCCGCGACACTGCGCCAAAGGAGCGGCCGCTTGCCGGTCAGGAAGGCTCGAACGGCAAAGGCCCCGGTAAGGATGGCTACGGTACCACCTGAGCAGATTGCTGATGGCTATGCCCAAAGAGGGGTTGCGAGAGCAGCCCCTTTTTCGTTCTGGCCTTCTCATCTCTCGGCGCGAGCCCTCGTCCTGACTGGGGATCAGGTCCTGAGCGGTGGTCTGATTGTGGCGAAGTAAGGCAATTTGCCGGTGATCCTGCCGGCAACCGGACCGGAGAGGTTTGATCCGGACCTCGTGGCCGTCGAAGATCAGTTTGAGGACTCTTGGCTGCAGGTGTTCGCAGGGCTGACCAAAATCTTGATATGTGATGACTGGGTTGCGCATACCCTTTCTGCGCAGATTCGTGCAGCCCTCCACTCCCGCCAGGCGAAGGAAGCGTCGGTTTACGGGGACTTGCGCATGGCAACTGTGCGAGGCGTGGGCGATGGTAGGGGTGTTGCGCTAGCAGGAGTAATTTGCGGACAGATTGCTTATCCGATTTTGCTCCGACACTTTTGAGTGATGGTGCTCGTGGGCTATGTCGACTCCGATGTTCACCATCTGCGCGGCTTACGTTGGGAGGGACTACTTCGTCGCGGTCGGGCTGCCCGTGCGAGGCAAAGCTGAATTCTTCCGCGTCTAAGGGGCCGTACGGGCTTGGATAATTGGCTCAGAGGCTCTCCCTCAGTTCATCGCGGAAGTCCGGATGAGCAATCGCAATCAGCTGCTCAGCACGCTCTGCGAGCGACGCGCTGCGTAGATCTGCCACGCCATATTCAGTCACAACAAGGTCAACGTCGGTGCGCAGCGCGGTTACGACGCTGACGCGTCGCACAATCCTTGAACTCTGTCCACGCTGTGCTGTGGCGCTCATTGCGACTACGCTGCGCCCGCCGGGCGATGCCTTGGAGGCGCGCATAAAGTCCACTGAGCCTCCGGTACCTGAGATCTGGCGGCCGCCGACTACCTCTGCGTTGATCTGCCCCATTAGGTCCACCTCTACGGCCGAGTTGATCGAAACGAACTGGGGAATCTGCCGGATCACGCCCACTTCGTGGGTGTAGTTTGCGCCCCGAAAAACGAACTCCCTAGCCGTCTCGAGCCAGGCGTGCATTTCTGCCGTGCCAAGCGCCATGCCACTGATGTGCAATCCCGTGTCTATGGGTTTGGCGGCAGATGTCAGGTTACCGTTGCGCGCAAGTGTGACGACGCCGTCATCGATCAGACCGCCATGGAATCCCAGATCGTTTTTGTCGGTCAGTCCCGCGAGGATTGCGGCGGGTACAGCACCGATGCCTGTCTGCAGGCAGTCACCGTCCCGGATCAGTGCCGCAATGTGGTTGCCGATCTGCTTGCTAAGCGCATCCGGTTCGGTCAAGGGGAAATGGGTCCTCGGTGAGTCCGACGCCACCAGTTTGACCGACGATGCGTCGACCGTCGGAGCCCCGGCGCTCGCAACATAGGCATTGGATACTTCAACGATCACGGTTTTCGCAGCGGTCAATGCAGCTTCCACGTAATCGACGTTAGGGCCGTAGCGAATCACACCATCCAGGTCGCGTGCAGCACCCAGCAATGCGACGTCGATCTTGCTGGATGCAATGTGATCGAAGATCGCTCGCATTTGCATCGGCACGAACCTGACCCTACCGCTCGCGAGACCGCCCTTGAGCGCGGGTGTCGCGAAGTAGGTCTCCTGGGATGCGGTCTCGTGCAATGCGGAGAAGTCTTGTGTATTGACCGGGAGCGGCTGCTGAATGAACCGTACCTCACGTGCACTGATCGGCGCAGCGATGATCGCTTCGACCAAAGCCGTGGGCTCATTTGCGGACCCGCCTACGTATACACAACTCCCCGGCCCAAGCAGCCTGGGCACTGCGCTCGCTTCAATCCAATTGGACACCAGAATGCCTCTTCAGTTTGCGGAAAGGCGGATTCTAGCAACGGGCCCGATCCTGCCGCCTGACCCAGTAGCGACTGAGGAATGCGAGCGGTTCTTCGATGCGCCGCCAGCCTTCAAGTCGGGCCGACGGTTCGAAGTGGCGCCCAGGGGTAAAGCCGAAGTGCTTCCTGAATGGCTCAATCAAGGAACTGGTGTTTTCATATCCGGGCCGCTCAGCAACGGCCGTGGTGGCGTGACCCTCGGCGAGTATGGCCTGGACGTCCCGCCTCACTGAGACGGCCAGGGTGATAGGCGGGGCGCTGCTTAGGCGTTTGCTCGTGTCGTGCTGATCATGCAGTTACGGCGTCGTCCCACCGTTCGCGGATTGCTTCGTACGCTGCAGGGGCCTCAATCCGAAGCTGCGCACGTACTTCCTCAAGCGGACGCTTAAGCAGTTCCTCCCAGTCCTGGGCGGGCAACCAAGCGGCACGGCGGCCTGCAAGGAATGCTTTCCAGTTCGCGCCAAATACGGATTCGCCGCTTTCGCGAGAGATCTTTATTGCCGCGATCAGGCAGATAGCGGCGACGCCAGGGTTTTTGAGCTGGGCAAAAGAAAACGCAAGCAGGCAGTCCTCACCCAACGTATCGCGGCCGTAGCCGGTTAGAACGTGCCACAGGTCATGCATGTCTCGAGTACGGTTAGCGTAGCGCTCAAAGTCAGCATCCTCAAAGTTCCGCGCAACTTCGCTTGCCGCGACGAGGCCATCGGCAGTGAGGTTCTGGGCTTCGACAAAGGCGAGGTAGGCACGGCCGAGCGACCCGGCTGGCATGGCACGCAACTGGTCCCTGTCGCGCAGCGTTTCTACGAGATCACGTTCTTCGTTCAGAATGCGCCGACCCATCGGGGTTCCGCAGAACTTCAGGAATGAACGCCGGATTGAGTTGCCGGACAGCGCTTTGAGTATGATGAAGACTTGCTCGGTGCGATCCGGGTCTGCCATCAGGGCCTTGAGGGCCCGTGCGGCGACGAGTGGCTGGATGGGGTTCTGGTTGGACATAGGTGAATCCAAAACTATCGACATTCATGTAGATAGTAGTACTGAATGGTTATCTACATTGATGTTTACAGCGTAGGTCAAGTGATGGCAGATCGCAAGCCCGAGGTTGCGAGTGGTGAAATAGATCCAAAAGCAGTCGGCAAGGCTCGTACAACAGACGGGGGCGCGCCTCTGTCCCGTGATACTACGGAAAAGCCACGCCGGTCCCGACGCACGCCCGAGGAAGCTCGGCGTCTGGTGCTAGGCGCGGCCGCTGCGCGTCTCGCCGAGCACGGCCTCAAAGGGCTCAATGTAGTAGACGTTGCCAAAGACGCGGGTATGACGCACGCGACGGTTCTACATCACTTTGGCAGCGCGGAAAAGATGCAGCGCGCGTTGGTGCAGGAAATGACTGCGACGCTGCTGCAGGACCTTATGACCGCATTGGATGGCAAAGGCGACCTTGACGGCGGCGAGCTGTGTGACCTGCTGTTTGATGCATTGTCACGTAAAGGTCATGGCAAGCTTATTGCCTGGGCGTCGGCAACCGATCAACGGATTGCAGAAGAGTTTAGGGACGCGCGCGGTGCGTTGTTTGGTGAGCTTGTTCAATCGTTGTCGACGCGCTTGCAGATGAGCGAAGCCACAGCCCGTCGCATGGTCTATCTGACGGCGACTTCGGCGCTGGGTGCCGCACTGACCGGTGATGCGCTGGCGCGGCTGCTGGGGATGTCGAGGGAGGAGTCAGGTGCCTTTCCGGAATGGCTGTCGAAGCAGATGGACCGAGTCATTGAAGATGAGGGCTGACCGGGCGTTGGCGTCAGGAGAATGAAATGAAGCTGCGGGTAGATGGCGCCACCCTCGAAATTGAGTGCACTGGGCCAGACTCAGCGCCGCCCGTACTCATGTGGCATGGCGCTGCCTGTACTCTGCGCCAGTGGGATCACGTGGTTGCTGAGTTGCAGGGCCAGTTCCGCCTCATTCGCTTCGATGTGCGTGGCGCGGGGCAAAGCAGTCCCGCTGACGATCCGGGTCAGTATACTTTCGAGCAGTATGCGCGGGACGCGCTGTTGATCCTCGACCATTTCGAAGTTGATCAGGTGCATGTCTGGTCGATGGCCTGGGGCTCGCGTGCGGCGGTAGCGTTCTGTTCTCTTCACCCTGAGCGGGTGCTCTCGGCAGCGTTGTTTGATGCCAGTGTTGACGTGGCCGACCCGGTAGCCCAGCGTGACGGCCGCAAGCGCGCGGGCGAACTACAGCAGGCGGCAGGCATTGGCGCCTTCAGCTCACCTGAAGGTTGGAACACGCACACTAATCCGCCTGAGGTTGTGCAGGCTTCGCTGAGTGCGGCCGCGTCCTTTGATCTTCCGACGGCCGTGCCAAAGCTGACCATGCCCGTATTGGTTGCAACTGGGGATCATGACCCGAACCTTGCGTCCAGCCGACGAATTGCGCGCCGCGCACCAAACGGGCGCCTTGAGGTGCTTGAGAACGTTGGCCATGGCTCCGTGCTGCAGCGCCCGGACATAGCCGTGCGGGTCTTCGTGGCGTTTCAGTCCGAGCTGTAAGTCTTAGCCTTCAGCCCAACAGGCCAATTGGCAACTTCGCAGCTCTGCCTGTGCAGACTATCGGGGAGAACGACAGAGTAAACTGNCTCCAGCCACTCACCGTACCCGCCTGAAGGAACCCAACATGGAACAAGCCGATGACCTACGCGCTGAAGGAGCGGCCCTCTACGAACTGATCCAGGGGATTGGAGATGATGAGTGGGCTGTCGTGACGCCGTTCAAGAATTACACCGTCCAGGATGTCATTTCACATCTACACACCACCGATATCGCGGCAACCATTGCGCTGCGCGAGCCCGAACGCTTCCGTGAACTGGCTGCCAAGCGCGACCCTGCACTACGCGTGACCAGCGGCGGCGGGTCTCCGGCAGATCTGGACGGACCCGCGCTTCGCGAGCAGTGGATCAAGTACTTAAATGAACTCTGTGACCTACTGACCGGAGTTGATATTAAGATGAGGGTTCCATGGTTTGGACCTGATATGAGCGTACGGATGTTTGCCTCTGCGCGTCAGATGGAAACCTGGGCGCATGGTCAAGACATCTATGACCTCAAGCGAGCGCCGCGAACCAATACCGACCGCATCCGCAACATTGCCCAGATCGGGGTGCGGACCTACGGCTGGACGTTCGTTAATCGGGGCGAGAGGGTCCCGGAGCCGGCCCCATACGTATGCTTGACTTCGCCCTCCGGTGATACGTGGGAGTGGAACGAGCCATCAGAGACCAATTGTGTCAAAGGTGATGCTGTGCAGTTCTGCCACGTGGTGACTCAGGGGCGCAACATTGCAGACGTCGATCTCGAAGTGGTTGGCGAGAACGCGAGCACGTGGATGGCAGTAGCTCAGTGTTTTGCTGGCGGGCCGAATGATCCTCCCGCCCCGGGTGTGCGTGCATGGAGTTAGAGGAACAACAATGTCACAGACACATCTGACCGATGAGCAAAAGGAGGCCTTTGTCAGCGACGGCTTCATCATTGTTCGCAAAGCGGTGCCTGCCGACACTGTGCAGCGGGCCAGGAAACTTATTACCGACAGCCTACCGAAGGACGAACGCCGCCTATTGGTGCCGGCGGAGCTTGCAACGCATCCTGACGTGCAGGCGCTGTTCAACGATACCTGCCTACCCGAGCTGCTCCGCAATGAGATGGGACCGTTTCCGCCTGTGATCAGTTGTCAGGTCGCCGTCACGCCTGCCAACGACAAGTTGGGCGGCTCACCCTTTGCCCATGTCGACGGTAGTTGGGGGGGACTCATCCCGGGTTCCGCCGACGAGATTGATTGGGATGTTGGTCGACCGAAAGACGCGGCGCGCTGGTTTGGTGCGAATGATGATCTGCGCGGCACTAATGATGGCCAGCTCTGGCAGGATCCGGACCGGCGTATTTCCCTTGGCTCATACACTGCGCTGGTAGGTGTGTGCCTGAATGACCAGCTCGAACTCGGCAGAGGCCAGTTTGCGGTACTCAGGGGTATGCATGAAGCGGTTGAAACTGCGTTCCAGCAACAGCGCAATGCAGGCAGTGTGATTGGTCCGGAAGGCCTGGACTGGCCGCGGATTTATCAGACTGGCAGCGGTCGCCCGGCGCTCAATGGGCTGCCCGGCGCAGTGCGAACGGCCGCGCGAGAAGCGGGTAAAGATAAGGAAGCCAAAACCAACTGGCCCTGGCCTGAGCTGACGCCCGTCTTGTTGGCCCCTGGCGACGCGGTTATCGCGCTGCACAGCTGCCCGCATACGCCAACGCCCAACTATGGCCCTGAGCCGCGCATGAACATCTACTTCCGCATACGTCGCACGAGAGAAGGCAGCCCGCACGAGGGTTCGCGCCGGCTGGGCCACGGTGTCAGTGATCACCTGGATCGTGGGTATTACGGTCAGTTCCTCGACTACCCGGATGACTACGATCCCTGGCAGACATCGATCGATAAACTTTGCGACCACTGGAGCGAATGGGATGGACTGCAAGCTCAGGTTGCCGCCGCCCGGTCCGGCAAACCCTGATCGTTGTGGCCCCGGCTGCTATGCTCCCCGGCACACGAAACCAACGACCCGAATCCCTGCGAGGAATCCATGAAAGTACAAAGCGTGCGTTATACGCCCGGTGGCGGCTCAGATCTTGTCGACATTGAAGTGGGGGAGCCAGGCCGCAACGAGGTTCAGATCGAAGTTTCTGCCTGTGGCATCTGTTCCTGGGACCTGGCGACCTACAAGGCGGGCAGCGACTCTAAATACGCGGCGCCTCCGGGGCATGAGGGTGTGGGATACATTACCAAGATTGGCGAAGGGGTCCGCGGTTTCGAAGTCGGTGATCGGGTTGCTGGTGGCGGCTTCCAGCAGGTTCGTAACATGCACGTTCGCGGAGTGTACAAAATCCCTGACTCGAATTTCGAGGATCATCATTGGGTAGTGGAGCCCGCTTCGTGCGTAGTGACGGGGATTGATCACTGCAATCTGAAGGCCGGTGAGCGGCTCGCGATGGTGGGTTGCGGCTTCATGGGCCTCATGATGATCCAGGGTCTGAAAGGCATGGGCGCCGACCAGCTTGTGGCGCTGGACGTTGATCAGTCGAAGCTTGATCTGGCGCTGGATCAGGGGGCTACCGAGGCCTGGAACGTTACCGATCCAGATTTCGAAGAGGTCCTCGAGGGTCTGCGCGCGCGCAATTTCGACGTAGTTGTCGACACTACCGGTGCACAGGCCGGCCTTGATCTGGCTACCGATATTGTCAAGCGCGGCGGCCGCATCAATCTCTTCGGCTGGCTCAAAGGCGAGGTTGCCACGTTTAACCCGAGCACCTGGCATGGCAAGGGAATTACGATTGTGAACTCTTCACCATCGGCCGCGATCCGCGATCCGTTTCCTCCAGCCATCCGGCTCATGGAGAAAGGCATCATTGATCTCAAACCACTGGTGACCCACGTGGTTCCACTCGAAGAGTACTCAACCTTCATGCAGGGTGTGACTTCCGGTGAGACCAAAGGTTACATTAAAGGGGTTGTGAAACTCTGATCTCACGCGTGGCGCGTTAAGTGTTGATCGCGCGCCGCCCACGCCCTCCCGGCAGACCTCCATGGTGTCTCCCCACTATCGGTGGCTGGTGGTTGCACTGACTGTGCTCAACCAGGCCATCACGGTTGGAATATTNATCTACAGCTTTGCGCTGTTTGTTGTGCCGTGGTTGGGCGAGTTCCAGGTCAGTCGCGGCCAACTGATGTTTGCGATTTTCCTCCTTCAGATGACGGTCGGCTTCGCCAGTCCGGTTTTGGGCCGGTGGCTCGACGTCTATTCAGTGCGTCTACTGGTGGTTGTTGGCGCGCTGGCTACCGGTATGGGGCTACTGCTGCTCTCGCAAGTAACCGCTTTCTGGCAGGTACTGGTAATACATATGACGCTGTTGCCCGTGGGTATGGTTCTGTGCGGTACGCTTGCATCCCAAACCATTGTCAGCAAGTGGTTCTCCGAAAATCGCGGTGTGGCCATTGGTGTCTCGGCGGCGGGTACGTCTCTGGGTGGATTTGTGTTTCCTCTGATTACTGCAGAACTGATAGCGCTCTACAACTGGCAAACCACGCTGATCTTCTTGGCTCTCTTGGCGTTTCTGCTGCTCGTGCCTGTCAACCTCTGGGTCTTGCGGGCAATGCCGCCGCCTGCGCGTACGCCGAAGCCAGGTGCAGAGGATCATATTGATGCACGCGTATGGACTGATCGCGAGATATTGACCACCCGCATGTTCTGGATTCCCGTGGTTGCACTGATGCCCATGAATGCTGCTTTTGGCGGCGTTCAGTTCAATCTCGGCGCGTATGTTTCGGACCTTGGGCTTGAGCAGGGGTTTGCTGCGCAGCTCATTGCGATCACATCGCTCGGGATGATTGTTGGCAAGTTTGTGTTTGGGTGGCTAGGTGATAGCGTTGATCACCGCAAGATCTACTGGGGTATGGCCCTGTCGCTCGCGTGCGCGATGGGTCTCTACCTCGGTGAGCCGGGGCTGAATGAGTTGCGTCTTNCTGCCTGGCTGCAGGGTATTGCGACCGGGGGCGTGATGCCGATGATGGGAATTGTGTACTCGGCACGCTTCGGAACGCTCGCGTTTGGCAAGGTGTTGGGTTACGTCAATCTCTTTCTAATGATGGGCGCATTTGGCTNGATCATGTCGGGATGGCTCTTCGATATCACCGGTACCTATGACTATGCTTTTCTAGCATTTCTCATAATGGTGGTGCCCTGTGCCGTTGCGATGTACTGGCTGCCGCCCCCGGCTGGCGCGGATAGGGCGAGTCAGCGGACAATGTCCGCCCGTGCCTGAACGGAAGACCCTATGGACCCTGCCTGCCTTGAACACGCGCTCACCGATGAGGAGCGCCTTCGCTTTGATGAAGATGGCTACCTTGTCGTCGAAGACGCCCTACCACNCAGCGTCGTTACTCAGCTTGAGGCGCTCGTAGATGAACTGGGTGCCGCCCGTGCCGACGAGGTTGAGGAAGACGGGCGACTGCACTTGCGCGACTTTCTCAAGTTCCACCCCGCGTTTTTCGACCTCCTTGATTGGCCATCCACCTTCCCCAAAATNTGGGGTGTGTTGGGTTGGAACATTCAGCTCTACATTGCCCACATTGATATTACGCCGCCACTGCCTGAGCTCCAGCGTAAGGCGGCAAGGCTCGGCTGGCATCAGGACAGTGGGCGAGTCAACATCGAGCTCGAAACCGAACCTCAGCCGCGTATTTCCATGAAAGTTGGCTACTTCCTGACGGACACCTCAGAGCCAGGATCGGGCAACTTTTGGGTAATCCCGGGGAGCCATCGTCGCAACTCGCTGGATATGCCCGAGAACAAGCTTGCTAATCCGGAAGGCGCAATACCCATCTGTGTGAAACCAGGCTCGGCGGTGTTCTTTGACCGAAGGCTTTGGCATTCGCGTAGCCAAAATCACTCCGATTTCNTCCGGAAGGTTATTTTCTATGGTTATAGCTATCGATGGCTGAGGCCTCGGGACAACCTCAGGATCGAAGATCATCCTGAGGTCCTGGACCCGATCCGGCGCCAGCTTCTGGGTGCCAGTCGTGACGGGCACGGCTACTCGTCTCCCGAACCGGAGGACGTGCCTCTTAAGTTTTGGCTGGCGGAGCATGTCGGTGCGGAGGCAGTGGATTGATGACGGTAGAAGTGAACGGTATTGCGCATATACAACTCACAATNAGCAATGCGACCGAGTGTTTGCCGTTCTGGGATGCACTGCTGCACTTTTTCGAGATGGAAACGCTCATCCGCAACGAGACGACGCTCTACTGCATCGGCAGCCGTACGGGCATCCTTCTACGGGAAGCACCCGCAGACAAGCGCGATCGGCGGTTCGATCAGGATACGAGTGGCTTGCACCATCTCTGCTTCCGGGCGCGGTCGCAAACAGATGTCGACAAGATTTTCGAGTTTGTGGCCAATGAAACGAATGCAACAATCGTGCATGGTCCTGAAGATGGCTCGCGCTTTGCTCCCGGGTACTACTCGATCCTGTTCGAAGATCCCGATGGAATACGAATCGAGGTCAATCATGTGCCGGGCAAGGGTCACTTTGGTGATGGTGGCCGACTTGGGCCCGGCGGTACCGGGCCTGCCAATCGCTACGGTGATACCGGCCTGACCGACGTGTGACTTGGCTTCAGTGCTGCGTAGANTGGGTGAAAAGGCGGACGAGCTNCGAACCCAGTCAGNGTCACTNCGCTCTGTAAAGTGCCAGAGTAGCGAGCGTGCGCTGACGTTTCAGGCGGCTGGCGCTGGTTGTTGATGATCCCACNGCGGCGCTTGACCCAGCTACCGAGTCTGCGCTGGTTAGTGCTTTGCAGACCGAANGCGAGCGGCGCTTGCTGATTGTCATTGCCCGCCGGCTTTCCACCATACGCGCGGCNGNCAAGATTGCCTNTGTTGCTGCGGGCAGGGNTTTAGAGGTTGGCAGTCACGATAAGTTGATGTCGAGAGAAGACGGTGGCTATCGGTGCTATGTAGAGTTGCAAACCAGCGAAGAGACGATTGCCTGACACGAGACAGCAAGCGTGAAGGCCCTATGATCCGTCCGCGTAATCAGCGACCCTCAGTGCTTCAGAACTGCCTGCAAAAACGCATCGACGTCGCTATGGCCATCCAGCAATGAGTCGAGTGCAACGACGAAAGGAGCCTCGACATCCATGCCTCTGATGCGTGAAGCGAAAAGCCTCGTTGCGCGCACTCCTTCGGCCACCATCACCATCTCGCTGGTAGCTTGTTCGACAGATTGACCTTCTCCCAGTCGCTGGCCCATTTCGCGATTGCGCCCGTGAGGAGATGTCGCTGTTACGAACAGGTCGCCGATACCCGCCGGCCCGAGTGCGGTGGCTTCCTGCGCACCTAACTTTTTCAGCAGTTGCACGCCTTCGCGATAACCGGCCATGAAGATTGCGGCTTTGAGGTTGTCACCCTCGTTACGTAGCTGCTTGAGNCCATCTACAATGCCGCAGGCTAGTGCGATGACATTCTTAAATGCGCCCCAGTATTCGGCCCCCTGGGGATCATCGCCAGGCTCTAGGCGNAAGGTCGGGGTCGTCAGACTTTTNGCGAGATCCGTGGCCAGCAATCTGTCTTCACTCGCGATCATGGCCAGAGTGGTGGCGCCGCGAGCAACCTCCGGTGCAATGGTTGGCCCCATTACCACCGCGAGCGGATTGGACTTGCCGGCGGCGGCGACCTTTTCGCGGATAACGTCAGAGATCATCCGGTCGTCCGGTGCTAGGCCCTTGGCTAGATCGATCAGTACCTGACCTTCTGTCAGGTGAGGGATTGCGTCATCCACAACCTGTAGGACCACACCGGACGGCAGGGCGANCACCACAATCTCAGAGCCCTCGATGGCTTCAGCAAGGGACATAGTGGGTACCAGCCCGGCCAGTTCGACGCCCGGCAGGTACTTGGCATTGATGCTCGACGCGTCGATCGACGCAAAAACTTCTTGCTCCACTGTCCAGCCAGTGACCGCGTGTCCTGCCGATAGCCAGGTTCGGGCCAGCGCTGTGCCGAAATTACCCAGGCCAAGTACAGCGATATGGGTCATGTTTCTGGCCTCGACTTGAGTCATTGCGGGCTGCCGTGTGGACGTTACTCCGAGGGTTCGGGAGGCGCAATTGCTATCGACACATCGCTCGCATTGCCCTTTGTTCCTATCTGTGGTTACTTCAGCGCGCTTTCAACTTCTAACTATGGTGGCTTTACCTATGCGTATGTTGATTCTTGCAGGGGCGTTAGCTCTTGTGGTGGCTCTCTCGGGCTGTAATACCAACACTGGCAACCGGAGCTCGGGTCCGGCTGTGCTCAATGGAGTGATCACGGAGGTGGGGGCGGAGTTTGGCAACCTCGATACCTCGATTACAAAGGCTGGCGTGGAGGCTGTTGGCATGCAACAGGGCGACACCCTGAGCTTTTCGTGCGGTGGTTCCACTTTTGAAGTTGCCTACAAAACTACCTATGCAGATGTCAGCGAGGGTGCTTGGGTGGCGTTTCTCAATTGGGACGACAAGCTACGTTTTGCCCGGAATCGGGCGAACGCTGCCGAGACCGCAGTCTGCAAGCTCGACGATGCCGTGACCGTTTCGAAGGCTGGCTGAGGGGAGCTTTATGGAAACACTATTGACAGAGCAGGAGGGACGCGTTGGTATCATCCGGCTAAACCGACCTGACCGCCTGAACGCGTGGAATGACGTGATGGGGCGCGAACTGGAAAAGCAGATTCGCACATGGAATCAGGATGACACCATAGGCGCCATCCTGGTGACAGGTGAGGGTCGGGCCTTTTGCGCGGGCGCCGATATAGGCGGCTTCGCGGAGCGAGCAGAAACTAATCGGGAGGGCGGCGGGGAACACATGGCGCGTGGCGGAGCCCCTATTACCCATCTGATTCGCGAATCGAAACCAACAATTGCTGCCGTCAACGGCTATGCGGTAGGTGTTGGGTTGACCATGATTTTGCCCTTTGACGTCAGGTTCGCCTCCAGCAGCGCGCTGCTCAGTATTCGGTTCATCAAGATGGGTCTAATGCCGGAGTTGGGCTCAACCCGCTTGCTCGCGGAGCTTGTTGGCCTGGGGCATGCAACAGACATGTGCCTTTCCGGCAGGATGGTGCCAGCGGATGAGGCACTTGCGATGGGTCTCGTTACCCGCGTGACAGAACCTGAGGATCTTATTGCAGCAGCGCTTGAGAAGGCACACGAGATGGCCAACAACCCAACTCAGGCGATGATGATGATTAAGGAGTTACTGCGCAAGAATCCGCTTGATCCGGATCTCGAGGCGGTGATGGAGCGGGAGAATCTCCGCGATCAGATTGCCCGCAGACTGCCCGATCATCATGAAGCTGTTGCAGCGTTTCAAGCTAAGCGTGACCCCAACTTCAATCAAAGCTGACTGAGCAGCGGCCTTTCCGGTACCAAGTGAAGTGTTACTACCGGTTGCGAAAACGGCTTGCGGCGAACGGTAGTGGCTGCTAGCGGGACGTGCTCAGTGAGGCGGGTTGTCTGGCCTATCTGGAATAGCTCAAACGTGCGTGATCAGCCGGTCGTAGCGGCGGCCTTGGCATCCAGTGCAGCGCGGATTCGGGCGTGTTCAGCCTCATCCAGCGTGAAGCGTCGGAACATTGCCGCCCCGATCAGATAGCAAACGAGTGGAAACAGGCCGTAGAGGGTCACGATCGCAATCTGGACAAACATCGTCTGCTCCTGATTTGGTTGATAGCCTGCAAACTGTAGCACTGGCCCGGTGATCACCGTCATGACACCGATTGCGCTTTTATACACAAAATTGAAGGCCGCGAAGTACGAGCCTTCTTTCCGCTCGCCGGTCTTGTACTCATCGTAGTCGATGATATCGCTTTGAATAGATGGTGCAATGGTGCCGCCACATCCTGCGGCGAGGCCGGCAAAGAAGGCAAGACCGAAGAACAGCACGATTTTCATGTTCTCGTCGACGAATGGCAGAGCAAACATGCCACCAAAGCTCAACCCTGTAAGAATCATCGAGAAGATCCACAGGTTCACCTTTCCAAAGCGACGGGATAACGGCAGCCACAGCGGTACCGACAGCGAGGAGGGCACCATGTATGTCAGGATCACAGCGGGCGCCAGGATAGGGTGCCCGACCACGTATTGCGCGACGTAAAGGGTGAGCAGACCAATGACTGCGCTACCGATGTTTTCGATGAATGTAACGATGAGCACTAGGCGAGCATGTGGGTTCTGCCAGACGTCTCGGAATGCTGAGAATGGTTTGGACGTAACCCGGCCTTGAAAGTCGGGTCGTTCACGCAATCGGGTGATGGCGAAAATGATGAGTCCCGCCGTGAGAATCGCTGCGAATATCGACAGTTCAAACGCGGTTTCGCGTACGGCTGCTTCACTCTCCTGCTCAGCCTGGATCAATAGCTGCATGCTTATGAGCGCCAGGATTGAGCCGCCGGTAAACGCTGCGTGGCGCAGGCCGTACAGGCGCGAGCGCTCGTGGTAGCTGGGTGTCAGTTCTGCACCCAGCGACATGTGCGGTACGATGAAAATCGTCATGGCTGAATAGAAGCCAATAACGCCCACCCCCATCCAGATCGTGAGTGGCCAGCCGGTCAAGCTCGCAGGTGGCGAAAACACCATCACGAAGATCAATCCGATCGGAATCACACTTGCCGCGATCCAGATGCGGCGCCGCCCCAGACTATGTTGGGTCTTATCGGAGAGATAGCCAACTAGCGGGTCGGAGACCGCATCCCAAAGGCGCGAGATGCCGAAGATAGTGCTCATGATGATCGGGGCTATGAGCAGAACATCAGTTGAGAATTTCATGATGTACAAGCCGAGCAGCAGGTACATGTACCCGACTCCGAGACCGGGCGCACCATAAGCTGAAATGACCGACCAGGACAGGCGGTGGGGATCTTGCTTCGCGTCGGTCATAGTCGGGCTCGCCCCGGAAGTAGCGGGGACTATAACAGGCTACGTCCGGGCTCAGTGGGATCTGGCGCTAGCTGCCTGGGCTATACCCCAGCGCGCAACGGTTGCAGCAAGCGCCTCGAACCGAATGGGTGTTGTTAGGTCATCGCCCATGCCTGCTGTTGGGCATGCCTGTCGGTCCTCCTGAGCGCGTTGGCGATCAATGCCATTATCGGGATGCGCTAAGGGGTACCTTCCTGTTCAAGATCGCGGATACGCTCGATTCCACGAAGTTTGTCCATTTCTGAAATCAGGCGGTCCTGCAGGAGTGGGTCATAAGGCAGCTCTTCCCACATATTGTCTGCTTCCCCTTGCGAGCACGCGGCCGCTCGTTGATGACGATTTGAGTCGTTGTGCAGTTGGCTTCGAACCCCGGCAGATGGTAGGCGAGCGCGTCATCATTAGCTGGAGCCGAACGTGCGATTGCGCCTTAGACTTCGCTGGTTTCCACTGATGAAACGAAGCGGCAGCGGAAGCCATCCTTCGGCTTAAGGGTGCTGGCGATTGGTATAGGTTACGGTTTTTATCCGTCTTTCCTTTGAGCGGCTCGGCTATGTCAACATGCACGCTGCACAAAATAAAGCAGGCTTAGCCATGACTCAGATGCTGAACGCACTTGAAGCGGAGCAGGTCCAGTTCTTCCAGGACAATGGCTATCTGCATTTGCCTGGTGTGTTTAGCGCATCGGAGACTGACCAGCTTGCAGAGGAACTCGATTGGCAGATTGGTACCTGGGCAAAGGCGAGTCCGGGCTGGTCCGGTAGCTGGCGACGAGTCTATATGGACTTGGAGACCGAGAAGGCATCCAAGCTGGTCGCCCTGCATGATCTGCATCGCTATTCCCGTGCTTGGTGCGGCGCGGTATGCCATTCATCATTGGTTGGGGCGGTTGCTGATCTGATCGGTCCCAATGTTGAGTTGCATCACACTACGCTGCATGCGAAGCCACCCCAGACCGGTCACCCGTTCCCGATGCACCAGGACTGGGCGTTCTACAAACACGGGGGTGCGCGTTTCGTTGATTGCCTCGTGCATCTCGACGACACGAGCGATGCAAACGGCTGCATCCGTATTTTGCAAGGTTCACACAAGCAAGGTCCGTTGACCCACGTCGAACAGAATACGGACGGTTCATCTTGTACGCCGCATCTACCAACCCAAGACTGGGACCTTGAGGACACGGTCCCCGTGCCGGCCAGGCGAGGGGATGTCGTGATTTTCCATTACTATGCGGTCCACGGTTCTAGGATCAACACTANCGACAGGGTGCGGCGCATGGTGCGCATTGGCTACCGTGACCCGGAGAATGTTCAGTTTGCCGGGCAGTCGAAAGGNCGGCCTGGNNTNATCGTATGGGGGCGGCGACCTAGAGCGGAAGGGCAACAGGTCTTCCCTACGACAATTTAGCGGGAAACCCATGAGCTGGTGCCGGCTTTCTGCGNACNACTATCTGGCTTGACCTGTATGGGCACTTCAACGCCAGTCTATTCCCTGCGTTAGGCTCCGCCTATGAATGGAACCTCGGTAGCTATTGCAGGGGCCGGTATAGGCGGGCTCACCCTTGCGCTTACTCTTCAACANATTGGTGTGTCCTGCACAGTGTTCGATNCGGTTTCCGAGCTTAAGCCACTCGGGGTTGGTATCAATCTGCAGCCTAACGCAGTTCGAGAATTGTTCGAACTCGGNATCACTGAAGATGAGTTGGACTCAATTGGGTTGCAGACCCAAGAGTGGGCGCTNGTGGGACTGAATGGCAAAGACGTCTACTCGGAGCCGCGAGGTCTGGCCGCTGGGTACAACTGGCCGCAGTACTCGTTGCATCGTGGGCAGCTGCAGATGTTGTTGTACAACACGGTGCTCAAACGGCTCGGTCCNGATGTGGTCGNGACCGGACACCGGGTGCTCAGTTACCGGAACGCTGCTGTGGACGACGGAGTGCTTGTTGGTATTGAGACGGAGGCTGGCGCGCGTCTCGCTATTGAGGCGGACTTGCTGGTTGGCGCGGATGGCCTGCATTCGAACGTCAGAGCGCAGATGTATCCGGACCAGCCTGAGGTACAGTGGGGTGGTGCCATCATGTGGCGTGGTGTGACCCAAGGCGTGCCTGTGCGCAGCGGGGCGTCCTTTGTGGGTCTTGGNAGCCATAATCGGCGGGTGGTGTTTTACCCGATCTCGAAGCCCGATCCTGAAACAAGCCTGGCGACGATCAACTGGATCGCAGAAATTACAGTGGACAACCAGGGTGTGCCACCTGCTGACTGGAGCAAACGTGTCGACGTTGACAGNATCCTCCATTACTTCAGCGACATGGCCTACGACTGGCTTGATGTGCCAGCCATGCTGCGAGGTGCGCAGACGGTCTATGAGTACCCAATGATTGATCGTGAGCCCGTGCTCTCCTGGGTTGATGGCAATGTGGTATTGATCGGTGATGCGGCGCATGTCATGTACCCCACGGGTTCGAACGGCGCGAGTCAGGCCATTGTTGATGCACGGGTGTTGGGTGCTGAGCTGGCTGAACACGGGGTTAAAGCAAAGGCGCTTGCAGCGTATGACGCCCGACTGTGCGCAGACGTCTCAGCGGTTGTGCTTCGCAACCGAGGTGCGGGCCCCTTTGCGATTCTGAACATGCTGGATGAGCGATGCGGTGGCGTGTTCGACGACATTGAAGCCGTTATTTCGCAATCGGAACGCGAAGAGTTCATGGAACATTACCGAGCGGCNGCNGGGTTTGAACTTGCGCGCTTGAATGCTGCGCCACCGACAATACCTGCCGGAACACTAGTGCGGCGGAAGCCAAGGCACTGATGGCGGACCTGCGCGAACGGCTGGCTCAATTGACTGCATCCATTGCAGTGCTTGCGCTTTTGGTGGGCGCTATATGGAGCAANTCGTCCATTACGGTTCAATCTAACTGCCGTGCGATGTTGCGCTGGTCGGCCTTGGTATTGNGTTCGTGCTATTGCTGCTGTTTGAGGCGTAGCGGGCACATACGGTTGCGTTGCCTGTGCCGGCGCGTATTGCCGCCAAAAGCTGGCCCGCCGGCTATGGCCTGTATCCGCGCAGTATCTGGGGTAACAGAGGTCAACGCTCCGGGAGCGTTGTTTCTCTCGGCGTTGGTCTGCTGGTTCGAGATTGCCAGCCTTAATTTCGCCATTGGCGTCTTTTTCCACTCAGGCGANGCCTGACCACGGAGCTTTAACGTTATGCCGATTCGACTGTTCAGTTGGGAGCACAGCCACTATTCCGGCAAGGTGCGTGCTTACCTGCGCTACAAGGAGCGGATGGGCGATCTGGGGGACGGCTTCGAAGACATTCTCGCGACTCCCGAGTTGATGCACGGTTTGCTCATGCCTGCAATGGGCGCAACTGTGCTGCCCCAGATGCAGATGGCAGACGGCACCTGGGTACAGGACTCGTCTGAAATAATCGACGTTGTTGAGGCAAGGCATACCGCCCAGCCCGTTGTACCCGATCCTCGCACCTCGCCGCGTCAGACGCTCGCAACNTATCTTGTTGAAATGCTTGAAGAGTGGATGGGGCCCGCAAGCTATTGGTCGCGGTGGTACTACACGCTGCCCGGCGTTGAGCCGAGCCATGCTGGATACAATGCCCTGCAGTGGGGTTCGGTGTTTGCGGGAGAGGTCCANGGGGATGAGAAACTTGCCGANGGTCATGCTTCGATGGAGCGGATTTTTGGTCTCTCCGTT
The DNA here is from genome assembly GCA_002714125.1 of Gammaproteobacteria bacterium. Next base: position 22,356 of record PAWP01000070.1, read on the forward strand.
GCCCGCACCGAGCCGCGCGGCGCACTTGCCGGTCTAGTTCAACTGGGCTGTACACCGGAAACCGAGCACGCCTGGTGGGCTTCGATGGAGAGCATCCTCGATCTCCTTGACGCGCACTTTAGTGCGCACGATTTTTTATTGGGAGGGCTTCCCTCGCTCGGTGATTTTGGCCTCCTGGGCCCTNTATATGCGCATGTATACCGTGACGCTGTAACGGGTTTTGCGCTACGCAATGAACACCCGCTGGTGGCAGAATGGGTTGAGCGGACCTGTGGCATCAGCATTAATGCCCGTAGCTACGCGCAGAANCTCTACTCTGTGGGCGCGGACGGGAGCCTGNTTGGCCGCCCAGCCACTNGAGACGGTGGCCAATGGGTAGTGGNCGATGTTGTTCCAGATACGCTCGACGCTNTAGTGGGCGTTTTCTTCAANGAGATGTGGCCGGTTCTCAAAAGCACGATGGAGAAAACCGCCGCTTTCATTGCNGGGCCTGACCATACGCCCGGGGAAGGGCTACCCGCCAAGTCGTTCTTTGCTGATCCCCCCTGGAGAGAACATCAGACGGGCGACGGCGCGCTGACGCATGAGTTCGAAATTGGGGGAATTCGGTCAAGACGGATGGTCATTCCCTACCAGGTGTGGATGCTGCAGCGCGTGGCAGCGGTCTTGGATGTGGCGCTGGAAGGTGACGATGGGCGGGCAAGCATCAGTGCCTGGTTGGAAAACTTTGCAAGTGGTCCCGAACTTCTAGAATTGAACGATCGGTTGGCGGGTTGCCGGGTGCGCAAAGCAGGGCCAGCGTTGTTCTCACAGGAGCGAGCATGAGGTGCGCCAAGCAGGCCGGAGCACATTGCCTGTCAACGGAGCATCAGGAGACTGCGAGCTGCGCCNGGTTCGCCATCGCGGCGAACCTCGCATTGTGCTGCGTTACTGNCTGCAGCAACTTGGAAAAGGCCGCTGCTCAAACGTGACGTCGCTGGCGAGTACCNCCCGGACGATGCGTCTATAGTGATCATCGAGTCGGTGTAGCAGGCATTATGGCTACCGCGGCATCTGCTAAGGCCTCACTGACATCGGTGGCCCGGCTTCCGTGCTAGGCTGCAGCGCTTCTGANCCGAGCCTTCGGGACAAATCGAACGTAGTGACTGAAGCAAGAGCGAGCGCGACTCAAACNAAGGTCCTGTTTTTTGGCTGGAAGGTTGTCGGCTTCACCGCCACTGCGCAGTTCTTNAGTGTTGGTATCGGCTACTACACGTTTGGCGTCTATCTGAAGCCGCTGACGGAGGCGTTGGGAGCAACCCGCTTCGAAATCTCCCTCGCGATCTCTCTGCAGATGGTCTTGATGGCCGTGTTCAGTCCTTTCGCGGTTAGGCTTCTTACCGAGCACTCACTGCGGTTGATGATGTTGATCGGNGTTGGTCTGCTCTCGCTGGGCTTGGTTATCGCGTCGATGGCGACCAGCATCTGGCAGCTCTATCTGGGTTTCAGTGTGGTGGTGGGAGTCGGGGTCGGACTCACCAGCAACCTTGCTTGCAACTTGATCCTGACCAACTGGTTTACCCGGCGCCGCGGCACAGCGCTTGGCCTTTCTCAGGCAGGGATCACGTTCTCGGGTGTTGTGCTGGTGCCACTTGCGACNTGGCTTTTGACAACATTTGGGTGGCAGACCTCGTTCCTCGTTTTTGCGGTGCTGACGCCACTGGTGCTTGGGCCGCTTATCTGGCGGTTTGCCATACGCGCGCCTGAAGATGTGGGGCTGACACCGGACGGTGAGGCGCCTGTGGCCCTCAGTCAAGTCGAAGCTGACCCAGTTGAATGGACGTTCGCCCGCGCCGTGCGCAACCGTGATGTGTGGCTCATAAGCCTGATCGCCGGGCCCTGTTATATGGCGATTGCCGCGATTGTCATTGCGCTGCCGTCTCACGGAACCGACCTAGGGCTGTCACCGATGCACGCTTCCTGGACCGTACTCGTAACAACCTTGTTCGGCGCAATCGCGAAGCCGCTGGCGGGTGCTTCCGCAGACCACATCCCCAAGCGCCTTGTGGTCACAGTGGCGGTGGCGCTCCAGGTTGTTGCGACGCTACTGCTTCTCATTGCCGACGATCTTCTGATGCTTTGCTTGGCGGGCGCGCTGTTTGGGCTTGGCTACGGCGGCATTGCGCCGCTGTGGTCCTTATTACTGGCGGAGCGCTTTGGTGTGCATGCGTTTGCTAAGGTAATGGGTGCCTCGATGCCCCTCACCATGCCTTTTAATCTGGTGGGTCTGCCACTTACGACGCTAGTGTTTGGCATGACCGGGAGCTATCTACCCGCTTTTGCCATGCTGCTGATTGGCTATGCGGTGTCGGCAGTATGTTTGTGGCTGCTGCGTTTGCCGGGTGAAATGCACTTCGAATGAGCGGAAACCAACAGAGATTCCTGTGAAGAGTTTGACACTCCGGGAAGAGGACAAAGGCGACAAGCGTTACCGTNGCAGGCCGCGGTGTACAAACANAGGCCGGCCGGTCAGACGAAAGCGAGCCTGACCGCAGGCGCAACTGCCTTCAAAGGTCTCAGGCATGTCCCTTCCACTCACCGCAGCCAAAGGAAAGTTAGGTAGGTTGCTCCCACGCCCCATGCGTACCAGGCAAAGATGTAAAACCGCTGCGTCTTTAGCAGCCAGACGAAGGCGACCAGTGCTGCCAGCCCGGACACCAGCGCGGCAATACTGCTAGCAAAGATGCTACCGAGCAGTGATGGGTCGGCGTTCAGCATATCCGGTAGCAATAACACGGCTGCGCCGACCATCGCGATGATCCCCATCATGAAGGAGAACTCCGCCGCCGCAAGTGGCGCCATGCCAAGCGCCATCGCGGTGGCGACTGTTGTTCCACTGCGTGAAATCCCGGGGAGAATGGCAAATGCCTGAGCGCAGCCGATCACGAGTGCCTGNCTCCAGGTGGGCTCTTCGACCTGCCCCCTGGTGATGGTCCAGCGGGTAGACCAGACAATGCAGCCTGTTACAAGTAGTAGTGACGCTGCGACCATCGGGGACTCGAACTGACTCTCGATGAAGTCACGTGCCAGCAATGCAACACCGATCGCGGGCAAGGTCGCAACCACCAATTTCATAGCATAACGCCAGGCTGCCTCTTCACCTTTCATGGCACCGATGAGCAATGTCCAGATTCGGGAGTGGTAGAAGAGGGCAATCGCCGCCAGGGTAGCGAGGTGGACCGCGACTTCGAAGACGATGCCACCGCTGGGGGTGTAGCCCATTAGGTCCTGGGTCAGGACAAGATGCCCAGAACTCGATACGGGGAGAAATTCCGTCAAGCCTTGGACGATGCCGAGGACGATTGCTTCAAGCCATTGCATGGAGTGCGAATACTACCACCGTGATCCCTGNGGTCAGCGACCTGATGGCGCTTCTTCAGGGTCGGGGTTCTTCACCGGTGCNTTGCGGGTAGAACGTTACGAAATCTTCGCACAGGCTCTAGCCGCTGTTGATGGCCCGATNCAGTCGTGGCTCGAGTTTCTCTCCCAATCTGCTAGCCCNTGGAANACACCGACTTCTACATGCGGTNTAANGCCCTTGTGCGCGAAGCGCAGCGCATCGCGTGCACGACGACCGTAAACCGCCTGCATGTGTCGCTATGCCAGTTAATTCACTCACTGGGTTGGAGGCGCAGCCAACGGATCAGTAGATCCGGCGGGATTACCTCGGTGCGCAACGATCGGTCGGCCGCTGGTCAGGTGCTCAGGTTCCAGACCGTCCGCTCGCGTACCTTGTCCAAAAAGTTCGTCTCGTACGCAGATTCTGGGTCATCCCGCACGAGGTCATCCAGCACTTGGGCATCTTCACCAACCAGAATGCGCCAGCGTTCGGCCTTGACGCCGTTCAGGATGATCGTGGCCGCTTGTGCGGCGGTAGTGGGTGCATCGTCTCGAAACGAGGTCCCCATCGCTGAGATAGCCGCGCGCAGTTGATCGTCGGTAACGTTGTCATTGATGAGCCCCGACGCCGACCACCGTCTGCGGGTCTCGGCAAGGTCTTCATCGGAAAGGCCTTCATCCTCGTCGAACTTGCCGGTCAGGATCTTGTTTACATTGATTGCGATGGACGTGCCAATATGGCCGGGCATCACAACTGAGACCTTCACGTGTGGTGCGTTGTTGCGGAAATCCGTCACAAGGGCCTCGGTAAACCCTTTAACCGCAAACTTGGCGGCCGAATAGGCAGAGTGCGCGCTCTGCGGTCCAATTGAGGCCCAGAAGCCGTTGACGCTGCTGGTGTTGACCATGTGTGAGTCGTCGCTCGCAACCAGCAGGTCCATGAAGGCACGCGCGGTGTAATAGACTCCGTACCAGCAGATGTTGAAGGTACGCTCCCAGTTGTCGCGTTCACCCTCAACGAAGCTGGAGCCACNACCGACGCCAGCATTATTAAACAGCAGGTCAATGTGGTCGGTGTTGTGCTGTTCGACCACTTCATCTCTGAAACGCGTGACTGCGGCTTCATCGGAGACGTCACAGATGTGGGTCGAGATAACGCGCCCCTGTGAGCCTTCAGCCTCGCACAGTTGCTTGGTTTCCAGCATGTTGGANTCAAGTACGTCACACATCGCGACGTCGCAGCCCTCAGCCACCAGTTGACGGGCAAGCTCGCGCCCCATGCCTGTACCGCCGCCGGTGACGACTGCCANTTTTCCTCCAAAGTCGTTCATGGGTGCNCTCTCCTCAGTGAGTNGAGAGTTATACCAAGGACGGGCGGTTCGNGCTCACACCGGAACAGATGCACCCGCGGCGCGATAAGACGCGGAGGAATCCGANGCGGTACCGNATGGGCTAGCGACGATCTCCGTTCCGTGGGGCAGTGTAGGTGGGATCGCGATCTGCTCGCCCGTCTAAGCCATGTGTCGCGCATCGCCAAACATCAGGGGAATGGCATCCTCTAACATGTGGAGTACGCTCCAGGAACCCGCCTTGATCGAGTGGTCACGTTGCAGTCCGGCGGGGACGTTTGCTCATCGAATTCGAGGGTCGACCCTTAGGGCACGAGATGGCCCGGCACCACCTGCCGGTTGCAACGTACACAGTCGAGCGGTTTTCCGAGAAACCCAGCGCGACTAGCTTCGGTAACTACTACTGGGCGGTTCAAGAAGGATGGCTTGTGCCGCACGTGCTGGAGGTGCAGCCATTCGTGGGTTGAAACCAGTCACCGGCCTCGTCCTGACTGAAACCGGTGATGACACGCAGCACCGTTTTCGCCTCCGTGCTGTCAGGCTGAGAGTTCGAACCCTTCATAGCCGTTCGCCACAATCTCATCGCACTTTTTGCGGTAAGTGCCAACGCCGCCCACGTACGGCATGAAGATCCGCGGCTTGCCCGGGATGTTCGCGCCGAGATACCAGGAGTTGCATGAGGGAGACGTGAACATGGTGCCCTTCGCCACCTCGTTCACGTGGTGGATCCAGCCCTCTTCCGCTTCGGGTATAGCCTCTATCGCCTGCAGTTGCCGGTCGTTCATGTGCGCGATGCAGTCGTGAATCCAGTCCACATGCTGTTCGATCGACACGATCATGTTCGACAATACGGAAGGGCTACCTGGCCCTGTGATCATGAACATGTTCGGGAAGCCGGATACCTGGAGCCCAAGGTAGGTGCGCGGGCCCGCTTCCCAGGCGTCGCTCAATGGCTTGCCACCGCGGCCTTTGATATCGATGTTGAGCAGTGCCCCGGTCATGGCATCGAAGCCCGTCGCATAGACCAGAGCGTCGAACTCGAAATGGCCTTGCTCTGTCTGGACGCCGGTTCTGGTGATGTGCTCGATGCCACCCTGGCGTAGGTCCACCAGGGTCACGTTGTCACGGTTGTAGGTCTCGTAGTAATTGGTGTCGATGACCGGACGTTTGCAGCCAATCGGATAGTTGCGTGGCTTAAGCCCTTCGGCGGTTGCATCATCGGTGATAATTCTGCCAAGTTGGGCCCGATACATCTCACACGCCATCTCATTGGCTTCCGGATTCAGGCCAATGTCAATAAAGCGCCGGATGGCGCCGAAGCCTTCATCTTCCACTGCATTGGCACGTTCTTCCGCGCTCGTTTCCAGCAAATGGTCCATTGGCATGATGAGATCGGCGCCGCCGAACCCGAATCCGTATCCAACAATCCCTGCTTGGGACTCTCTCTGTTGCTGCCTGATGGCCGCGTAGTTTGCCTTTGCGTCGGCTCGGAAATCATCGGTCATGTCCCGATTGTGGGCGGGCATAGTGTAGTTGGGGGTGCGCTGAAAGACAGTCAGGTGCCTGGCGTCTTCGGCAATAACCGGGATGGCCTGGATGCCGGATGAACCTGTACCGATGATGCCAACGGATGTGGTGCTGAAGTCCACCCCGCCGTGGGGCCATTGTCCGGTGTGGTAGACGTCGCCTTCGAAGTCGTTTGCGCCCTTTATGTCCGGCGTGTTGGGCATCGAGAGACAGCCAGTTGCCATCACGCAGTAGTGTGCATCGTAAACGTCGCCGCCGTCGGTGGTGACAGTCCAGCGATGGGTCTCCTCTGAGTAGTGGGTGGAGGTCACCCGGGTATCAAACTCTATGCCGCTGCGCAGATCGAAACGGTCTGCGACATGGTTGGCGTATTCGAGGATCTCTGGCTGTCCGGCCATCACTTCGGTCCAATCCCAGTCCTGCTGCAGTTCTTCGGAGAAGCTGTAGGAGTACTCCATGCTTGGCACGTCGCAGCGCGCCCCTGGGTAACGGTTCCAGTACCAGGTACCGCCGACTCCGCTGCCGGCTTCCAGCACCTTGGTGCTGACGCCTAACTCACGCAGCCTGTGCAGCATGTACATGCCGGCAAATCCCGCTCCCACAACGAGTACATCAACTTTGGTTGCTTCACTCATGAATCTGTCTGCCCTATCGCGAGTGGGAAATTCTGCCAGAAACGCCACCTTAATTCGCGTGCCCGAGTGGCTGGAGCCTATGATACAACTGTGTTCAAGCGTTGGAGTATTGATTTGGCTGAGGCCGTACCTATGGCCATTACGATGGGCGATGCGTCCGGCGTCGGGCCCGAGATTGTGCTGCGCTGCGCGGCCGCAGGGGAGCTCGATGAGTCCGTTGTCATCTATGGTGACGCGTCGATTCTGGAAGCAGGGCAAGCGCTGCTCAACCTCGAAGTGAACCTGCACAGGGTGTCACGCCCAGGTGAGGCTGCTCAGGGCGCGCTCAATGTGCTTGACCACAGGCTGCTCCTGGCGAGCGAATTGACCCCGGGCGTCCTCTCAGAAGCCGCGGGTCGCGCGGCGCACGCCTATGTGGTGAACGCAGCGCGGGCAGCGCTGGCAGGAGAGGTGGCCGGGGTCGTTACCATGCCGATGAACAAGGAAGGTACCAAGACGTCCCATCCAGAGTTTATTGGTCATACAGAGCTCATCTCAGGTCTCTGTGGGATAGACAATTACTCGATGATGCTTGCCAACCCGAACGTAGCAGTCAGCCACGTGAGCACTCATCTCAGCCTGCGAGAGGCAATCGAGCGGGTTACCACCGAACGCGTCCTGAACGTGATCGAACTTACCAGGAATGCTCTGCTTGGGGCATTTCCCGAGCCCAGGATTGCCGTATGTGGACTGAACCCACACGCCGGTGAGCATGGCCTGTTTGGCAGCGAAGACGCAGAGTTAATCCAGCCCGCGATCGACCAGGCGAACGCGCGGGGTTACGTTGTGACTGGGCCGCATCCCGCAGATACGGTGTTTTACCAGGCCATCAACAACGACGCTCATGACGCGATCATCTGCATGTATCACGACCAGGGTCACGCTCCGATGAAACTCATCGGTTTCGAGAACAGCGTCAATGTGACGATCGGTCTGCCCATTATCCGTACCTCGGTTGATCATGGCACTGCGTTTGACATTGCCTGGCATGGTGTCGCGTTTACATCTTCGCTCGGTCACGCGCTTGGTTACGCTCGGAGGCTGGCGGGTGACGGGAGCGATTGATCTCCACTGAGTGTCAGGTGCAGGATGCCTGCGCCTGAAAGTAGTAATAAAGTTTAGGGGCTGCGGGTCCCCCAGGTGAGGCGCTGGGCGTACGACGCAGTGCCATCAAGTCATGAGCTTCAGCTTCGTGAGTCACTTAGAGAGCGCGTGATATGGCCCCGGAGTAGTCATTCATCATCGAGCGTAGTCCACTACCGCGGTGACCTTGCGTGTATTTTCTAAGTACAAACGGTTCTCTGGTCCAAAATCGCCTAGTGCGAGCGACGCGCGGCCGCCAGCTAGTGTTGGTGGTGGATCAACGCGCTGCAGCGCCGCACCGGTTGCGCCCATCACACTGTCATGGAGAGGTGCTGCTGGCGAACCTGCCAGCAATCCGGCTCCGTTTACGCTGGACACTCGCCGGTCCTGCTGGTGTAGCTAAGTTTCTGCCAGTAAGGGTGGCACCTAAAGGCCAAGAACGTGGCGCAGGTGATAGAGGCACACTGTTTCAGTCCTGGCCTGTGTGGCTGCACCGGCGCTGACATGGAGCTTGGTCACGTCCTCTCTGTCCCTTCGAGTTGCGTTGATGAAGCCATGCGGTAAGTGGTTAATGGGTTGCATCCTTAAGCCCTAGTGTCGGTAGCTGGATGGACGTTACGGACACGAACCCATGGTATGGGGCATGCCGGGGTCCTGATAGACCTTTAGGTCGACTGAAGCTGCTTGTGGAGAGTGCGATCGTCTGCAAACCCAGGTGAGGGGGGTTGTAGTGGGGAAGTGATGCGTGGCCCCGGAATGGGGCCACGCATCAGGTTGGTCGAGCCTAAACCTTGGAGACGATTTCTTCCTCGTACATCTGTAGGCGGTCAACGTCGCCGGAGGCGATGCCACCAAACATGATCTCTGCGATGCCGGCCTCTTTGAACTCACCAATGCGGTCGACAATGTACTGGGCTGAACCCGCCACGGTGCCCTCGCCAAGCCCTTTAGTAACCCTTTCGATCAGACCTTTGTCCTCAGTCAGGTAACACGGCATCAGCAGAGTACGGCGAATCTCGCTGGGGTCGCGCCCACAGTCTGCGCAGTGCCGGTCGAGAATGTCGGACTTGGATTTGTAGTAGTCCAGCGACATGCCTCCGCCAGCCCAGCCATCGAGGTTCATCACGTCGCCATAGCGCGCAAGTGTTCGCAGCGTGCGTTTGGGCCCTGTTCCGCCGACCATGATGGGGATCGGCTTGCTCGGGTTGTAGGACCCAGGCGACAGCCGCGCGCTGTCGATATCGTAATAGTTGCCATTGTAGTCAACGGGTTCCGTAGCGTGGATCAGTTTGCGCAGGAGTTCACAGGCCTCTTCGAAGCGATCCTGGCGTTCCTTCATGGAAGGGAACTCCCAGCCGTAAGCCTCGTGCTCGCGCTTGTACCAACCGGCACCAATAGCGAGCGTAAATCTCCCTTCGGTCATGGTGTCGATGGTGCCCGCAATCTTGGCAACGAGCGCTGGGTTTCGATAAGTGTTGCCAAGCACAAGGTTGCCCAGCCGGAGTTTCTTAGTGAAACCCCCGGCAAATGCGATAGCGGTCAGCCCTTCGAACGCGGTGAGCGCTTCCTGCTCGTGATCGGCCCCGGGTGGGATGAAGTGGTCCGCAAACCAGACGCTGTCCCAGCGTCCGGCTTCCATAGCTTCCACCGATGCGCGCACATCTTCCCAGTTGGTGCGGTAGACGTTGACTTGTACTCCGAAATCCATCGTTTATTCCTGTTGTTGTGCCGAGCGTGGCGGTGAGTATACGCCCCGAAGATCGACGGGGCGCATGGCGTAGGCAGGGCGACCTAAAGGTGTTGCTTTACACGTTAGTGTGTCCGAACATCTCGCGCATGTCTGACCCGGCCGCAGCTTCAAACTCCCACGAATCTCACGCGCAGGCGCCCCGCGTGCCCTGGCTTGCCATCATCGCAACCATGGGTGCTATCGCAGCAGGGTTCTGGGTAGCCGTGCAGGAAGGCGGCTCAACCGTGCCAGCTCCAGCGCAGGTGGGTCAAGGCCCAAGGTCCGCGGTGGTTCCGCTTGGCAGCGTGCGGATCGATCGCAGAGCAGCTGTACTCGATCTCGCCATGGCTCGCCAGGACGATCTGCAGATCGTACCGATCAATGCCCCTGCCGCCTACGTCGTGAGCCGGGGTGCGTCAGGTTATCAGGTGGTCTCCGAGGGTGCGGTGGTAATCCCTGGGATCCGGCCTTCGTCTGACGTTGGCAAAGACGCCCAACGGATCCGGAATGAAATCTATGTGGATGTGCGTCGGCGCAATCCGAGTGCGTTCCCTGATCTCAGTCAGTTGACCCCAACGGTGCGAGCACGGGTACTGGACGCGGAAGCGTTGTGGCTTGACTGGATGGCTGGTGCCGAAATGGACTGGCAGGCATATCGATTCGGCCTTGCGGAGGCGGCTGGTGATCAGCGTGAAGCCTTGGTGGCGCATGAGCGACTGGCGGACTACTTCACTGAACTGGGCTCGCGCCACTATGGGCTCGAGCGAGCCCGTGCGGAGGCAAGTAAGCACCTTGAGCAAGTGATCGACCTCTCACCAAAGCGGTATGGCTACCTGATGCAGCGGGCTCGTTACTACCTGGTCCTTGAACTCGACTACAAGAGTGCGAACGATGTGCTGCAGCGCGGCCGCATGCGCAACCCTGATGCGGCGCCCAATCTTTTTGGACTACTGCAGATCGCGTTGCGTGAAGGGCGCCCTGCTGAAGCGAGAACGCTCATAGCGGGTGCTCATGCCTATCTGGCGCCCCGCCGGCCGGCCTGGTTGCTCAAGTTTGCCCGTCTCGCGCTTATTGCTGGTGAGTATGACAAAGCCCTTGCGCTTGCTTCGACGGTGGTGACCCAAACGCCGGAGTTCCGAACCCGGGTTCGGGCTCTGATTCTTGCCGCGGAGGCCGAGCTGCTTGCGGGGGACAAAAGGGAAGGGCAGGGCTGGCTCGCCCGTTTGCCGCCAGGGCTTGAACCTTCACTCACTGCCGCTGCGGCGCCGTCGCGTGTGATGGTGGGCGCGCTGGAGGACCCCGACATTGTAGAGATTGAACAGCAGGCGGGGCCCTACATTGCGGCCCGTACCGCAGCAGCTGCGGGCGACCGGGCGTTAGCGCTCGAAGTGATGAAGCGCGGACTGCAGCAGAGAGACGAACGTCTGCTCGACAGTCTGCGTCTCGCGCGGTTTTGGGGCCCGCTACGAACAGAGCCGCAGTTTTCAGTTCTGCTTAATACGCTAACGGCAATGGAGACACGCTCGGCACCGCCAGGTATGGCGCGCCAACCATGATGGACGCAGTTTGCCAAAAAGCTGCGGGACCGCGTGTGAGCTGGAGAGATCACCGCTAGCATTCGCATCTGGAAGAGCCCGGACTTCCAAGTCTCCGATGGTGCCTGATATGCGAGCCCCATAGGGCTGCCCACGATGGCACTTTCGGACTGTTGGGCTTTAACCCCAGAGGCAAGCACAACCTTGTGTGATAGCGTTGGGGGCAGTTACCAGGAGAGAGAGGACCACGCGATGAAAGCAGCCATATTCAAGGGCCCACGTGACATTCGGGTCGAGGACGTCGAGCGCCCCGTCGCCGGACCTGGTGAGGCCATCCTGCGCGTTCGAGCCTGCGGTATTTGCGGGTCCGATCTGCACACTTACCGTCACGGTCTCTTCGAAGAAGGGCTGTCCGCTGAGATTGATGGCGGACGGGTAATGGGGCACGAGTTCAGCGGTGAGGTCGTGGAGGTCAATGGACTCACCGATCTGAAGCAGGGTGACCGCATCTGCACTGTGGGCATGGGTGCTAACGCTGAGTTTGTAAAGGTCAGTGAGCAGATGCTTGCATTGGCGCGGCCGGTTGCAAACCATGTCTCGTACGATGAAGCAGCCACCACTGAGCCACTCGCAACGTCGCTGCATGCGGCAAAACTGGCCAAACCTGTTGATGGTCAGACTTGTGTCGTCATGGGTGCAGGGATCATAGGGCTTGGTGTCATTCAATGCATTCGGGCCATGGCGCCGGGTGCCCACATCATCTCGGTGGACGTTTCATCGAAACGCCTCGAAATGGCCCGGCAGCTTGGTGCCGCTGACACGATCAACGCGGTCGATGGCGACACTGTTGAGGCTGTGAAGGCGCTTACGGGCAGCACTAGCCTAGGTGTGATCGACGCCGAAGATGCCAACGTCGACATTGTTTTCGATTGTGCTGGGGCAGGCAAGAACACAAGCGGCCCGTCCGTGCTTTCCCAGGCCATGGACATGGTCTCCTTTGGTGGCCAGTTGGTGGTGGTGGCCGTGTTCGAGAAGCCGATCGAGCTGGATATGAACATTGCAGTGCGCAAAGACTTACGCATCCACGGCTCGTGGGCCTGGGTGCCGGAGGAGTTTGTGGAGGCAGCAGAGCTGATCGAGTCTGGCAAGATTGACCGCAAACCTCTCATTTCGCATACGTTTGCGCTGGCCGACGCCTCTGAGGCCTACGAGACCCAACTGCAGGCCGACAGCGCCATCAAGGTGGTGCTGAACCCCTGACTTGTTGGCGTCCCCCGCCACAAGCGGGCTTTGACTTTATACTCGCCCGCTTTGCCTAGTTCTAAGCCCTGGGAGGCCACCATGTCGAATGCACCTATCGGTCCAGGGGATGGCCCCGTTGCGGTGACTGGTAGCGCGGGTTACATCGGCTCGCACATCGTTCTAAATCTTTTGAAACATGGCTACGCTGTGCGGGCCTGCGTGCGCGATGCGGCCAATCTCGCCAACACGGCTCACCTCAAGGCCATGAATCAGATCGGCCCTGGTAGTGTCTCGCTGCACACCTGCGATATGACGATACCGGGAGCGTATGACGAGGTCTTTAAAGGCTGCGTCGGTATTTTCCATGCCGCTGCGGAGATGGGGAACCTTGAAGGCTCGACGCCGATGAAGGTTTATGAAGGTGGCCTTGAGGCCACCAAGCTGGTAATGGACTCCATCAAGGCTGCTGGCTCCGTGCAGCGCCTGGTCTACACCAGCTCCATGGCTGCGGTGGGCCACCCATCGGATGAGGGTCACCGCTTTACGGAAGACTCCTGGGCGGACATGAATCAGGATCGTCGTCGCGAGGGCGCCACTTGGGACATGGACACCGTTGCGAAGAATCGCGAGGTCGCCTACTCCATGACCAAGGTTGAGTCCGAGCGTTACGTATACGCGGAAGCTGAAGCCAATGGCTTCGCTGCATTTGGCGTGTGCCCCTGTCACGTGATTGGGCCGGTTCTTGCGGCGACGCATCAGCGCCCATGGGCCTGGCAGTCCCGCATCGGTGACATGTTGGAGGGATATGGCCACCCGCGTATGTACTGGAATATTGTCGACGTGCGGGACGTGGCAGAAGCGCAGCGCCTCATCGCCGAGTGCTCTGACAATGTGAGCGGCGAGCGCTACAACCTCGTCGCCACCGATGACTCTGGAATAATGCTGCAGGAAGATGTGCAGGCCATTCTCAAGACGCTCTACCCGGGCATTGGCATCGCCGGCAACTACCGCGAAGGCAATACGTTCCGTTCCCCGGTATGCACGCTCGAGAAAGTGATTACCCAGCTTGGGCTTGAACCTCATACCCCGCTCGAAGCGATCCGTGACAACGCGGATTCGCTGCTGGCATGGGGTCTTGTCAAAACCCGACAGGGTGAGGACAACTGGCAGCGGGATGGTAACGACCTCGGGATTGCTTCTAAATGGTCACCCCATCTGTATCCGGCACTCGACCCCGAACTGCGGGCCCGCCTGATTGCAGAGGGCCGGGCCTGAGTGGCTTCTCTGCTAGAACTGCAGGCGCGCATCGCGGCCAAACGCGATTGTCGTGCTGTCTACGCATGCAACGCGCTTCAATATTGACTTTGACCATGCAGTGGAAGCGAATTTCTTTGGTAAAGACTAACTACTGCTGGCGTTCCTTCGAATTAAAATCAACTCCTGAACAAAACAAACAGGCCCCAGCATGAGCATGATCTGGAACGTCTACCTCTCCGGTGAGATCCACACTGACTGGCGCGAGCGAATTGAACAGGGTGCGGAGGCTGCAGAGTTGCCGGTGGAATTCTCGGCGCCCGTTACTAACCATGCGGCTAGTGATGACGCGGGTGATGTGCTTGGCGCTGAGGCCGAAGCCTTCTGGAAAGACCACAAGTCGTCGAAGGTCAACGGTATTCGCACCAAAACTCTGATCTCCAATGCCGACCTGGTCGTGGTGCGCTTTGGCGATCAGTATAAACAGTGGAATGCTGCGTTTGATGCTGGATTTGCTGCGGCCGTCGGCGTCCCCTACATCACTCTGCACGATGAGGCGCTCATCCACCCTTTGAAGGAAGTGGACGCCGCTGCTATGGCCTGGGCTCAAACTCCGGAGCAGGTGGTGGACCTGATGAAGTACGTGATGTTGCAGGGCTAAAGCTCGTCCAACGCAACTTCTGCCGTTTAGCCGTCGCGACATCACGGCCATCTGCGTGTAGTTAGAGCCCTGCCGCTGCCAGCCGTAAGGTTGTTTGCCGCCCAGCATTTTGAGCATACGAGCATTGTTGGCGTGATGCGCAGGGAATTCTTCCGGCACGATGTCTCCGTGGCGTTCCTGGGTCTGGATGTGCTGGCGGTCAAACTAATGGCTGCTGGGCACAGTTGCCGGCGACCCCGAAGGGAATGTCTTTTAGAAGACCACCGACTTAACATAGCTCCGGCATGCACAGACCACTGCCCACGCCCCTGCTACTATCGAGATCAGGCGCTGAAGCGCGCATGACAACAAGAGCCCCGAGAGGACCCCCGCATGTCGGACTACGAGAACATCATCTATGAGGTCAAAGGACCTCGAGCCAATATCATCATGAATCGGCCGGACAGCTTGAACGGCATTACCAACGCGATGATGCGCGAGCTGTATGACGCGCTAAACCGTGTTGCCCTGGACCAGGATGTGCGTGCCCTGCTGTTCACTGGAGCGGGTCGTGGCTTCTGCCCGGGTGTTGACCTGAAGGCGTCTACCAGTGGTGAGGCGCAGGAGCCGAACCGCAAAGAGTATTTCCATATCTCGACGCTCCTGCACGAGATGCCTAAAGTCACGATCGCAGGTGTCAACGGGGCTTGTGCGGGTGCAGGCTTTGGCTGGGCGTGTGCATGTGATCTGCGCTACGCAACAGAACGTGCATCGTTCAACACGGCATTCCTGGGTGTGGCGATCTCCGGCGATATGGGAGGACCGTGGTCGCTTCCCCGCATCATTGGTGCACAGCGTGCCCGTGAGCTTTTCTTTATGTCGGAGAAGTTCAAGGCGGACTACGCCGAGGAGATTGGCCTCGTGGCGCGTACCTTCTCCGATGCCACCTTTCACGCGGAAGTAGACGCGATCGTTGACAAGATTGCTGCCAAAGCGCCGTTGGCGATTGGCGAGATGAAGAAAAATTTCATCAACGCAGAGAATATGCCGCTGCGTGACTACATCGAACTCGAAACCGAGCGTCACAGCCGTACCGGTGCGAGTGAAGACTCGCGCGAGGCCTTCCACGCTTTCGTTGAGAAGCGAGACCCGGTTTTCAAGGGCCGCTAACCCGCGTCAAACCCAGGTAAGGACTGGCTCCGTGCGGCGCTTTCTGCCGTGACGGCAGACTAGATTCTCATCTTCGGTAGGCTGGCGGATTTGCTCGCTTTTGGGGGTGACATCGATATGACGTCGTATCCTTTGCCGGGCTGGTGGCGCCCTTGGCGCATGGGCCTTTTGCTCGAGATTGTGGTGTTTGTAGTGGGTGTGCTTGTCGTACTGTCTTTCTGGACGCTCTGAGGCGTGTGCTCAGGTCAGTTGGCTAGCCAAGTCGACAAAGCTCGACGCAACTACCGTCCAGTCGCCAGTGACCTTCAATTCTTCACCCTGCCCACTGCCACCAAACTCATCTGGCCGCACGACAAATGCGGTCTGTAGCCCCTGCGCCTGTGCGGCTTTTAGGTCAGCCTGGTGGGAAGCCACCATCATGGCGTCGGCTGGAGCCACGCCCACCTTCTCGGCAGATAGGAGGTATGTGGCTGGGCTTGGTTTGTACTGCCTGGAGACCTCTGAGCCGGCGAGCGTGGTCCAGTCGAGTCCCGCAAATGCCGAAAGCGCTTCCATGTCGACAAAGTTGCCGTTGGAGCAAGGCGCGATGGGTCCGATCTGCTTCAGAAGTGCGAGGCCTTCTGCAACATCTGGCCAGGCTGGCAGCCGGTGCCAGACACCATTGAGTTCAGTCAACTCTGCATCGGTTGCGGGGATGTTGCGATCGGCAAGCAGTTCTTTTAACACCTGATGGGTCATTACCGCGAGGGGTATGAATGGCAAATCGTGTTTGACCCGCATCCATGTGGCGCGGCCATAACCGTTGCGCCAGTCGCGAGCGAGTTGGTCAAAGTCGAGTTTGTCACTCTCGGTGAAATCGGCCAGCACGTCGCGCATTGGTGTGAACCAGTCGCATACGGTGCCGTATACGTCAAACAAAAAAGCCTTCGGCATGGCGCATCTCCAGCTCTGGGTTGGGTAACAGATCGTTAGGCTATGATCGCCGAAGATGCTTGCGGTGTCAGATGATGGATGTTGATGAGCTGTGCGCCACTTTTGCGCAGCAGGGTTACTTGAATCTGGGCAAGGTGCTGTCAGAGTCCGACATCACCCGGTTTACGGATCTGTACGAACAGGATTGGCGTGATTTCCAATTCTTCTGGCACCAGTACGGCTATCACCAGGCAGCCAACTACGAAGCCCTTGTGACCACGCCCGCGTTCGACGCACTCATTCGGCACCCTCAGCTCTACCCTTTGATTGAGGCCATCATGGGTGGCCCCCTTTGTTTTGGAGAGATTGGCCTGCGCCGCATGCGGGCCTATGCCGGCGATATCCATCAAGCGTGGCACCGGGATCGACCGCATTGGGCGGAGCATCCATTGCGATGTGACTACTTGCAGCTGATTGTGTATCTGTCAGATGTGGACGCGACCACGCATTGCCTGTCGCTTTCGCCAGAGTCGGTGGGTGAGGCTGTACTTGAGAAGAGTGAGGATCAGCTGGCGCGCGGCGGCGTGGTGGACGTTACGGGACCTGCCGGGACCTGCGCGATATTCAATGCGTCCGTGCTCCATACCGCCACGACGCGCCCTACCGAATCCGTCAGGCGCAGCGTGCAGATCTACTATGGGCACAGGCACCGGGCGCCGCTCGCCAATGACTCGGGTATTCCTCCAGGTTTCTGGCGAGATCACCCTGATGTCGAAGCCCGCGCGTTTTATTCCGTGCTGAATAAGCGAACAGAAGTACTGATGCGTGCCTTTGGCACGCCCGCAAAAAAGGACCAGCGCGATGCCTGATCTTCGAATTGGAGTCTGCTATGACTTCCGTAATCCGACTGACTCTGGGCGCACTCACGCCGATCTCTACGCACAGGTTATGGAGCAGGTGCAGTGGCTGGACAGTATGGGCGCAGACCTGGTCTGGTTCACAGAGCATCACTTCATTGAAGACGGGTATCTGCCGAGCTGGATTCCGGTTGCAAGCGCAATGGCGGCGGTGACCTCGCACGTACGCTTTGGCACGGACATCTGTCTCGCGCCGTTCAACCATCCGGTGCGGCTGGCTGAAGACTTGGCGGTTCTCGATAACCTCTCGGGCGGGCGCGTTGAGTTGGGTCTGGGGATGGGCTACGCACCCCATGAGTTTCGTGGTTTTGGTCTGCCGGTGTCCCGCCGAGTGTCGTTGATGAATGAGGCGATCGAGATCCTGCAGGCATGTTTCAGGGGGGAGAAGTTCAGCTACGAAGGTAAGCGCTATCAACTTGAAGATGTGCAGATCACTCCGGGTTACTTGCAAGCAGAGGGGCCACCGCTCTGGGTAGCTGCGATGTCGGAGGCCGGAGCCGCACGCGCCGCGAGGTACAACACAAACTTCCTACCGCAAGGCCTCAAACACCGGTCATTCGACCCTTGGGTGGACGCATTGCGGGCGGATGGTAGAAACCCAGCAGACAAGCGTGTAGGGATTATCCGGAGCATTCTGGTGACCGATGACCGCGACGCCGATTGGCCGGTGATCCGCGCGGCTGAACGTTACCGCATGGACCTTTACAGACGGTTCTTCGAGGAGAGCGGGGAAGGGATTGGCGAGAAAGGTGAACCTGTGCCCCAGACCTGGGTCATTGGCGACGTTGAGCAGTGTGTTCAGGAGCTCAAGTCGTTTATTGAGCGGTTTGGCATGACTGACATCGTGACGATGGCAGTGCCGCCCGGGCTCTCGGCCGAGCAGATGGCACCGAGTCTCGAGCGACTCTTCCGGGATGTAGTGCCGGCTTTACGCGCTGAGTTGAACATAACCTGAGGAGCTCGCGAGAGGTCGCCTGTGTGCCGACGTAGAAGTGATTACCTATCGATCAGCCAGCCGTCAACATAAACATCGCAGTTGCCGATCTCAATGTTCGTTGGTTCATCCCTCACAGGGTTTGTGGGCGCCGGACGTTGGCAGTATTTATTGTACGTCGGCCAGAGCAAGCGCTGAGTTGATCCAGCCCTTGAGAGCCTAGAGCGGCCAGTGAATCTGGATGTTGCCGCCCCCGAAGCGAAACTCGTGCAGGCGGATCGATGCGTGTAGTGTGAGGATGCCGCCCGACTTGGCATCAAGCATGACACGCCATGGGAGAAGCAATTTTGCTTGCCACTCCTTCTGGTTTCGATTGCGCCACGGGCCCTGCGTGAAGGCGTGATCCACGTCAACGCGTGTGACATGTAATGCTGGTTCCCACCAACTGGTCTCGGAGGTTTTCCAGTGCAGACCCGCGAACGCAGTGGCTTCGACTCGGTCAGTCGCGCCCAGCGCTTCGGAAGCGGTTCCGAACCAGCCAGTCTCATCGACGACCATAAGGCGCAGCCCAGCGTTGGGCTGCAGCTCGTGGAACGTGTAGCGTGCCTCCGCTGAGACGGAGTTGTAGCGCCGCTCAAAGCGAGCGGCGCGTGGTGCCGTGCCGGCGTAATCCCGAGTCGTGCGCTCATACTCCACGCGATAGGTCGTCTGCCACCGTGAGTCGCTATTCGTCAACTGGCCAGCTGCACGCAGCTGGCTCGCGTTGACGTTGATCGCGGAGCTAGCGAATTTTGCCTCAGGCGACAGATTAAGCGACAGTTGGCTTGACCAGCCGCTGCCCTCCTGCTGGTAGTGCAGGAACAGTGTGCGGGCCTCCCGTTCGTAGCGGCCGCCTCCAGATTTTTTGTCGTTATATAGGAATTCAGGCAGGACCAGAGCTGCCCGCAGTCTGCGTCCTGCCGCAGGCTGCCAATGCGCTCCAAACTGAAGATCGCTTTGCGACTTGTCGCCCGTGGCATCACCTGCGAGCGTGAAGCCAAGCTGTTCGTTTACGTTGTAGCGATACCCAATCAACATCCGATCGAAACGGCCATCAAGGTCTTCCGCCCGTCTCATCCTGAACAAGAGGCCGTGGATGCCGGAATCAGACTTTAGGGCAAGCTGGGCTGTGGTTTCGTGATAGAGATCGTCTCCGGTGAGGCTGCCACCGGTACCCCTCAGGCCACCTTCCCCGGGTTTGGGCAGGGCGGAGAGATGTCGGTACGAAAAGCGCTGACTGAACGCCTCCGCGTTCAGGTCGAAGTTGCGCCCCTCCGTGATGGCAGCTCTGCGCATCGGGTGCGGCTCAAACCACATGTCTGCGAGGGTTGACCCGGACCACAGCATAGCGATTAATAGAGGGAGGTGTACGCGGCTGACTAATGGGGTTCCTGTGCTCTGCATGGAAGTTGTGTGCGCACGGGTGCGGTTCGATGTGGGTGCTGTTGAGTCTACTAGAACTGCTTGCCTGGGCAGCATGCTAGTCTGCGCACATGGACACTCAACCGGTCGAATATATGGCTCGGACCCGCGCGTATTACAACGCGCAGGGCTTCGAGAAGTCCTACGCCTGGGCAACCTTTGCGGACGTGCCGTTCACGGTGCCAGCTAAACCGCTTGCGGATTCGAAGCTGGCACTGATCACTACTGCGGCTCTCTATGAGCGAGAGGCCACAGACGCCCGTTACGTTGCCTATGCCTCCACATCAACGCCGCCCGATCGCCTTTGGGCGAGTGATCTTTCCTGGGACAAGAACGCAACGCACATGCGGGATCGGGGCAGCTACCTGCCACTCGCGCCTTTGCACCAAGCGGTGGCCGAGGGGCGCCTCGGGCAACTCGGCCAACGCTTTCTCTGCGCGCCGACGGACTACTCGATCCGCCGCACAAGCGAAGTAGATGCGCCAGCGATACTGGATCTTTGCGTCGAGGATGAGATTGACGTTGCTCTGTTCGTGCCGTTGTGACCGGTCTGTCACCAGACTATCAGTTTGATGGCACGACACCTTGAAGCACACGGGATTCCCACGGTTATTCTCGGTTCCGCGCTCGACATAGTGACGCACTGCGGCGTCCCCCGCTTCTATTTTACCGACTTCCCGCTGGGTAATCCTTGCGGCAAACCCTACGCGGCGGAACTTCAGCGCAAGAACGTCGAGGCGGCACTAGCGATGTTCGAGTATGCGCAGGAGCCGCGCACCCTCTTTCGGTCACCGCAGTCCTGGGGTGATGATGCGTGGCGGGCCAAATATCTTGAGGTGCGGCCGGAGGACCTACCCCGGCTGCGTGCACAGGGTGAGGCACGTCGGGCGGAACGTGCGGCTCTTCGTGCTGCAGGTCGGGTTCGCAAGGAGTAGTGGCAGAGCCAGGTTACTGACGCATTCTGACTTTTTCTGAATTGGTCAGACGCGGCTCAAGTGTCTACCCGAAGCTGGCGTCGGTCAGATCAAACGCGGGACATAGCTGTGCTGCCGGGTGAATTCATGTCGCGGTGGCCGGACTGGTGCCACGCTCATCGTCCACGTCGTTGTGTAGTGACGAGGAGGCGGCGTAAAAGATTATGGGGCAATGGTGCCTAAACGGACGTGAATGATCCCCAAAAGCGAAGGAAG
Organism: Gammaproteobacteria bacterium; assembly: GCA_002714125.1. Next base: position 43,351 of record PAWP01000070.1, read on the forward strand.
CGTAACCCGCGCCTTGCGCTTGGTGTGTAGCCGTCGCCGTGATCGTGGCAATTGTGATCGCAGGCATATTGGCGGCCACCATCACTGCGGTTTGCATCGCAGTAATGGCTTTCCGCCGCATACGTAACAGCATTACTGCCTGCAATAGCATTCAGACGTTTTAGCGCGCCTTTCAACTCTTTCCTGTCGAAGATGGTCGTGCGCATCCCTCCGATCAGCGCCTGCTGAGGTCTGAGATCTAGCGGCGGATAAACCTTGGGGCGGAAAATCAGCAGAAGTTCTTCGAGAAAATTAAGGTTCGCCGTCAGGGTGATGCTCCAGTTACGTCGCCAATGGCGCGTAGCATGGTGGCGAGATAGTTGCCGGACTGCTCCTGGGGTGTCTCACCCAGGCTCACCATGATCAGTTCGTCAGAGGGGCAAATGATCATCACTTTGCCGCGCGCTCCGAGAGCCATGAATATGTCTTCACTGGCGAAAGGAAACCACCGCCCGCTACCGCTCCTGCCGCTTGTGGCCTGCCAGTTACCTGCCTCCGCGTTGAGCCACCACAGGAAGCCGTAGGCGCCGTTGACCTCTGGAACAAGCGGGGTAAGCGCGCTAGTTACGAACGCTTCGGAAAGAATCTGCTGCTCCCCCCATCGCCCTCGGTTCAGCCAAAGGTGCCCGAGCCGCGCGATGTCCCGGTGGGTTGAACGGATGACCGGCAAGGGGCCCTGGCTGCCAATCTGAATCCAACCTCTTTCGTTAGCAGGCCAATCGAAACTCAGCCCTAATGGAGTTTTCAGGTGTTCGTTGTAGAAGTCGACCGGAGCTTGCCCGCTCGCAAGCCAGACCAGCCCGGTCAGCGAGTTCAGAATGAAGTTACTGTTGTAGCGCCAGGCGGTGCCTGCGGGTTCGGTACCGGCGGTCATATTGAGTACATGGCCAATCGTCGCATCTGGCGCAATTTCCGGGTGATGGACCGGCATCCATTCGCGGATCAGATCCGATGAGTGCAAAAGCCCTTTGGTTTCTGCGATGCCGAGCAATGTGGCGCCAAGCCCCTTGGTGATAGAGAAGAGGTGAGTGGTGTCCTCGACGCTCCCCCGATAACGCTCGAACACCACCTGGCCGCGCTTTGCGAACAGAACCCCGTGGCGCTCCTTGATGCTGAAGATCAAGTCCGCCGCCGACTCCAGTGCTTCGCTTGATAGTTCCAGTGCCTGTGGATCGGCAGTGGTCCATTGCTTGCCCGGGAATTGCATCGTAGTCGTCTGATCCATGGGGTTCTCTGCTAACGGTTTAGTAGCTGATTCTAGTCCGCCCTTACAGTCGCGAATCCCGGCCTCTACCGCAATACGAAAACGGGCATATTGCGTCGGATCGAGAGTCTTGCGAGCGACCATGGCGCTGGTGTGCAACCGTTGGTGTCGCTGAGCGCATCCGCCGGCTATCAAGCAGCCTACTTGTCGTTCTTCCTGGTACCGCCGGGCTTACGCGAGGTTTGCTATGGGCCTCGGTTATGGTCTGCGGTCGGAGTCTCTTTAACCAACGGAAGAGCCACTTGAGGCCGCAGATTACGCTGGTGTGTACTGTATGCATCCAGGCCGGATTACTCTCCTGAGATCCTCAAGGAAAGGGATGCGCTCCTGATGAGGTTGGTTCGGAGAAATGCCCGGTTCGGCTAATGGCGCAGGACNTTATCGAAGTGGGTGCACAGATGNGAGCAGATGTGATCTGGGAGGCGNGGCTTGTCACCGCGCGTTCCCGTAGTTGAGTTTCGCTNGGTCACCTAGTTTGCGGTCCCTTCACCCTGGGCTTGGTGTAGCGGGTTGCGGTTGCCGTGAGCGGGTCCTCAGGCCATGGATGCTTGGGGTAGCGACCCTGCATCTCCTTGCGGACCTCTGTGTAGCCATTGCGCCAGAAGTGAGCAAGGTCCTGTGTGATTTGCAGCGTTCGTCCTGCCGGCGACAACAGATGGATAAGCACGGGCACCTTACCACCCACAATCGAGGGTGTTGTCTCAACGCCAAACAACTCCTGCAGTTTGGCGGCTAGCACGGGTGGGTTTTGGGCGTAGTCGATGGAAATATGCGAGCCGCTGGGAATCCTAAGCCGCGCTGGGGTGAGCTTGTCGAGGGTCTGTTGCTTGCTCCAGTCGAGACGCGATTTGAGGATGCTCATCAGGTCAAGCTTCTTTAGATGGTTCATGTGTGAGACGTGGGTCAGGTAAGGNGCGAGCCAGATCTCCAGCGCGGCGAGCAGGCCTGCTTCGCTGCAATCTGGCCAATCAACTTCAATGGCGCTCCGCACGAGTTCAACCCGCGCGCACCAGTTTGCGTGCTCGTCGCTCCACCCGATCAGGCGCAGACTTCCACTACGAATTTGCCTGATCAAGGCCGCCTCGCGCGTACCCGCAGGCAACTCTTTGAGCTCTTTACGTTCTATCACCAGCTTGCCGATCTGGCGCCGTGACTCTGCTTTGAACCTGCCTGCTTTCTTGTCCCATTCTGCTACCGCGGATTCGTGCAAGAGATGGGTAAGGTGTGTTTCGAACATCTCTGCGCGCACGGGGGCGGCGGTCCGAATTGTGTCGTGCCGGCTCTTGTCGCCGCCGCTGACGTCGCTGACNGCGAGCCACTGCATATTGCCCAGCCGGTCCCGTTCGCCCAATACGGCGGACCGGCCGTTGGCAAGCTGGTAACCACGCGAGTGCCTGCGGCGAGCGAGTCGGTCCGGCCAGGCAACCGCGAGCAGCACCCCGGCTACATCCTCGGTCGGCAGGCTTGCCTCTTTGGTCAGGTTGCGGGGAATGCCCCGGGAAAACTGGCCGGCCAGTTGCCGCATGCGCCGCGTCCAGCCGCGTAGCCGATCCGTTGGCTGTGTGCGTCCAAGAATGATATCGATACGCTCGCGGATGTCGGCGCCGCCCGTGACTGGGTCGCGTTCTGCACAGAACGCAGCAATCGCTGCAGCAGTTTCTGTCTCTCCAAAGTGCGCGCCGGTCAGGAGCAATTGACCAATCCGAGGATGCGCAGGCAGTGCAGCAAGTTGCTTGCCATGGTCGGTCAGCCGAGCTCCCCCCTTGTCACGTGTCATTGCGTCCAGGTTCTCGAGAAGGTCGAGCGCCTGATTCCACGGCCCCTGGGGTGGGGCGTCTAGCCACTTGAGTTCGGCAGGGTCCTTGATGCCCCAGTCGAGCAATGTGAGCGCGAGCGGCGCCAGGTCCGCCTGTAACAGTTCCGGCGTGCTGTGCTTCGCAAACTTCTCCTGCTGGTCCCGGTTCCAGAGCCGGTAGCATCTCCCCGGGCGCAGACGCCCGGCGCGGCCCTCTCGTTGGGCAGCCGACGCTTGTGACACGTTGCGGGTGACCAACCGATCCATGCCGGTTGCCGGGTCGAAAACGGCCTCTCGCACGAGTCCGGAGTCGACGACAACGTCCACACCCTCGATGGTCAGACTCGTCTCGGCAATATTGGTGGCCAGCACAACCTTGCGCGTTCCCGGTGCGCAAGGCTCGATCGCAGCTTGCTGTTCGGTTTGCGACAGGTTGCCGTAGAGTGGCATCACCTTTGTGTCCGGAGGAACCTGTCCGCTCAATCCATTGTCGACCCGATTTATTTCCCCTTGACCTGGAAGGAATACGAGTATGCTCGAATCTGGGTTGTCAGCCAGTGCCTCGAGCNCCACCTTGATCGAATGGTCGATGATGTTTGACCGCCGTGACGGCGGAGTGCGCCGTCCGCTGGCACTATCACCCCGATAGACCGTCATTACTGGGAATCGTCGACCTTCACTGCGCACCACCGGCGCGTCACCGAGGTAACGTGCAAGTTCTGGGGCATCCAGCGTTGCNGACATCACGATGAGTTTGAGCGGGTCCGCGTTCCGGAAGAGGTTTCGGGTCTCCAGGGCGAGCGCGAGGCCGGCGTCAGCATCGAGACTTCGCTCATGGAACTCATCAAACAGAACGGCGCCCACGTCGGCCAACGAAGGATCGGTGAGCAGCATTCGCGTTAGTACCCCTTCGGTTACAACTTCGATGCGCGTGTTCGCGCTCACGCGTGTATCAAAGCGCATCCGGTAACCCACAGTTTGCCCAATCGGTTCGTCGANCAACTCCGCCATGCGGCTGGCGGCAGCACGGGTTGCGAGCCGGCGCGGCTCCAGCAGCAGAATTTTACGCTCCCCAAGCCATTCTGCCCCCAGCAGTGTTAATGGCACTACCGTGGTTTTGCCGGCACCAGGCGGCGCTTCGATGACAAGCTCGTCATATGTGTTCAACGCACTGAGGATGTCGACCAGTGCGTCGTGGATAGGGAGGTGTTGTTCGGACACTTGCGAGCTTGCGGCTGCGGTGTGCGCAGCTTAGCCGAGTGGCCGCATCGGTGGCAGCTACGGCGATTAGACTAGTGATCGAAACGTGTTTTTGTTCGTGAGACCGTCAACTAGCAGATCCACCACTGCCTGATGCGCGCGAACTNCGGCGTCGGTGTGGCTGTCAAATGTGCCTGTGAATGGCACGCCCAGAGCCTCTTGGAACTCCAGGACNTTTTCTTTGCTGTTTCCTTGGCGCAGCGCGCGCGTCAGCGTAGGCGGTTCGTACGGGGCCTAAAGCGAGCGATCCTTCGCAGGGGCGATGCCGCCCTGGCGAGCCTCGGCAATGCAGGGAGCCCAGCGCCGTGCAAGAACCTACGACCGTCCCCAGCAGCAAGGAGGACTCAGGAAGTCGATGCGGTCGTTGCGCATCNCGCCCGCGGTCTGGGCGGTGTCGGCTCCGTTTGTAGGGCGGATGGTCTCTGTTCCGATCAGAGCTACTGACAGCGGCCTGCAGCCATTTGATCCAGCGCGGCGTGCGCGAAATCATCATTTGGTNGAATAGGGTGTAGTCGATNCCTGCAGCAAGTTCATCGCAACGGCCTACGCGCTTAGTAGATTCTGGCAACCTTTGCGTCGGTTATGGCCNTCAGTTTATGTACACCGTTTTCTAGAAAGTGACGCCGGAAAAACCGCGAGGTGTATGCGCTTCTTCCTGGTGGCGTCCCACTGAGCGCTAGTTGTAGCCTGGGCCGCATCGTGCTGATGTATCCATGTTCCTTGACGCTCCCCTACCTCACAGGTTTAATACGCCGCTCCTCGATGGCCAGATAGCTCAGTCGGTAGAGCAGTGGATTGAAAATCCGCGTGTCGGTGGTTCGATTCCACCTCTGGCCACCAATAGGTCTATTGAAGGCTTCATAACTGCTTGTTCAGCCACATAAGTTTTGTGAGGCGGCTGGATGAGTAGACAATGCAGTGGACAAAAAAGTGTCCGAAATACACTTATCGCAAAGATGGTGTTTATTGCTTTAAAAAGCAGTTCCCAAGGAACTCCGAGATCCCTACTCCAGACCCAGAATTGTGAAGTGCCTTGGCGCCAGGTCACCTTAATCAGCCCGGAACAACCTGAAGTGGATTTCCGTCTGCTGCTACGGACCGATGGCGTGCTCCGAAACGTCGTGGCCACGATAAAAAGTGAAGAGAAGTTCGTTCAGACCGTTCTGCTTTCTGACTTCCTGAAGCCATTTTATTGGGCCAGGTCCATTAAAGTGCTCAAGTCGTAACGGACACAGACGCACGCCTCGTCGTCATCAGTGCGCAACTCATTAACGTCCTTGCTGAGAAACTCTCGGCCTGAGAGCATTGCATCTTGTTTGACGGCGGTATCCCTCATCACTATGGTGACGGCTTTTGTTTAGACCTCTTTGCTGAGGTCCACTTTCATTGTAGGGACAATATGTCAGACATACGTCACGACTGGACGGTCGATGAAGTCGAAGCAATGCTTGATCGATCGTTTTCTGATCTTATTTTCAACGCGCAAAAAATTCATAGAGCCCATCACGATACTGACACCGTTCAGGTAGCTTCACTACTATCAATAAAAACGGGCGGCTGTCCTGAAGATTGTAAGTATTGTCCGCAGAGCGTGCACTACAATGCCGGTGTTGATGCCCATGCTCTGATGAAAACCGAGGACATTCTCGAGGCCGCAAGTGCCGCCAAAGCCCAGGGCGCTAGTCGTTTCTGTATGGGTGCGGCTTGGCGATCGCCAACGTCTCGACAGATTGATCAGCTCGCCCCTATCATCGAAGCGGTAAACGATCTCGGTATGGAATCGTGCGTGACCCTCGGCATGCTCAATGAGTCTCATGCCAAAAGACTGGCATCTGCAGGACTGCACTACTATAACCACAACTTAGATACTTCACCCGAGTACTATAAGGAAATCATCAGTACACGGACCTACGATGATCGTTTGGAAACGTTGCAGCACGTTCGTGACGCAGGCATCAGCGTCTGCTCTGGGGGCATTGTTGGCATGGGTGAAGCGCGCAAAGATCGCGCAGGGATGCTGGTTGAGCTCGCTAATCTGCCGAAGCATCCGGAGTCGGTACCCATCAACATGTTGGTGCGGGTTGAAGGTACACCGCTGTCTGACGAGTTAGCCGATGAACCGGAGTTAGACTCATTCGAATTCGTCAGGACGATCGCAGCGGCTCGCATAATGATGCCCGAATCTTTTGTTCGACTGTCTGCGGGGCGGAGAGAATTATCGCGAGAAGCACAGGCACTCTGCTTTATGGCTGGCGCAAATTCAATATTCGGCGGAGACAAGCTTTTGACTACGCCTAATCCTGAGCAGGATGAGGATGCACAGCTCTTCAAAACGCTCGGTCTGAACGCAACGGCTTAAGACCTGCATGCGCTGTGTTCAACAACTCAGCGCACAGAGAGCAATGGGTCCCAAAGCCAGGGACTCAACGTTTGGACGGTATTACGTAGTACCTGCCGCTTGTCTTCAGTAGTGCTTTCCCTGAAGCTCCCACCGGGTCCCGTAAGTCAATGTTTGTGACCCTCAACGAGCAGTCTTCTGCTGTCAACTTACAGCTGGTCCTACGCGCATTCCCGCAAAACCTGAGCGGTGAGCTCTCGATCCAAGCATTAAGGTGGCGGTCGACGGGTGTACTTGTTGCCCCTTGTGGGGCTTCCAGTAGGGCCTCTTTGATCCGCATTTGCAGTGACCCTGGCGGCCGGCATTGCTTGTCTGCCTCCCCGCTTTGGAAGTATGGCGTGACGTACCCGCCACCTTGCCAAGGGGGACTGTAGGCAGCGCTGGTCGCATACAGTCCCGCACTGATCTATTGGACTTCGTATGGGCTGCAGGCGGATTCGGAGACTCGCCAGCTTTCGCTGCCCCGAGCGAATCACCCCGAGCCGGTCGCGACCGAAACCCGATATGCTTCCATCCTCATCCTAACGCGGAGGTTTCCATGCCCGGACCACTTGCTGGCGTACGCGCGGTCGCCTGTTCGATTGCCCAAGCGGGAACGGTGCCCTATGCCCTCATGGCGGATCTTGGTGCCGAGGTCATCAAGATCGAAGTGCCCGGGGTTGGTGATGGTTCCCGGCGAATGGCTGAGACCTCCGAGTGGCCGAGTTCCTACTTTGAGACCAATAACCGGGGTGTAAAAAGTGTTTCGTTGAACCTTAAGACGGACGAAGGCCAGGCCATTCTGCATAAGTTGGTAGCTACTGCTGACATTTTTGGGCAGAACTTCCGTCCAGGCGCGGCCGAGAAGAATGGCTTTGGCTACGAAACGTTGAAGGAGATTAAATCTGACCTGGTGTATGTCTCTGTGTCTGGCTATGGGCCGTTGGGTCCGCACTCAGACCTGCCGGCGACCGACGCAATGGCGCAGGCTCTGGGAGGCATCACCGAGGCATTTTCCCGGACTGGCCTGCCCATGCGCACGGGTATTGCGTCGGTCGCTGACGAGACCTGCGCACTGACCACTTTCGGTGCGATCATGACTGGGCTTTACTGCGCCAAGATGACCGGAGTGGGTCAGCGTATCGACACTTCGCTGCTAGGAGGGCAAATCCGGCTGATGGGTTGGACACTAACCAATGCTATGTGGCGCGACGCACCGCCGATCACCGGTCGCGCCCGTGTTACCGGTTCGCGCCGTGCTGCGGGGTTGGCTGCGGCCTTTGAAGACTGCGACGGTAAGGGTTTCGTATTCCAACTGGGCGGTCCGCAATGGGAAGTAGCCATGCGTGCTTGCAACTTCTGGGAGGCACTGGGCGCGGACGCGTTGCAGGACCTCGGCGTGTTGCACGTATCGCAGGAAGAACGTGACCGGCTGCTCGGGAAACTGGACGAGTTGTTTGCTACTGAGACAAGAGACCACTGGGTAGCGCTGCTGCGGGGTGCTGACATCGTATCCGCGCCGATTAACTCGATGCTTGAGGCCTCGAAGGACCCGGATGTGCTGGCCAACGGTTACGTGCAGGAGATGGAGTACCCAGATTTTGGAAAGACACTGCCTGTCCATGGCGTGCCGTGGGCGTTCTCGGAGACGCCCGCAACGATTGGCAGAGCGCCAGGGCTGGGAGAACACAACGAAGCGATTTTGACAGAACTTGGCTACTCATCAGCTGAGCGGCAGCACTTCTCAGCAGAAGGCATCACCTGATCGGATCAGGAACAGGCATAGGAGAAGAAAGCATGATATTGACCCGTGATGATCGCCACGCTTGTACGCTGACGCTCAACCAGTCCAAATCCAAGACTGCGTTTAGGAAAGAACTGTTTAACGCACTCACTGAGGAGTTCATCTCGGCGTGAGAGGATGGCTCGGTCCGGGTAGTGAAGATGGTGGGTGCGGATGCCTTGCCCATTCACGTCGCTTAGGCTCGTTGGAAAGGCAGCCAGAATCTAAAAATTCCCCTGCGTTTTAGTCTGGCAGGCTACGAGCTTGGGTACATTACTGCTTGATGTGGATGGATGCCCCACAGTTCAAGTCCTTTGGACTCGTACTCAACGTTTATCCTGATGCGGCGTTGCTCGATGCGGTGACCCGCGGATCACGCAGTGTGCAATTATCGAGCTGGCACGCGTGCCTGAAGAGGCAGTGTTGAATGTCTCTAAGCTGCCACCGTCGTCTGGTTATTGTCGTTCCTGGCGGTTGCTCTACTCGATTTAGGTGCGCCTGTCCGAGTCGGTTCGGTGGAAGGCCGGGACGTGTTGTTGGTCTACCTTGGGGCATTGGCGTAGCGGTCGATCGACCCGACCGGACAGCCTCTCGAAACTGCGCAAACGCAGCTTGAAAACCCGTACTCTCCAACCGTATATTGCGAGGCGACGCGCAGCGCATCCGATTTGGAGAGAAATTGTGGAGCACGCTACACAGGTTGAGATCATCAAAGAACTCATGCAGCAGCTTGATGAAGGCAAGAATATCGATGCGGGTGTGCAGTACCGGATGCCAACTACCGCGTACGTTTGCCCCGAGCAGGCGGAACGTGAAAAGCAGGCGTTTTTTCGGGGGCACCCGCAACTGATCGGACTGTCCGGGGATCTGCCCGAGCCGTCTAGCTATCTGACCATGGACGACTTTGGCGTCCCTATCCTCGCCACGCGGGACAAGGCTGGAAAGTTCCACGCTTTTCTCAATGCCTGTCGGCACCGGGCCGTGAAGGTGGCGCAGGAAGCACGCGGCAAAAAATCCGTGTTCATGTGCCCGTTTCACAGTTGGAGTTATGCCAACACGGGTGACCTGCTGAACATTCCGGATGCGGATCACTTTGGAGACATTGATCGTTCCTGCAACGGGCTGATTGAACTGCCCGCCGTTGAGCGTGATGGGTTGCTGTGGGTTCACCCGGATGTCAACGGCAAGCTTGATGTGGATGAACTGCTGGGGGATGAACTGGCCGCGGAGATAGCCTCGCATAACGTCACTAACCACAAATTTGTGGGTGAGAAGACGATCACCATGAGTCTCAACTGGAAATTTGCCAACGACACGTTTGGTGAGACATATCACTTTGGCAAGCTGCACAAGGACACTCTCGGCCGGTTGTATTACGGCAACAATCTGCACCTGAAGGAGTTTGGCCGTCATCACCGGTTTGTGACGGCCAACTATGGCATTGACGCGATGCGTGATACGCCCGAGTCCGAGTGGCACTTTGCCCGCGGGACTTTTGTGCTGTATCACCTTTTCCCAAACATACAGTTCCTAGCAGATCCCAACTCGGCGACCCTCATTCGGATTTACCCGGACGAGAATAATGTTGGGCGCTCGACTACCCGCATCAGCTTCTACTACACGCAAGAAGCTATTGACGCGATTGAGGCTGCCAAAGAGGCTGATGATTGTGAGATGGGTGACGTATATGACCGCGAGTCAGGCGGTGGTGCGTTCGGAGTTGAAGCTTCGATGGAGGTCTTCCACAGTACTGTCGAGAATGAAGACTATGTCATGGGCGAAATGCAGCAGCGCGCTGCCGAGACAGGTATGCTTAAAGAAGTGGTTTTCGGTCGCAACGAACCTGCACTGCATCACTTCCATCAGAACTACCGCGAGGCGCTGAACCAGCCTCCGCTCGTGCCGATCGAGTAGCACTAAATCCGTGGTGTGGTCAGCAGGCTGCTCCATGTGGGGCGCGAGTTCGCGGCGAATCGCGTCGTGCAGCTCCGAGTCGGTCAGGCCAGTAACGACGGCGCAGCCTGCTTCATCCAAAGCTCACGAAACCTCTTTGCGCGATGTGCTGCCATCGAATTTTTGTATCCACATTGGGCTGCACTTTCCACTGATCACGCCACTGATTCGGAGGAATTGTGCGCGGTAGAACACGACGCGGGCAGTTTTGAATATCAGGTTTCCTGGTATCAGAACTTTCGAGGGAGCGACCCGGGCGAGGAGCATGAACAAGTGGCGTGATCTGCTGAAGGCGTGGGCATGGGGCTGGGAGCGAGCGTAGCGTTATGATGCATGTCACAAAGCAGTCGGGTCAGATTGGAGACAACATGAGTGAGAGTGACTCCCCCTTCCGCGGAGAGCCCATCGATGGTGGCTTCCGCTTCAGTATGGATCTGTTGGCCAAAACCGCAGAGCGACAGGCCAAGGTTGCCACGTTTGGCAAGTTCACCATTCACTGTGATGAAGGTGCCAGCATGGGAGGTGACGACAGCGCACCGCCGCCGCTGGCCTACTTCGCCGCTTCGGTAGCGTTCTGAATGCTTACGCAACTCGCTCGGTCGAGCGAGCAGAGAAAGATCCATATCGAATCCGCAAGCATGGTTATCAGGCCACGCTTTGAGCAAACAGGCTCGATCGGTGCGGACACGATTGCGAGCAAGCTTGTCGACGTTGAGACCAGGCTTGATATTGAATCAAGTGCATCGGAGGAAGATCTCAAGAAGCTGATCCGGACATCCGAACGGATGTGTTTTCTGATGGATGTCATCCGCAATCCACATGAGGTGAGTAATACGGTCACGTTGAACGGCGCGGAACTGTCTTAATGTGTCGTCTGGCGCACCTGCCAAATTTGCTACCTAATTGCAGGAATTTCTAGCAGGCTGAACATGTCACTTGGGACTGCAGCGATGCTAGAGCTTAGAAGTGGAGGATGACGATGAGTTTAGCGCCTAGGCTACGTTCAGGTGCGCCGCTCCGACTGTCGCCGGCAATAAGGATGGCTGCTCGTCTGTCAGTGTCGCGCCGGGTGAGGTCTATCAGCGCGAGGAAAGGCAGATTGAGTGGCAAACATAGCGAGTCGGTGGTGGTAATTACAAAGAATACCCGCAGAGAATGGAAACAAGCGACTAGATGTAACTAAGCGCCGCAGACCGCACCCGCAATACCGATGTTGGTTGCAGCCGCTCCTTGCTCCTTTAGTAACCTGCGAATTGGTTCGCTTGCTCAGCTCTTGGTCCGGTATGTGTCCCATCGGGCACAGGCAGCCAGCATGCCGTCAAACCGGTTTTTTAACTGCTCGCCGGTTTCAGGGTGCGTGAAGATATACAACTCACCCTGCTTTACCGCTTCCACCACCATGTCACCAACCACGGCGGGGTCTAGCGCTGCGCCGAGCATCTCTGCCTTGACTGTGGCGCGCTCCGCGTCAGGCACGTGTACGGTTAAAATCTGCGCAGCGTTGTCGAGTTCACCGGTCAGATCGCTTGGACGATTGCGCCCTGAGTCCATGATGTTCGTGCGGACGAGATTTGGGCACAACACGGAGATGCCGACGCCTTCCTCTCGTAAGTCCATCCATGCCGACTCTGACAGCCCTACGACTGCAAATTTGCTGGCGCAATAGACCGACAGATTGGGGATCATGCCGATCTGACCCGCCATGGATGCTGTATTCACGATGTGGCCGGCGCCACGGGCGCGCATCCTAGGAGCACATGCCTGTAGCCCGTTGATGACGCCCTGCAGATTGACCGACAGGACCCACTGCCAATCTTTGGGGGTCATGTCCGCAATGTGTCCGCCAACGCCAACGCCTGCATTGTTGCAGAGAACGGCTACTTCGCCAGTGTCCCGCTCAACTTCATCAACCACGTCTTCGAAGCGGCCGGCGTCTGTGACGTCCAGGAGCACTGGTTGCACATTGGCATTGCTCTCACTGAAGCTGTCAGCGGCGGCTGCCAGTGCAGCTTCTTCAATGTCCGCCATTACAACCCGCATACCGTTAGCCGCGAAGCTGGTCACCATTGCGAGGCCAATGCCACTGGCGCCGCCAGTGACGAGCGCAACCTTGCCTTCAAGCTCTTGCATGTAGTCGTTACCTAACTGGGAGCAGCCAATATAAGCACGAATCTGTGGCGTCGCGGGATCAATTGCAGCGTTTCGACGTCGTTTTACAAACTGCGTCAGTACACTGGTTGATGTCCCTGTGTTCAAGTTGCGTGAGCTGGCGACCCGCCGCTGCTATGAGGCGTCGGCTCATGAGGTTTGTGGGAGGGAGTTGACCGGTGTCCTAGCTGGGCTCAGCTTCAGGCAGGGCGGTGGTAGTAGGGTGCGCGTCGCGACTCGTCATAATCGAGGATCGTCAATCGCTCCATATACCGGCTGTAGGGCCAGAAGTCCGCGCTGGCGCTGTGCAGGACCGCCCGGTTGTCCCACATGGCAATCGAACCTTCTTCCCAACTGAATCGGCAGGTGTATTCGAGGCGCCCTTCCTGGCGCTTCATCTCCGCCAGCATGGCGCGTTCTTCTGCCTCCGGCATGCCGTGTGATTCGTGCAGGCGTTTGACAAAACCCTGCTGTACATAGAGCAGCGTCTGGCCGGTTTCAGGGTGGGTGCGGGCAACCGGGTGCACCGATGAAGGTGTCGCGCCGTCCATCTGATGGATTACTGCGCCGACGTGCACTGCGGTCAGGTTTTCCGCCTTCTCCCGCGTCTCAGGGGTCAGGCCCTGCCACATCGCATAACAGTCGCAGAAGCAGGTATCACCGCCGATTGAAGGTGACTCTCGACACATCAGGATTGAGCCCATGGGTGGTTTTTGCTGCCAGGTGGCGTCGGCGTGCCAGTTTGCCGCCGCTCCCGGCGCGTTTTCGTCGGCCATGATGGTGAGCATTTCGGGGACGTCAGGTACGTCTATGTTATGTCCGACCGAGGGTGTGTTGGGCTCATGGCCCTTTTCACCATAGCGGGCCTGGACCTCGCCAAACTTCTCTGCAAAGGCCTTCATCTGCAAAGGCGTCAGGTGCTGTTGCTCGCGGAAGCCAATCACTTTTCGGTCAAGCCAGAGATTGCGCAGGAACGCCACCATTTCATCGCTCAGGTCAGTGGCGAGATCGATGCCGTGCACGATCGTTCCAATGCTGGGTTGCAGAGGCTCCAGTTTCAGTTCGATACCGTTGATGGTGACGGGCTTGTACCAGGATTTCTGGATATAGCCCCGCACAAGGCCCTCATCCTGGGCGCGGATGTCCATGGCCCGCTCTGAACGTGTGGTGGCATCTGGGCTGCGTGCTGCAGCGACTGCGCCCAGCGGATTTTGGCGCGAAACCGGGCGATTGAGTTTCTCCGCTTGTGCCTTCAGTTCGGTGTAAATCTGGTTCTTATCGAGTATGTTTTTGAAATCGCTTCTGGCTTCTGACATCTCTTTTCCTTCTTCTCGTTCGCGCTGCTGGACTCTTTTAGCGCAACCACGCCCTCGGCGCCAATCGTGCCCTACCACTTTTTTGACAGGGGCGTTGCTCAGCAGCCGTCGTACGGTGGGTCGCACTGCTCTTGTAACGTTGGGGCTTCTCCAAGATCCCGACCCGATGTCCTGCAAAGAACTCCTTAGAAGATGTTGCGACGATATTCATAAGAAGCCGTCGTGGATCCATCGAGCGCCAACACTTTGAATCCGTGGTACATCTTCATGTACAAGCGCCAGTTTTTCCACAATCAGTATCTGCCGGGCTTCAACTATTCTTGCTTCAGCGTCCGACCGTGACCCAATGGAGAAGAACTTCCACTTCAGCTAGTCTTTCTCTGGCACACTCCGGAGGGTAAAGACATGGCTACAAACACAACCATTGCTGCCGTACAGACCGCCTTTGAAGAACCGCTGGTGGTGGACGAACTGCAGTTACCCGATCCCAGGCCTGATCAGGTGCGCGTGAAGCTGCTCTCAAGTGGGGTATGCCATTCCCAGCTCCACCAGATGCACAACCCGGACGGCCCACGTCCTGGACTTCTCGGCCATGAGGGTACTGGCATTGTTACAGACGTTGGTTCTGGGGTGACCCATCTGGAGGAAGGGGACAAGTGCATCGTTACCTGGGTGCCGCGCACCAAAGTTGATCGTGCGCTGATGGCCCAACCAACGGGCGCAACCTTCCGCGGTGAACCCGCGCTGGGCGCCGTGTACACCTGGAGTAATGATGTCCTCACCAGCGGGTCGCTGGTGGTCCCGATTCCCGATGATCATCCGGACGACGTCAGTTGCATTGTGGGCTGCGCGGTGCTGACCGGGGCAGGTGCTGTACTCAATACCGCAAAGGTCCGTGCGGGTGAGTCGGTTGCCGTGTTTGGTGTCGGCGGGGTAGGGCTTTGTGCGATTCAGGCTGCTGCGCTGGTGAGCGCTTACCCGATTATCGCGGTCGATTTGAGCGAGGATAAGCTAGAGTTTGCGAGAAGTTTCGGGGCTACCCACACGGTCAATGCGGGCGGCAACACTGATCCCGTCGAGGAGATCAAAGCGATCACCAACGGCGGGGTCGATTATGCATTTGATGCTATTGGTGTGCGTCAGACCGCGGAACAGATCCTGCCTGCCACTCGCGCCGGCAGTTCCGGTGCGGGCAACGAAGGGGGTACGGCGGTCTTGATCGGCATTCCGCCCAAGGAGATTACGTTGGACCCGCGTATGTTCATGATGACCCACCGTCAGTATCGCGGCAGTCTGGGCGCGACCTACCCTGACACCGATTTCCCGATGTTTCTGCGCTGGCACAAAGAAGGAAAGTTCCCGCTCGACAAGCTGATTACGCGGCGCTACAAACTTAAAGACATCAACGACGCATGTAACGATCTCCACGGGGGCAAGATTCTGGGCCGCGCGATCTTGGAATATTGATCTGATACTCCGTTAGTTCTGGGGGGTAGAACTATGACGTCAAATCGTTTTGTGGCTGCGAGCGGCGCAGTTCTGCTGATTCGTTTGGTCGGCAAGAGGCCATAGTTGGGTGAGCCGCGCCTAACGCCTAGCCCGGAGTTTGGCCTTCTTGTAACGCCACTCGACCTTTGGCGCCAGGTAGCTCCGGCGGCGAAACTGTCACCTCTGGCGATTGCCGCGTTGTTGAAAAACAGGTTGATGTGGCCGCAGTCATGTTGGCTAACCTAGTCTCGAAACCATCACGATGGCTGCTTCACCGACTACATCACAGAGGTGCGCCGTTGCCCGTGTGCCTTGTGCTTCCCTGGCTTCGCATTGAGCTTCCGACTCGGTGAGATTGCGCTCGATCGCGTCGCACATGGCACGGTCACAGCCTTCGGCGGCAAGCTGTGCCTCTCAGCCGGTAGTGCTCTACGACTTACCAAACATTGCGAACACATGCTCGTCCGGCAATTTCCGTGTCAGCTTTGAGACGATGATAGTTGCAGTGACCGATACAAACTCTCCCATCGCAGCGCACGAGAATGGATTCGGTCCCTCCCCATGAAGGAAGTGCACAATTGTCTGCAACAAACCCTCGGGCTGGCCTATGACACCAAACCAGCCAGGATCGATCTGCTGAGTGTGCAGAATCAGGAATGTGCAAAAGCCTGTAATCAGGCCTGCATAGGCGCCTTTGGCCGTTACGCCCTTCCACAGGGCACCTACCACAAGCGGGCCGGCGAACGCAGCCATCATCCCGCCGGTGCCGATCCACACGATCAGCGAGATGTTCTTCTCGATCAGCGCCCAGGCCATGGCCATACAGATGAGTAGCACGCCGACTGTAGCTATACGGCTGATGTTCAGGACGCGTTTGTCGAGTTCCTCTTCGGAGATGCCCGGGTTGAATTTGGGTACCCAGGTCCGGCGGTATAGGTCATTCGCGATGATCTGAGAGGACGAGACAACGAGGCCGTCGGCAGTGCTCATGATGGCTGCCAGTACGCCTGCGCCGATTAGCGCGGCAAACCAGGTTGGGAATAGTTCGATAAAGAGTTTTGGCAGGGACTCGTTCGGATTGTTACCGGCCAGGAGTAGTAGGTCGCCAAAGTGCGCTCTTGCCAGAAGGCCGGCAAGGCCCATCATGGCTAGCGTTAGACCAATTATGAAAGCAAGTTTCACAAACGTCATCTGTTGGCTTGTGTCCTTGAGGGCCCAAAGTTTGTTGCCAAGGTGCGGCAGCAGCCCGAGTGGGATGTGTGCAAACAGCACTGCGACAATTGACCACCAGGTGTGGGTCAGAGCGCTTGAGGGGTTGAGTGGTGTGACCAGGTTCTTGTCCTGCGCCTGGAGCTTGTCGACCATACCCCCGAAGCCGCCCTCGATGCCGAAGCCGGAAAGTGCAAGTGCTATCACCATGATTGCGACCAGCAACATCATGAAACCTTGGACGCCGTCCGTGAGGATATCGGCATGTGCGCCGCCAAGCACCACATAGATCAACAGTACGACGGTGGTGATGATCAGAGCCCAGTGCGCAGGTAATCCAAGCATTATTTCAAACATGACAAGGCCGGAGACGAGTTGGCCGGCGAGATAAAAAAACAGAACCAGCGACAGCAATGCGACAATTACCCGGATGCCATCCGACTGGTATCGGTCGCCCAGATATTCGGGGATGGACCGGTTACCAAAGCGGTTCCCGGAGGTAGCGATCAGCCGCATGGATATGAGGATGCCGAAGTACACGCCAATCGGATAAAGGAAGTTGCCCCAGTTGGCGGCGAAGCCGATCTCGTAGGACAACCCAGGGCCACCGAGAAATGTTGCGCCAGAGGCGGTTGAGGCTGCAAATGCCAGGGCAAGAAAGATTGGCCCATAGGAGCCCCGGGCGGTGGCAAAGTCGTCCGCGTGACGAATCTTGCGTTGGGCGTAAATGCCGAAACTCAGCATTACGCCGATGTAGAGCACGAGAAACAGCCAGGACCAGGCGACAAGTGACATTGGTTTCTTCCTTTTTCTTTCCGGTCACCCTACGCAAATTGTGGCGCAAGGCAAAGTACCCGCTGGCGGCGTTATGATCTACGAATGAATGATCCAAAGCTCCTTAATGACGAGACGGTACGTGAGTTTATTGCGAACGGTTTCATCAAACTCACCCCCGACGTCGACCCAGCGGCACATGCCGAGATCGATGCTTTGATTCGGTATTCCTTCGAACATGAGTCGCGCCTCGGCAATAACGTCGTATCTCGCATTCCGCGTATTCACGATGTGCTCCGCTGCCACGTGGTGGACGGCGCCCTGCGTTCGATCGCAGGCGACAACTATTACTTTCACCCCCACCGGGCGATCCATCGCAGTACCCCCGTTGAAGACAAAACCGTTGCGCTGAGGCCTGATATCAACGGGCCGCGCATGGGCAAAGGCTCAAGCTCTGGTTCGGGGTGGCATGCCGACGCTCAGAGCCCGCTGTCCAGGGCACGCCACCACACGCCTCGATTCCTTATCGGTTTCTACTTCCCGCATGACACGCCACTAGCGATGGGGCCGACGCGAATGCAGGCAGGTAGCTATCTGTATTCGAACCCAGTAGAGCCACACGCAGTGGTGCTGCCCGATTTTGTCGAGGCAGGCACTTTTCTGCTGGTGCATTTCGACATGGTGCATGCGGGGTATCCGAATCTGGGTGACATAGACCGGATGATGGTGAAGTTTGTTTTCACCCGTACCAGGTTCCCGACGGCGCCAACATGGCGCAATGAAGCCTTGGACTGGAGCCGGCCCAGTGGATGTCTGCCTGAGTTCGATATTCCTGATGCGTGGTCGTGGATCTGGAGTTGGATGCGCGGTGCGCCAAAATTTTCAGCTGGTAACGGCGCGGCCGCTGCACTTTGGGGGAAGGATCAGGTTGCGCGCCTTAACGCAATCTATCAGTCGGATGTCCGTCTTGATGACCTTGTGCGCCACGCTGGGCGCTCCAAACATAAGCGCAAGCTAGCGAACGTCGACTACCCTCGCGATGACGTGGATGGCTACCCGCGAGTCTGGAATGAGCGCGCGGTGGTGATGGAAGATGAAACCTATACTTTGGTTGCCCGCGGCAAGGTTGCTGAGTTGACCTCATTGCTGGCTCATGACGACCCGTGGATGCAAATCAATGCCGCATTTGGTGTGGGCGAACTTGGGGCAGAGGTGGTTGATGGGATCGCGCCGCTGCTTGCGAGCCCGCATCAGCAGGTTGTCCGTCAAAGTCTCGATGCTATTGGCTGTATTGGCCGGGGCATCGGACCGGCACTTGATGGTATTGAAAGCTTGCTGACCAGGTCGAACCCTGCTTGGCAAGAACCGCAGGTGGGTCGTGGCTGGCATGGCGAGGATCAGGTCCGACTCAATGCGGTGTTTGCACTTCTGAGCGCGGTTAATGACCCCGAGGACATCGACCGTATCGAAACGATCCTCGAAGCATCACTCAATGATCCCTGTGGCTACGTTGGCGCAGTGGCAAGTGAGGCGTTG
Organism: Gammaproteobacteria bacterium; assembly: GCA_002714125.1. The sequence continues at coordinate 62,293 of PAWP01000070.1, forward strand.
GTGCGGATCGGTTCAAAAAGGTCGATGGCAACAGCGGTGCGCTATCTCTCGGACCGGCGCTGGGACGAATCGCTGCGGCACATGAAGCCCTATTAGGAAGCCGCCTTTTTTGTTGGCGCACTTTCGGCTTCGACGAGCGCGAACTTTGCAGTCATGTTGCTACATTGGTCTACTCGATGCTCCTGCTCTCGTTGGTTGAACACGCGTCATAATCTCAGTTAAGCAGAGGGGTTAGAGCCTTCACAAACCGCCATATAGACTGAGTTGCTGTCCGCGATGGTGGCGACAAACGTTACGTCAACACATTTGCGTTTTTCGACCGTCGTGGCGAGGTCGGGCGGCTCCAGGGTCTTGGGTCTGGTGGAGGTTGCCGTACTACAGCTCATCGGTACCAGAGTCAGGCATGGGTATTCGCATGCCGCGCCAGTAGCCGCGATCTTTATTCAGAAGTCGGCTGCTGACGGCCGGGCAGATTAGCGTGTCGATTTACACGATGTGGTCATGCCCGGTGTTGATTGACGCGCAGCCAAAAGTCAAGATGATCATTAGGGTCACTATGGCTCTTAACATTGCCTCGTTTCCTTTCCGCGATCGGACGAAAACCCACTTGCCTGAGCAGGATTGGCGATGCAACTGAGGCTACGTCTTGAGTTCTCTCTCAATAGCTTTGAACACCTGGGTCGCGCCCACTTCCGCAACGTCACCAAGCGAGCAGGGTCGGTCGTGGTTGTCGAACAAAACCGTGACCCGGGAGCCAGCTGCCTCGGGCACCACATAGACAGCCATTGTCACCCGATGACTACCGTCGCAGAGATAACGACCGGATGCAACTAACGGATTGTCTGAGTCGCCAGCCGTGTACCCCAGTTCAGCCAGGGCCGAGCGGGCGGCCTGTAGAATCTGAGCGGGAGGTTGGGTTATGGATCTTGCGGCAACCCCTTGGCCTTGTGAGCCCGAAACTACCTGGCGACCGGGGTTAGGCCCATAAAGACCTGAAGTGTCTAGCGGCGGGGAACCGGCACAACCGATCAGTACGGCCATTGATACAACTACAACAACTATTCCTGAAAACAACCGGGTGATACATTTCATTGACGCACCTCATTTGTTTGGCTTGGTAAGGAACCTGAAAACAGGCCCAACGTTGTCGCTTGTTGGGGAAACTCCACTGGGTTCTGTCACCAATTGAACACTTGTACGACTGGAGTGCAAGCCATTTAGCTTGCGCTTTTTTGCGCGGAAGGGTCAGAGTCAAGGCAAGACGCGGGTTGGAGGCAGCTGATGAGTTATCTGGATACTGAGGCAGATGAACGCTACTCGAAGACCTTAGAGAGTATTTCTTGAATGCTAACGATATATTTAAGGGGATAGGTGGCGAGCGTCTGGGCGGGGTTGAGTGGCGCAGGGAAGCTGGATCGAGGTAGGGCGTGCCCTTTGAGTTGAGGGATCCAGACAGATTCAGCAAAGCACGCGCGGTGCTCGATTTGTTGGCGTGTAGGCGCTCGCGTCGACGGCGACCTGGCAATTCGGCTCAGCGCTGCCGGCTGATTCAAAGCGATTGGGATAGCTATGATGAGCTTGAGCCTCTCTGCTCATCACACGGGGCGGTTCTAAACCAGGCCGTCAGCCTGTAGATCCTCAAAGGCCGCCTTGAATGCATCAATGACTTTGTCCACGTGTTCCGGGCGGTGCGCGTGGGACAAGAATGCTAGGTGAATCCCGGGTACGATGACGTCGTGACTAAGTAGATGCAGATAAAATTCCCGCTCTGCAATCTTCCATTCGTTAGAGAGATCGCGCGACGACTCGATGTCTTTGTTTGTAAAGACCAGGTGAAACATCGAGCCGGCGTTCATGATCCTCGCGGGGATTTGACGGGACTCGCAGAAGCTGTTGACCTCGCTTGCTAGTCGATTGCCCTGCTCCGCAAGGTAGGGGTAGATCTCGGCCTGGTTGTCGCGCATGTAGGTCGTGGCGGCGACGCCCGCTGTCATGGTCAGCGGGTTGCCGCTAAAGGTCCCGCCAGCAAAGATGAAGGGCGCGCCGTCTCTGCCAGAGAACGTGTTCATCACGGCTTGACGGCCACCCACAGCCCCGACTGGGAGTCCACCGCCGACGGCCTTTCCGTAGGTGACAAGGTCCGGCTTTAGGTCGTAATACGTCTGGCAGCCTCCGTAGTCGATGCGGAATCCGGTGATGACTTCATCCAGCATGAAAAGCACGTTGGACTCTTCGCATACAGCCTTGAGGCCATGCAGGAAGTCGCCCGAGTCGAGCCGTGGATTGGAGCTTTGTACCGGTTCGATCATGACAAGGGCGAGCTCATCCTTATGTTCCTGGATGATGTCGAATGCCGTGTTGTCACGGTAAGGCAATGTCAGCATGAGATCTTTGCCAATAGTCTCCGGGATGCCGCCACCAAGGAATGTTTGTGTCGGCCGGGAACGATCACTGGTCTCGTCGGCTTTCACTAACGCGTAGTCATGCACGCCATGGTAGGAGCCATCGAATAGCGCGACTTTTTCTTTTCCCGTGAAGGCACGCGCGGCGCGGATTGCGAACATCGTCGCTTCGGTCCCGGAATTGCAGAACACCACGTGATCAACGCAGGGCCCGGCCGCCTTGACTAGTTCCGCCAGTTCCTGCTGCGGTGCGCTGGGGATGCCAAAGTGCCAGCCCTTTTTGATCTGCGCCGATAGCGCTGCTTCGACAACCGCTGGTTTATTGCCGAGGACGTTGGGTCCGAAGCCGCCGGTGAGATCAATGTATTCATTGCCGTCGACGTCGGTCAGGCAGGGCCCCTCGGCGCTCTCGATGTAGATCGGGTGTGGAAGATGGACAGTGCCAACGACCTCCTGAGCCAAGGCAGACTCACCGAGTTCATGGACCGCCTTGGAGCCCCGAGTCCGTTCCACGAGCTTCTTCCTTACTGCCTGGGACCGGGTGCCTTCAAGAATGAGTTTGTTGGCCTGTGTTTTGTCCATAGCAGTTCTCTGTTTGTGGCGTCAGGAAGGACCCAAGTTGAAGCAACAATGCTGAAGGTTGCGCAGGTTCGAATCAAGCGGTTGCTACAGAACTGTGGGTCTGGCCATTCGACCACAAGTTTGAAGCCCTGTCCGGCAGGCCGGGATACTGTGAAGGTCATTTGGTAGGTGACGACTATTCGTTCAAATCGTCATACAACCCCCTAACCCCGACAACCTGGCGCGCAAGATCAGACTGGATGCCAATGGCTGACTAGAGCATGCACTGGCATGCCAAGAGGTGCTCCGGCACTATTTGGCAAAAATAGGAGAAACCCAGCCATGGTCGACAACGTACTTCGCCTCCGTCAGATTTGCCTACTAGCCTACGACCTCGAATGGACTTCGAACGTGATCTGTGCCGCGTTTGATGCGCAGGTAGTGTTTCGCGACCCGCGGATGGCGGCTGGGGGCAATCTCACCAACACGCACATCCGGTTAGGTGACTCGTTCCTCGAAACGGTGTGCCCGTCCGACAAGGCCTGGGCCAATGGCACAACCCAGACGCGGCTGCTGGAACGTAACGGTGACTGTGGCTACATGGCTATTGTGCAGGTCCCTGATGTTGCCACCGCGTCGCGGTCAATGTCCGACCAGGGTTCCAAAACCGGTATTGTGTCGGGCGACTGGAATGTCTGTGACGGTGCGCCCGGTGGCGGGCTAGCGGGGGTGACCTCGGGTCGGTATCAACTGGGTGAGCCTCTGCTAAAGGAGCCTGGCACCGTGACAGGTGTCAACGTTCAGTTCCATCCACGTGACTTTGGCACGCTTGCCGAGATTCAGGAGAATTGGCCCGGGCAGGAGACCTTCCCGAAGAACAAGGGTACCTACTACCCTGCAGGCAATACATGGCAAAACGATGTCGACGCGCGACCCCACGGAAACGTGACTACGGGCTTCGCTGCTGTAGAAATCGCACCACGCGAAGGTGAGCCGGAAGCGGTATGCCAGCACTGGGTCAATGGGCTGGGCGCGGGTTGTCGCGTCGATGCGGACGACCCTGCCAAACTGCATCTGGGCGGAGGGCAGAGCATGCGCTTCGTTAAGGCTGAAGGTGGGCGAACAGGCGTGGTTGGCGTGGATCTGTTCGTTGCTCCGGGCGCGCCGCGGCGCTTTAGTAAAATTGAGATCTGCGGGGTGACCTGGCGCCTGGTGGATGCTGTTTGACGCTGCGCTGGTTTGCGTCCACATTGACGTTAATCCTCTGGTCGCGGCAATGTGCGCAGACGAGTGTGGCGTTGATATGGGGTTCGTCAGCGACACTCTTCCGCCACAAGATGATCTATTTCCGCGACCAGCGCTTCAGCTATCACGATCAGGATGCTTTCAGTCTTCAGTTTGCCGCCGATGCCTACGGCGAAGAAAGGATGGAGGAGCACTCCAATGTGAATGCAGTGATTAAGGAGGCCGACGCAAGAGCTACATGATCTTTGGCCTTGGCTCGCATACCGACTCGCGATTCCCGCTAGGCCCCAGCTAACACAGTGCTCAAGGCTGTGGCGACTCCGCCTTATGGGCGGTCCACCATTTAGGTCGATACTGAGTTGGTTTGGCGCGCGCTGAGCCTCGTCATGCAAGACGTTCTCGCTGGGCTCAAGGTGCATATGTCGATGGGCAAGGCGGTTGCGTTGCTGCGCAGGCTCGACCCGGAGTGGAGCATTCGTGTCGAAGCTGCGCCCAATACCACGGCGAAAGCAGCGGGTAGCTTCAATCCGCTTGTGCGTTCCCATTCCCTTACTGGCGAGAAGGGCTCTATTGTGATGCAAGCTATGCATCAGGTCTGAACTTGGACGGTTGCCCTGGCCACAGTTGGAGCAGTAGGTTCCAATTGGGTGGAAGATCTGCAGTGCCTCGACCACGTCGAACAAACCAGAGACGTACACTGCCTGACTACGGGAAGGCTGACGCCCGCCGGTGGAGATTACAGCGCTCAGGGGGTCGCTTATGATCCGCCAACATACCCGCCATCGGATCCGCGCCATGCCCGTTGCCCAGCTTTCTGAAGTCAGTCTCGAGTATTTTGAGGTTGGACATGGTCCTGATCGAGTCGTTTTTATTCACGGCTTCCAGGCCTCCGCGCAGATCTGGCATGCCGTGCAACATGCGCTGCCCGCCAATCGCTACACGTCAGTTGCGATTAACAACCGCGGTGCTGGCGGTTCTGATGCGCCGGCCAGCGAACATGATTACGGCGTTGGCATTTTTGCGGCTGACGCCTTTGAATTGGCGGAGCAGTTGGGCTGGGAGCGTTTCACGCTGGTAGGCCACTCTCTTGGAGGTGCCACCGTGGCGAAATTTGCGGTGGACCACCCCGAGCGAGTCTCGGGCCTAGTTCTGCTAGACCCGGCGGACCCCGACGGCCGTGAAGCCTCAGCAGCCGAGGTTGATCGAATCATTGATGAACGCATGGCCGCCCGCAGAGCACAGCAGTCTCTGGGCGGGCGAGGCGGCGATGGCATAGACGCATCTCGCGCGGACGAGGCTGAACCCTGGCGGGAAGCGCTGCTGCGGGATATCGAGGACGCGCCAGAAGCCAGGTTACGTGGATCGATGCGCTCGATGTTTGCGCTGCGCCTGGGGGACAAGGTGCGAGAGTTGCCCATGCCGGTAATTCTGATCGCAGGCGACATTGACGCTCTCATTCCCATTGAGTCCATGCTGGCCACCTGGGCCAAATATCCGCAAGGATCCGGTCTGCATGTCTGGCACGGTGTTGGTCACTCACCCAATGTCGATTGCCCGGAAGACCTGGCTGTGGTGCTGCAGCACTTTATGGAGTCTACGGTGCCGGGCGCTGCGTCCTGACTTGCTTGGCGCAAGACACTGCTAGGTGTCGCGTTACGCTGCATAGCTCCCAAAGACAATGGGCAGCGTCAGTAGGATGCCCAGGCCGAACAGCGCAATGCCTCCAACGAGAAGCACCGCGGACCCCATCAGATAGAGCAACAGCGCGACCAGGATCTGGAGAACGTCACTCTCGATCACCTTCAAAATACTTGTGAGCGGCTCTCCTGCAAGAATGATGAGAGTGGCGCTCAGTATTAGGCTGCCAACGAGCGTGGGCAGCGCTGACTGGGAGATTGTCGAGTCTACCAGCGGGACTAGCACGATGGTGCTGGGCAGCTTGGCTGCCAGTGTGGAGCCACAGATCCAGCCTAAAGGTTTATTTTTCGGCGTCTGAAAGTCTGTGGTCAGCCAGGGCGCTCCTGCGAGGGCTTCGACGGACGCTGCAGCTATTCCAGTGCCTTCGGTCGGCGGGTCCGTGATGTTGCTCGCGGGGAGCTCCTGACGACCGTGAGTTGGCTGGGGTGAGGGTGTCACCGGATTGGGTCTGACAGGCCCGTCTCAGAAGTCCGGTTCGTCCTTGAGCGTTAGCGCTCGTGGTTCTGATAGAAGTGCCCTCTCATAAAGGGCATTGGCGAACCGTTCTTTGCGTTTTGTCGGGAGACCTTGGGCAATCTGTCTGCGTCTGCCGCTATCGCATCGATCTGTTCCGTTATCAGACTGGCAAGGTTGAGTGCGGCGCTGAATTCATCGAACCCATTGGCCCATATGCCGTGGTCCATAACGTCATACATGCTGCTGGGAAGATTGGCTGGCCAGATGCGGCGCGAGGCTGGCAGCGGCAGCGGCAACGCCGGAGGACGGTAGGGTTGCGCCTAGCTGCAGTAGTGTTGCTTCAATAGTCCCCAATACACCCAACACCATTGGTGGGTTCAGATGACCCATGTGGCCAATGCGAAAGGCATTGCCAACGCCGGCGATTTCGATGCCTAGGACCAGGCCCGCCTCGCGTTCGGCAACCGCCCGCAATTCATCCCCATCGATGGACCCAGTCCGTACGGTCGTGACGGCGTTGGAACGAAACGTAGGGTTGCTGATGTTGTGCTCTACCTCGTTGCCTTTACTCCAGGCGTTAACTGCAGCCCGGATGGCGTCAGCCAGTACTTGATGCCGCCACCATACATTTTCGAGCCCCTCTTCAAGAAGCATATCGAGCGCTGTACGAAGCGCAAACACGTGTTGAATGGGTGGCGTGCCGGCGTAACGCAGATAATGCCCGTCGTGCCCTCCACGCGGGCCCCAGTCCCAGTAGCCAGTCCTCAGGTCTGCGGTCTCCCAGGCGGTATGGGCCTTCTCATTGGCCCAGACGAAACCCATGCCCGGCGGGACCATCAGCCCCTTCTGGGAGCCTGCCACAGTCACGTCAACGCCCCATGCATCCATTTCGAAACGCTCGCATCCAATTGAGGCAATGCAATCGACCATCAGCAGTGCGGGATGCGCAGCTGCATCGAGCGCGGCGCGGATTCCCTGGATGTCGTTACGCACGGATGTTGCGGTATCGACCTGCACCACCAACACCGCCTTGATGGCCTGAGCTGTGTCTGCGCGCAATACGGCCTCAACTGCATTCAGATCAACCGGGCCGCGGTCATCTCCTGGCAGTGTTTGCACTTCAAGTCCGGCGGTGGCTCCCATGTTGCCCCAGCCGCGTGCAAAACGGCCCGATTCCAATATCAGGATCCGATCGCCCCGCGACAGTGTATTGGTAAGGGCCATCTCCCAGGCACCGTGGCCGTTTGAAACGGTGATATAGGCTTCACCCGTTGTGCATGCGATCTGGGGCAGGTCGTCAAATAGGGTCTTCGACTGATCGACCAAGTCGCCCTCATAGATGTTGGGCATGGCCTGATTCATGGCGGCGAGGACCCGGTCCGGGATCACGGAAGGCCCCGGGATGGCGACCATCTGGCGGCCGTGGCGTAGTGAAGGCATGGGTATCTCCTGTGCCCGATGATCCGGGTCACTCTAGCCCAATGAGTCCTGTGTGGCACCTAGGTTTGGAAGCAAGCGGCTGTCGGAATAAGCTCGGGTGCCCTCTTGGGAATGAGTGCTTTGTGAAACAGGAAACCGTTGCAACAAGAATTCGGGTATCGGCGGTTGAACGCGCGAGCGGGCAGCTGCACGATGCGACGATAGCTGAGATTTTCGACGGGCTTGATAGAGCCGGTTTCATTGTATTAGCAGATCTCGTGCCCGAGCGAACCTGTGACTTTCTCGCGGCGTCGGTCGTTGAAGATGTGCGTCGCATCAGGTTGCGCGACGAGTCTACTCGTCATGAGATCAGTACCGCACCAGGCCATCTGCAGCTTGGCCTGCGACGCTATGGTGAGTTTGTTGCGCCTGAGGTGGTGGCTAATCCCCTGCTCGAACACGCGGTCGGCGCTGTGCTCGGACAAGGTGCCTGGCTCGGCTTCTACAATGGCAACGTCAATTGCCCAGGCAGCGGCTACCAGCCTTGGCACTTCGATCGCCCGTACTCCTGGAAAACGCCCGCACAGGCGCAGGCGGATGGTGTCGCGTGGCCACCACCTACCACCACGTTGTCGTGTTCCCTTGCGCTGACGGACATTAGCGTCGACACCGGCGCCACCGAGGTTATGCCCGGCACGCACCGTGAGACTGCGGTGACCGGTTGGCCTGCAGGTGAGCGACCTGAGAATCATCCGGAACTTTTGCGGCATTGGGGGCCGGCTGTCTCGATGGAGATCCCTAAAGGGGGCATCTGTTTGCGTGATCCGCGAATGTGGCATCGAGGGGTCCCAAACACCTCGGCGAGTGTACGGCCCATGATGGCGCTGACTTACCACGCAGCCGAGGCCAGACATTGGCGCGGACTCATTGTGCAGGGATTGTCCGATCAGTTGCTTGCGCGCTGTGTAGCGGACCCGGCGCTGCGACTGCTGGACGATGGCTCGCTTGGCGACGGCCGTCTTGTATTCGAGGCTTCAGCCAGGCCGGCATTTGCGGCACTTGCGGGGCCGGTTCAGCGAAACGTTCGTTTTGTTGAGGAACAGTGGGTCGTTAATCACTTCGTGGATGCACATGTGATGGGCGGAGCAGGCGTACAAAAGGATGGCGCACGGGATCCCTGGGCGGGAGCCTAACGGGTGGATGATCAGTTCATTAATGATTTGGTCCGCATCGCCCGGCTAGTGCTGAGACCTTATGTCGGCCTGGACAGGCCCGCGCTCCTGGCCGGTATGGCCGGCCAGGCGCCACTTGAAGATGAACATTACCTGCTGGCGCAGGTCGCGCAGGCATTGCCTGACCGNTCGGTGTTTTTTGAGCGTACCCGACGGGAAGGCGAATTCATCAATGTGCGCTGGAGGGATCTGCAGGTTTTTGCCANGCTTGAGCGCGAAGTTGCCCGACTCGTATCTCAGCGCATGTGGCTACGTCGATCGCGTTCGCGAACTGACATCCAATGGCATATAGACTCCANCCCGAACGCAGGCCCGCCGCAAGGACCCAGTTGAGCATTCGGCTNAGGTTCCCCGAGGGCCTCGGAGGTGGCACATTGCGTTGCTTGCTGTGTAGATATCCCCACTGTTAATGCGCGCCTAAACCGGAGAACTAAAGCGTGGCAGACACTCTCGAAAATCGTATCGAAACCCAGGAGGAGTGGACCTTTACTGAGGTGCTTGGCCTTTCTGCGGAATTTGGCATTAAACCCCGCATGATTATCAGCATGATGTTCGCCAGCGGTAAACGCTANGTGGANGGAGAGAGCCTGCCTTCCGCGGATACACAGGGCAAGGTTGGCGATTAGCCTACAGCGCCGTTTATATACACGAGGAATTCCCATGAAGATTGCTGAGGTCAAACCTTACGTCATCGCGACGCCGAAACCGCATCATGGTGGCCGCTATTGGCTGTTTGTAAAGTTGATTACCGACAACGGCATCGAAGGCATCGGTGAGGCGTACAAGGTACCGTTTCACCCGTTGACCGTTGAGCGTATGTTGCAGGATTACGGTGAGACCTATTTTGTCGGTCAGGACCCCTTTCAGATCGAGAAGCTCTGGCGCGTTGTCTATTATGGCGACGGGTACGAACGGAACGACCATCACCAGCATCCCGATCACGCCGTTCTCGGTGTGCTCTCGGCACTTGAAATGGCCTGTTGGGACATTGTTGGCAAGGCGCTCGATCAACCCGTGTATAACCTGCTGGGTGGCAAGTTCCACGACAGGCTGCGTTCCTACACCTACCTATATGGCGATCCCAACGATCCCCAGCGTCGCAACCCGCATGTCGACCCTACCTACGCTGGCGAGCGTGCGCTGCACTATGTGAGCGAGGGCTTCTCCGCGGTTAAGTTCGACCCGCTTATCAACGTCATGGGCAACCTCGATCCAAGGGAGCCGCCACTCGACCTACTCGACAATGCCGAGGCGGTTGTGCGTGGCGTGCGTGAAGCGGTAGGTGGCAAGTGCGATATCCTGATTGGCACCCACGGCCAGTCTACAACCTCCGGCACCCTGCGCTTTGCGCGCCGGGTCGAGCAGTTCGACCCACTCTGGTTCGAAGAGCCGGTGCCGCCGGAAAACCGTGATGAAATGGCGCGGGTTGCGGCAAGTACCACGATTCCGGTGGCGTCCGGCGAGCGCCTGTCTACGAAGTACGAGTTCCGGGAGTTACTCGAAAAGCAAGCGGCGCAGATTCTGCAGATGGCGCTAGGGCGGGTCGGCGGCATCCTTGAAGCCAAGAAGATTGCAGGGATGGCCGAGGCCTACTACGCGCAGATCGCCCCCCACCTTTACTGTGGGCCGATTGAGGCGGCGGCTAATATTCAGGTAGACACCTGCAGCCCGAACTTCCTCATCCAGGAGTCCATTGGCAAGTTCGACGGCTTCCACGGCGAGATTTTGCAGAAGCCTATCCAGTGGGAAGAAGGCTACATCATTCCACCCACCGAACCAGGCTTGGGGGTAGTGTTAGATGAAGTGGTTGCCGAGGCGCACCGGTACACGGGGGACGACTGAGCGCGAGAGGCGGGCGACGACGACTGCCTTCGGCCCAACAGTTCTGGAGCGCTATTTCGATCAATGGAGCGAGCATTGCTACGACTCCTGGGCCCAAGAGTCGGTAGAGGCTTCGGTGTTCAGGTTGCTGCAGTGATCCGCCGAGCTGGAGCTTGGTCTGCAAACGTGTTCCCCGACCGCGCGACCGGATTGGGTAATCCAGGACAGTAATTTCAAGCACTCGGCGACTGTTCGCTAGCGTCTGAACGGCTGCCTTTGGCCAATGGCTGAAATTCTGGCGCCTGGTCAGCAAAACGTATGATACCGCCGACTATTTGGCTGAAACGGCACTGCGGAGTTGACCGAAGCCTGGGCCACGCCTAGGATGCGCGCCACTTGTAGGGTGCTCTTGGTGCGCCAAAGATCCATGCAGAACGCTATATCAGCCCAGAAAAACACCTGGATCGCGCCGATTCTCGCAGCGCTGCTGATGTTTGCTATGGCCGTTGAAGCTGAGCATGAGCATGAGCATGCGGTAAGTGTGATCGAGAACTGCGTGTTGTGTACGCAGCAGTCATCGACGGACGACCTTGGTCAGGTTGTGCCGTTGGCGCCGGTCTGGCTTGCCCAAGTNCCTAACACTCCCGCGTTTTGGGTTGATGATCCTGCGAGGCTTTGTCGCTTCGCCAACGCCCGCGCGCCTCCTGCCACTGAAATCGCGTAGCAGCAGCGATTACCTCNTGCGGGGTGATTGTTTGGATTTTGGTTGGTTTGGAGACAATTATGTTAGGTGGCAAAAGGCCGCTTATCTTGCTGTCCGCAACATTGGTAATGATTGCCAGTAGTGCGGTGCAGGCTGAAGCGAGCAATGAAGAAGCAAACTATGAGGAGATCGTCGTATCAGTTCCATTCGAACTGAAATCGGCGGAGACAGCTCTGCCTATTGGCATNCTGTCGGGCGAAGAACTGCAGGAACGGGTATCGGGCAGTATTGGTGAAACGCTGCAGGACGAAATTGGGGTCTCAAGCGAGTCTTTCGGCCCCAGTGTGGGCCGCCCCATTGTTCGGGGTCAGACTGGTAACCGTGTCAAGGTACTGCGCAACGGTGCAGGTGTGACCGACGTATCAGCGTCCTCACCTGATCACGCAAACGCGATTGAGGTGGGCGAAGCAGAGCGCCTGGAGGTGATACGCGGACCATCGACGCTCCTTTACGGTAGCGGCGCTATCGGCGGGGTTGTGAACGTCATTGACGATCGGATTCCGGAACGGGCAGTGGATCGACCCTCGGTAACTCTCGAGCACTCCTATGATTCGGTTAATAGTCAGAACAGCACTAACGGCAAAGTGACCTTTGGCAGCGGACCCCTCGCAGTGTATCTCGGTGCGTTCCGTCGGGATGGCAGCAATTTCGAGATTGATGGCTCCGCGATTGACGAGATTGCCCTCGAGGTTCTCGAAGAGCGTCTGCATGGCGACGAGGAAGAGGAAGGCCACGAAGAGGAAGAACTAGAAAATACCCGTGGGTTTATCGGAAACTCAGACAGCGACGTATCCGGTGGGAGTGCGGGCGTCTCACTGACGGGCGACTGGGGTTTCATAGGCATATCGGTCAGTGAGCTCGACAATGACTATGGTCTCCCCCCTGGTGCTCATGGAGCCCATGCAGAGGACCACGACGAGGATGAAGAAGACCACGACGAGGACGAAGAAGACCACGACGAGGACGAAGAAGACCACGACGAAGACGAAGAAGACCACGACGAAGACGAAGGTGGCCATGGCGAGATTGAAGCGGTACGTCTGGACATGGAGAAGTCTCGCACCGACGTTCAAGGCGCCTGGTTCGTCAACGGCGATGTTGTAAAGGACATCCGCTTTTCGTTTGGCTGGACTGACTACGAACACGGAGAGATCGAGTTCTTCGAAGACGGTGACTCGCACGTCGGCACGCTCTTCACTAACGAAGGGGTCGAGGGGCGCGCAACGGTTCATCTGGATCTCTCGGATGCATGGGAAGCCGTAATTGGCACTCAGCTTGGCGACACTGAGTTCAGCGCGGTGGGTGAAGAGGCATTCATCCCGCGTTCGGACATTGAAGCTACGGGTCTCTTTGGCTTAGCCCGCTATCAGTCTGACTCGGCGACATTTGAGTTTGGTCTGCGCGGTGAGCGCNACCGNATCAGCACGGATGGCGGCTGCAGTTCGAGCGACACTTCGATCAGCATGGGCGCCAGCGCTCTCTTCCCGATCGACAACGAGTCGAAGGTCTACCTGAGTGCAGGGCGCTCGGAGAGGGCTGCAACGGTGGAAGAGCNCTATTCGAACGTCAGCGTGGCGGGTTGCGGCATACCGGATGACGATCACGACCTGGTCCTGCATGCGGCAACCAACCTTGTCGAGATTGGCGCACCCGGGCTCGATACTGAGACGGCCAATAATCTTGAGATTGGCCTGAGGCGGGACTCGGATCGCTACTCGGCTGAGGTCAACGTTTACCTCAATCGGGTTTCTGACTACATCTTCCTCGAAAGACGAGGTGAGGATGAGGACGAGCGTGCATTGGCTTTTTACGGTGCCCAGGATGCGGTCTTCACAGGATGGGAAGCGAAGTTGGAAACAACCCTTGCTACCTTCTCTGGCTCGGAGCTCGCCCTGACCGCGTTTGCGGACTCGGTNCGCGGCAAGTTTACCGATGGGGGCAACATCCCGAGACTCGCGCCCGGTAAGCTAGGTGGTGGCCTACGCCTCTTTGCCGACACGTGGGGTATTCACGTGCACCTGGCAAGAGTCATGGATCAGGACAATGCCAGCTTCGCCGAAGTCGAAACAGACGGCTATNCCCGCCTGTCGCTCTATGGTGACAAGCACTGGGCTGTAGGAGGTGGTGAACTAGCGGTCTTCCTGCAGGGTAAGAACCTGCTTGATGAGAAGATCCGCAACCACGCTTCCTTCGTGCGTAACTTTGCACCTGACCCTGGGCGGAACATCCGCGTCGGTGTGAGGTTTACCTACTAGGGAATGTGGGAAACGGCACGAATTCTCACCCATTGAGGGAGAGGATTCGTTTGCCGGACACTAAGGGCACTCGCTGAGACTGGGGGTCCTGGATTGTCAGGCAGGACTTTCCCGGCCGCCGCTCTAGCCGGTATGATGCNAAAAGGGCGCACNCTTNTAAGGGTGCGCCCTTTTTTTTNCCCGCTTTTTGTCTGCTTGGAGGCAGGGCCGAGGANGGGCCCGNCGCTGGCTGACTTCAGCGGATGGCGTCGATCCCGGCCTTGATGCCTTCGCTTGCCCAGCCTTGCCAGGGCAGCGTGTAGAAGCGGAAGCCTAATTCACTCAGCTTCGCCGGGGAGATTCCGGGCGGTACGAAGAACATTCCGGCCGCAACCCCGGCCTTGTTGCAGGCCTCGCCGATTTTGCCCAGCGCATTGATGTAGGTGTCGCTGGTGTAGTCGAGGGCNACGTCGAGNGCGATTGAAAGATCAGACGGGCCAACNAGCAGCACATCGATGCCCCCTACAGCAAGAATGTCGTCAATCGCTTCCAGCGCTTCGACGGTTTCGATCATGGGCAGAATGAGCAGGTGCTCGTTCACGATATCCATGTACTCGCGGTAGTCCTTGTACTCGCCCCATTNGCCGCGNGGGCCAGCCGAACTGCGCTCACCTTCGAACGGATACTTGCACCATGAGATCATCTGCTTGGCCATCTCAGGTGTGTTAATCATCGGTGAGATGATGCCTTTGGCGCCCTGGTCTAGGGCGTAGCAAATCTGATCCTGGCGGTTTTCGCCAACCCTGATGATGGGGATGGCATCTGCGCCACGCATTGCAGCCACTGGGCGTCCCAGTTGCTTTATTTCATCTGGCGAATGCTGTGTGTCGAACAGGAGGAAGTCGAAACCCGCGTTTGCAAGGAAGCGTGAGTCGTTGGTGGATCCGGCAGTGGTACCGATCGCGGTTTCTCCTGCTTTCAGTTTTGCTTTTACGGTGTTCATGCTGTTGTTTTTCTCCTGCGGAAATCGCGATGTGTGGACACTGTGTCAGCCTGCTAAGCCAGATTGGGCGGCAAACAACGGCAGACCGAAAGAGCGCCAAGAGTACCGGAGAAAACCCAAGCGCGCTTGAGGGTGTTAAATGGATCCATCAGCCCACACGCCCAACCGAACTGCCCAGCATCGTTGCGATGTCGGTTGCGTAGGTCAATTCTGAATCATCTTCGGGCGTGTAGCCCAACACCCGACGCGCGTTCGCGAGTGACCAGAATGCCCGGGTATTGTTGCTGATCCCGTACACCACTTGCCACGGAATGCCGTGTTCGTTGCGGACGTCCTCTGTGTCCACCGAGCGGAATAGCAGTTGGGTCAGATCCCGAGGGCTGATCCAAGCACCCAGGTCCCTCTTGTAGCCCGCTGGGTCGCCGTAAGCAGCAAGCGCCAGATTGCGGGGGGCACCGATCCTCACCATAACAACCTCCAGTTGGCGATTATCTTTGAGCGCGCTGCCAGTGTGAGTCTGGTTGCCGGAGGCGTCCGAGAAGTCTCCCATCCCGCTTGCGAACAGGAAGCCGAGGTGCTCGTAGGTGGCCTTGGCCCAGCCGTAGAAGTTGTCGGACAGTGGTAAGGCGTAAGGATCCAGCGATTCCAACTGGCCGGAGTGAATGAGTGCATGTTCATACCAGTCCGCGGCGTGGTTAGAACTGGCCATGACGACTCTTTTCACGCCGGCTTCCAGGGCGCAACGGAACACGTTGTAGGCCATGTCCACGTTTTCACGTTCGCCGAGGTAATGATCGAGCGGATTCCCGCTGCGGCGTTTGTAGCCAAGGTGTATGACGGCATCGATACCTTCGAAAAGGTGGGCATAAGCGCCGCGCTCGAGGTTGATCAAATCCGCTGTCTGAATGCCCGGCACGGTGGTACCAGATCGATCCTTGTCCTCGATGTCTACCAGTGTGAGTTCAAATTGATCGCGGAACGTTGGCAGGATCTGAGCTGCGATGTAGCCGGCGGCACCGGTGATGAGGACTTTGCGCATGGCACATTCTCTGGCTGATGAATTCTTGGCCCCACCATCGCAAATGGCGTCATCTCGTGCCAGATCCTGGCGTTTTTTGCCTTGCGTCAAATAGCGCAAGCTCGGCCTGCTAGTGAAACGGCAACGACCGACCATGCCGATGCGATTCTATATCCGTGCCCCCGTGGACAATCCTCACCGCCTGAGTGAGGATGCCCCGGTCATTCATCGCAGGAAGGGCCGGTTCGTGAAACTCTACATGGTGCCTTTGGCACCCAACCCCACAAAGGTCATGTTGTATATCGCGGAGAGGGAAGCGCTGGGTACAGCGTTGCCGATCGAGCAGATCGTAGTCAACACTTTGAAAGGGAGACATCGGGAGCCGGAGCATATCGCCCGCAATCCCTTTGGTACGTTGCCGGTACTGGAGCTGGACGACGGCAGCTACATCGTAGAGTCGAGAGCGGTGGTTGGTTATCTCGAGGACAAGTACCCCGAAGGCGCGTTGCTGGGTGCCTCTCCCGAAGAGCGTGGTAAGGCGAGGGATGTCGAGCGGATATGTGATGTGCGGGTGCTGGCATCGCTTGGGGGCTATGTACATGCCACTAGGTCACCGCTGGGCTTGCCGGCTAATCCTGAGAAGGCCGCGGAACTGGAGAAAGGGCTGCAGGCGCCCCTCGACTACCTCGAGTCGCTGCTTGCCGACGGTCGCCCGTTGCTGCTCGGAGATCACGTGACGCCTGCTGACTGTACGCTGGCAGCGGGTTTTCAGTTCCTGCGCTGGGCAGACGGCGACCTTATGGGGGAGCGTCGGAATCTGCGTGGTTGGGATGAGCGTTACCGCGCGCGGGCCTCGGTTGCTGATGTATTGAAGTGGTAGGGGCTGATCGCCGTCATGAAAGTCACGGGAATCCAACCCTTCTGTTTTGCTGATGATGAGGGCCGTAAGTACTTCATCGTCAAGGTTGAGACCGATGCCGGTATCCATGGGCTCGGTGAGGTCGGCATCCCGAACTGGGGAGGTGCGGTCAGCGCAGCGCTCGAACAGCTTGCGGAGCTCGTAATCGGACGTGACCCGTTTGCAACCGAAGCGCTGTGGCAAGAGATGTTCCGCGCCGGATTCTTCCCGGCGGATAAGGTCTACAGCTGCGCGATCAGTGCAATCGACATAGCGCTCTGGGATATCAAAGGAAAAGCGCTGGATATGCCGGTTTACAAGCTGCTTGGTGGCCCCGTGCGCGACAAGGTGATCTGTTATCCCCATGTTGGCGGCGCGACTACCGATGAGCTGATTGCGAGTTGCAAGGACCATGTGGATGCCGGTTGGCAGTTTGTGCGTTGGCACCTGCCCGGCGAACCAGTGCTGGAGCCACGGGAGGCTGTGCCGGCTTGCGTTGAGCAGATCGATGCAATCCGTCAATCGCTACCGGATGTTGGTATCTGCCTCGATGTCCACACGCGGCTGGATCCGGCCCATACCATTGAGCTATGCAGGCGCCTTGAACCGTATGGCCTCTTTTTCATTGAGGACCCCCTGCGTTCGGAAAATCCTGGCAGTTACCGGTCGCTCGCGCAACACGTTCACATCCCAATCGCAGCAGGTGAGCAGTGGTCGTCAAAGTGGGGCTTTCGCGAGGTGATCGAAGAAGAGCTGATAGCCTATGCCCGGATCGATCTCTGCATCGTGGGTGGCTTGACCGAGGCGCTCAAGGTGACCCATTGGAGTGAGACACATTACATTGATATCGTGCCACACAACCCCCTAGGGCCAGTCAGCGCGGCTGCAGGGGTCGCGCTTTGCATGGCGTCGACGAACGTGGGTGTGCAGGAGATGCCACGTGCACCAGGCACCTATGCAACGGACCTCTTCCCGCGTCAGATTAGCTGGGAAGACGGCTACGCCCGCTGCGTTGACGCACCGGGACTTGGTGTTGAGCTGAACGAGGCACTGGCCCTTGAGCGTAGGGTACCGCTTTCGAGCTGGCTGCCGCGGGTGAGTCGCAAGGACGGCGCGTTCTCCAACTGGTGACGCAAGTCGGTTGAGGTCCTGCTGGGCGAGGTCCGGTTGATTGACATGCAGTGCCGCGTCAGGCCTGCTTGCGCCTCAACAGGTCCGCTCAGCAGCCGGCCTTCCGAGGTGAAGAGGTAGTCGACAAACAGTGAGTGTTCATGAACATGATGGTCCCTCACCAGGTGGTCTGACTTTGCCCGCTCTTTCGGAGAGTCGTTGGCTTCGATTTTCCACCTTCACCGCTTTCTACTTTGCCCAGGGCGTGCCTATTGGGCTCTTGACGATAGCGCTTCCGGCATGGATGGCAGAGCAGGGTCGCGACCTTGCGGAGATTGCCGGCTTTTCAGCGGTTGTGGGTTTGCCCTGGGCGATCAAGCTCATCATGGGTCCGTTGATGGACCGCTTTACGTTCATGCCAATGGGGTTTCGCCGGCCGTGGGCACTGTTTGCGCAGTTTGGTTTGGCCATGTCATTTGTTGCGATTGCGCTACTAGGAGGGCTTGAAGGGGAGTCGTTGGTATTGCTGACTACGCTCGGGTTCATCGCAAACGCGTTTGCCGCCTCCCAGGACGTCGCCATCGACGGCATGGCGATAGACGTTCTGCCGGTGGAAGATCGTGGGCGTGCGAATGCGTTTATGGCGTGTGGCCAGCGTTTTGGGTTTGCGGTGTTTGGCGCCATCACGGGTACTTTGTTGGTGATGTTCGGTCTTGCAGTTGCCGCGTTCACCTGTGCGGTGGCGGTAGGCTTGGTTTTCTTGCTCGGTGCCATAGTCATTGAGCGGCCTGGTGAACGGCGTATGCCTTGGAGCCCTGGCGCGGCGGCTGAGGTCGACCGGGCCACAGAACCCGGTGTCGGGAGCTACATGCGCCAGCTCATTGTTGTGCTGTTCATGCCTATGAGCATTCTGTTGATAGCGGTGGAGTTCCTAAACCGAGTTCGGGATGGATTTGCAGTAGTGGTGCAGCCGATATTTGCAACCATCGAATTTGGCGCGAGCACTGAGGTATACACTCAGGCGAACGGAATTATTGACCTGACTGCTGCTGTTGTCGGTGTCTGTATCGGGCCGTTGATTGACCGGGCCGGCGCCAAACGGTTTCTATTGGGTGCGTTGGTGGCCTCGGCAGCATTGCATCTGCTGATGGCTTTTTCGCAGTCACTTTGGAAAGACTCAACCTTCATTTTGCCGATGTGGGCCGCCATTTCGTTTGCTGGTCAGGTGATCTTCATTGCCATCATCGCGATGTTTATGAATATCTGTACGCCCAGCATTGCAGCGACGCAGTTTGCGATTTACATGTCGCTTGCCAATCTGTCGCGTACCGCAGGCATGGGCATCCTTGCGGCAGTGGGTGGTGGTCTGACCACACAGGACAATTTCATCGTGATGGGCGGTTTATTGATTGCAGCCGCCGCCATGCTGGTGTTTGTGCGGGAGCAAAGGCCCGTAGTTTGAGGCTTTAGACCTGCGAACGCCGACGCGCATGACCTTTTTAACTGATGGGTTGGGGCTCGTATGCGCTCCTCGCGGAGCAGATACTCGCGTGATACGGTGTCCGGATGCGGTAATTGAGCTCTTCACTATTTTAGATGGCAAACACGTACCCGCGTTTGCGCGCGATTTCAATCGATGTGTGATTGTCGGACTGTTTGCACTCAAAAAGAACTAGTCCAAACGGGGGGATGGCATGGGGTATCTGAAAATGGCAGTGCTTCTTGCCTGCATATCTGTTGCAGGGTGTGCTACCGACGGGGTCGGGGGACCGACACCGGCACTGCAGACGTACGCACACAACTTCGAAGAGATCGCGCCGGGTGTCTATTTCGCGACCGGGACGGGTAACGTCAATGTGGCAAGCAACGCGCTGGTGGTTGTCAACGACACCGAAGTGCTCGTTGTCGACTCACATATTACTGCCGATGCAGCGTATGAATTAGTTGCCTCCATAGGAGAGCTCACTGGTAAACCCATTCGCCAGGTGGTGAATACTCACTTTCACTTCGACCATGCCCATGGCAATCAGGTGTTCCCTGCGGGGACCGCAATTATTGGTCACGAATACACCGCGGAGAAGCTTAGGGGTGATCCTTTAGCGGAGGACACTTATCAGGTGATTGGGAGTCCAGTGGCTCAGGGGGAAATCCTCAGGATGCTCGAGTTCCGCATTCAGGGTGAAACCGATGACGCCGCCCGCGCAGCGCTTGAGATACAGCAGGCTGCCCTAATGCGCCATATTGAGGCGCTTGGCGAGGTCATACCTACCCCGCCCAACGTGACGTTTAACGATCGCATGTCCGTGCGCAGCGGCGACAGAGAGATTCAACTGCTGCACCTTGGTAGGGGCCATACTGGTGGTGACGTGGTGGTCTACCTACCAGAGGAAAAAGTCGCCTTTACGGGCGATCTTTTGTACCCGGGCGCGCCCTATCTTGGTGATGCGTTTGCTGACGAATACCCGTCGACGCTCGAGAGGCTTAAGCAGCTCGATCTTGAGATTATCGCGGGCGGCCATGGTGGCCTGATGTACGGCAAATCTGCCATCGAAGACTCCCAGGCCTATCTGCGTGATTACTGGGGCCAGGTCTCCGGCTCATTCCGCGCGGGACGGAGCGTAGATGAAGCGGTTGCGGCTCTCGACCTCTCTGCCTACAAGGAGTTTGCCGCGTTCCAGTTGACGGCGCCTGGCGTACTAAGGCTTGAAGTTTCTCGGATGTACGAGCGTTTACGGGCCCGCTGAGTCGCCTCGCCCTCACTCCATCGCGAGTGAGGCAAAGGCGTTGGCGAGTTGATCGTCGTCGTAACCGAGAATCTCCTGCAGGACCTGCACGTTGTGCTCGCCGAGTTCGGGTGCCGCGTGCAGGGGGGCGCCGGGCGTTCGGGACAGCTTGCAGCGAGTGTTCTCGATGATCATGCAGCCTTCGGATGTATGAGGCACTTCAATGAAGTGCTCCCGTGCGGAAAATTGCGGGTCTGTGGCACATTCGGCTGAGTTCTGCACGGTGTGGGCAGGCACACCCGCCGTAATCAGCACCTTTGCGGCTTCGTCAGGGCTGCGGGCAAGCGTCCACGTGGCAATCGCACTCTCGTCCAACTCGCCGACGAGGGTTTTCAACGCAGCGCGTGCTGCATCGTCAGGACAGGCGATTGCAATCCACTGATCGTCCCCCGCTGCGGGGTAAACTCCGTTGGGATGATGATTGCGGTCGCCGTTGCCCATGCGGTGCCATACGCTACCGGTACACTCGTACTCTAGGACCGCCGGGGCGAGGAAGTGAATGGCGGCTTCCGCCTGAGAGATATCGATGTGCTGGCCCTGACCGGTGGCGCGTCGGTGCTCCAGCGCGGCCATGAGCCCCGCAAGCATGAAGCGTGGCGCTACGCCGTCTGTATAGGCAAGGTACGGGCCCGCGGGCGAGCGGTCAGCCCAGCCGGTCAGATCATAAAACCCGGCAATCGCCGCCGCCATGTTGCCGTAGCCTGGTACCTGCGCGCGGGGGCCCGTCTGCCCCATAAGGCAGCTTGAGAGCATGATGAGATTAGGGTTTACCTTTTGCAGTGATTCGAAATCCAGGCCCCAGCCCTTCATTGCTTTGGGAGAAAACGATTCTGTGACCACATCCGCCCATCGCACCAGATCCAGGATGATCTCCCGTGCTGCCTCGTTGTTTGGATCGAGGGTGATGCCCAGTTTGCCCGCATTGAAGTTCTGGAATGGCATACCGGTGTCGACGCCAGGCACGTCGTTCTTGAACGTCGGGGCGCCGCGCGCGGGCTCCAGGCGCTTGCTCGATTCAACCTTGATGACGGTCGCACCAAAATCCGTGAGTACGCGGGTGAAGAATGGACCAGCGATCACCCACATGAAGTCCAGCACTTTTAGACCTTCGAGAGGCCGGCCGGCAGATTGACCTCTGGTCAGCGCCCGAGGTGACCATTTTGGTGGAGCTGATGACCCTAGTGCCGGTGCCTTGCCACCGGCCTGCAGTGGGGTCGCGCTGAACTTTGCAAATGGCCCTGGTACCCGCGCACCGTTCTCGAGGGTGTGCCAGTAGTCACGCTCGTGGAAATGCGGCTCATTTAGAAGTCCGCTCACGTCCAGGGTCGGTGCGATGTAAATGCCCCGAGCAAGCCCGTCTTCGAACAACTCCTTCTGGGTAAAACGCAGTGTGAATTGTTCGATGTTGGCGCAGAGCGTGAAGTAGTCATCCGGCGCCCTCTCGGCACGGAACATCAATGCGATCTCGTCCCCCCAGTCCCGAGCGGCGAAGTCCTTGCTGATGGCGTCCCCCTCGAGCAGCCAGCGCATGAGCCGGGCGTTTGGTTCGGTGAAGGCTGGCCCGAACAGCAGCGTTATTGCAACGTAGCCGTCTTTGCAGGGCCAGGTCAGCCGGATAGGGAACAGTCCGGCGAGACCGCCTGCTACACGCGAGACCTGGCCGCCATTGTTTGGGACCGCCAGGTTGGCAGAGAGCGCTGCTTGGGCACATGACTGCTGTGCGGAAACGTCGATGTGTTGACCCTGACCGCTGCTGTGGCGCTCGTGCAATGCAATAAGAGCTGCACCCACGGCATCTGCGCTGGCGTGTAGAAATGCCTGTGGGACACTGGTGCGGACAGGTGCGCGATCCGAGTCTCCGGCCAGCGCCTGTGCGCCACTCGCGGCCCAGATCGTGAGATCGGTTGCGGGCCATTCGGCTTTGGGGCCTGTGTGTCCGAAGGGTGTTATGGAAATGTGGATCAAGTGTGGATGGCGTGCCTGTAAGAACTCGGGGTCGAGGCCGCGGGCAGCGGCCTCTGGCCGATTGCACGTTTCTATCAGGAAGTCGGCGCCGGCGAGCAGGGGTTCCAGGTCATCGGTTACCACACTCTGTTTGCCTCGAGCGTAGGCCTCAAACCACAACCCTTCACCGTTCGCACGAGGTTCTTCGCGCCGTGCAGTGCCACCTTCAGGCGGTTCGATGAGTACGACCTTCGCACCTAACTGGGCAAAGAGATAGCCGCAGAAGCCGGCGGCGCCGTCGGTGAGATCCAGTACGCGGTAGCTGTCAAGCATGGTGGCTCCGGTGAGGCGTTGATCGGGTTCAGTTCACCACAAGCCCGTGGCGGGCACCAGATGGTCGAACGACGCCTATCGTCCTGGGAATGCTGTAGGCTGCGCGTAGACGATGAGTAGACGAGTGGTGGTTATGCAGATTCGTGCAGATCTGACCGCGTCACAGGACGAGGTCTGGAATCGCCTTTCGTTGGCTGGGACCTGGCTGACCGGCGACGAGCGCGTCAACGTCGCTCGCGAAGTGCGGGGTGTCGCTGACTGTGAGCTGTGCAAAGAACGCAAGGCAGCGCTCGCTCCGAACACCGTTCAGGGTGAGCACCTAGAGTCAGCGCCGATGCCGGCGAGTCGCAGAGAGCTTATCCATAAGCTGGTGTCTGACCCTGGCCGCATTGCCCGGGCCTGGGTTGATACTTTGCTTGCTGAAATGACCGACACCGAGTATGTAGAAGTGGCAGGTCTTGTGTCAGCCATTCTCGTGGTAGATACGTTCCATGCGGCATTGGGAATGCCGTTGCGGGATCTGCCGACGCCGCAGCCGGGCACGCCCAACCGCCAGCGGCCGCTTACGGCCGCGGACGAAGGTGCCTATGTACCTATGGTTCCGGTTGACGGCCTGCAGGGTGACTATGCAGATCTGTATGACCTGCCGAACTGGGTGCCGAATGTGCACCGGGCTTTCAGCCTCGTCCCTGCTGCCACTCGGACAGCCGATGTATTGATGCAGACCCACTACTTTCCCTACGAGGTAGTACCCCGGTACACCGATGCGGATCACGAGTACGCCATCAACAAGATGCAGATGGAACTCCTAGCCTCGCGTGTGTCGATGCACAACGACTGCTTCTACTGAACCACTGCACATGCGGGGCTGCTCCGGGCGAGCGGCATGGCTAGTGGTGTGGAGATAGATTTGAACGTGGTGGGCAGCGGAGCTGCTGATGGTGGGGTTCCTGGCGGACGGGCTTTGATGGCTTTCGTGGATGCAGCCATGACGCGCGATCCGGCGCTTACGGGGCAAGCCCGAACTGATCTTGCTGATGCGCTGGGTGAGGCTGCAACAGTGGACGCGGCTGCCGTTGCAGCAATGTTCCAGCTGAACACCCGGGCCGCGGATGCGGCTGGGATCTTTGTTGAAGAACCCATGCGGAATTCAAGGAGCGCATTGGGGGCCCAGCTAGGGTTCGGTGCAAGGGCGGATGGCAGGGCGCCTTAATAGGGCGCAGCGATCGACGCAGCTTCAGACCTGTATCAGGACCCTGCTTGCTGGAGGGGTTCCTCCCCACCGATGCGCGCGGGCCGCGTTGGCCGGCCGCGATAACGTGCGTTGGGCGGCTCAAGAATGGCCAGTTGCCGGTCGGTCACATCCGGGTACTGGCGGTAGTCGTCGGGGTCAAAGTAGTAAGCGCCCCAGCTAGAGTTGTGCGGCGAGAACTTGTAGAAGATGGTGGTACGAGGTGCGTCAGACGTCCAGGGCAAGGTGCCGTGGGTTAACGCCTCAGTGAAGATAATGGCATCGCCGGGTTTCGCCGCGACGCGGGTCACACTGTCATGGACACCTTTAGACAGATCACGCCAGGCCCCGGGTAGCGCAAGGTTGCCTTTGTGGGTTCCGGGGATGCAGGCAAAGCCGCCATCATTGGGGAAGGTGTCGTAAAGCTCGAGCGAG
Organism: Gammaproteobacteria bacterium; assembly: GCA_002714125.1. The sequence goes on from PAWP01000070.1 coordinate 86,879, forward strand.
ACTGTCAGCAGGCCGTTGTAGAAGCGGCCATCGTGGTATTGGAAATGTCCGTTCACACCGCGGCCCCCATGCAGCATGCCGCCGGCAAACCCTTTATGAACGTGGGTGTGGACGTTGATGTGGTCGATGCGGAACGTCGGTAACGGTTCGCGCTCCGGGCTGGCCTCGCGCATCGCCGTCAGCCCCGGGTTGCCGAGCAGTTCTTCCAGGATTGGTGAGAGCGTAGGCAGATCCAGCAGTTCGCGCCAAATCGGGTCCCAATGCAGCGGGTTCTGATTCATGTCGAGTGGCTGCCATTGCTCTGTAGGGTTCTTGAGGGTTGAACGCAACTGCTCAACCTGTAAGCCCGTCAACGCGTCCGGCACGATGAAATAGCCAAAGGTGTCAAACAGATAGCGTTGTTCTTCGTTCATATGCATGGGGATCTCCTCTGGCACGTAACTAATCACAGTGGGCGTTTTCGGGCAAATGGCCGTTGCCGGCACCTAACTAGGGACAGCACCGGCTGATTCGTGTACGTTCGGCATGTGATGCGTTCAATCTTTCCTTTGAGTCCTCGTTGGCGCCGGTTATGCGCGCCGCTTCTTGTGGGTGCACTAAGCGGTTGCTCGTTCGCCGTCAGCGCGAGCGATGAGGAGGACGAGCACGCATCCTGGCCAAGGTCATGGTTTACCGAGCCTAAAACGGCGAGTGAGGTTGGTATCCTGGAGTACAGCCAGAGCCCCATGCTGGATGGCATTGGGTTACCGCCGGTTGTAGAGCGTCTCCCGGACGATCCGCCGGTCATAGAGCCGTACGAGCGGATTGGCCAGTATGGCGGCAAGGCCCGGATTACGCTGTCGGATGCCTGGACTTTCTTCAATTGGGAAGCCGCGCTGACTATTTCGGCGGACCTGCAGAACTTCCTGCCCAATCTCGCGAAGTCCTACTCTGTCAGTGCGGACGGCAAAACGACCAGCATAGAACTGCGCCGCGGACTTAAATGGTCCGACGGCGCGCCGCTCACTGCAGACGACTTTGTCTTTACCTTCAATCACATCTGGATGGATAAAGAGATCAGCCCGGTGACATCTCGGCTCATCCAGGGTGGGCGGATCGAGAAGCTTGACGATCACAACTTCCGCTACGTGTTTCAAGAGCCCCATCCACTCTTCAAACACCTTATTGCCCAGTACGGCAACTTCATGGTGGATCCCACCCACTACTTCCGCAACTGGCACCCTGCGTTCACTAATCGTGAAGAGCTGAACGAGAGAATCTCGGATCGCGGCTTCATGACCTGGATGGCATTTGTGGACTCCCAGCGCAACGCGCGGACCGAGGACAGTGCAGAAGTGCCGACGCTACGGGCCTTCCGGGTGGTCTCACGTACGCCGATCATGATGCGCTACGAGCGCAACCCCTACTACCACAAGGTTGATCCGGCTGGAAATCAACTACCCTACATCGACCGGATCGACGCGGAAGTGATTCTTGACAACTCCGAGTTAATAACGGCCAAGGCTTCGACGGGCCAACTCGACTTTGCCGCGTTTGCTCTCCGAACCCAGGATATCCCGCTGCTCAAACTGGGTGAGCGTACGGGCGAGGTTGACGTAAAAATTTGGCAGCGGCTGCATACCAGCGACGTGGTGATTCAGCCGAACTACAACCATGCGGAAAAGCAACTCCGCGAGCTCTATTGGGATCGTCGCTTTCGCATGGCGCTCTCGTACGCGATTAACCGCTCGGAGATGAACGAAATAATCTACTTTGGGCGCGGCGTGCCACAACAGGCGTCGATCCATCCAACAAGCGTCTTTTATGATCCCGAATACCCACAGCGGCATGCCCAGTACGACCCTGGAAAGTCTCGGGCGTTGATGCAAGAAATGGGCCTGGTCGACGTCGACGGGGACGGGCTGCGGGAGTACCCCGACGGCTCCCCACTGGTTATCACCATGGAGTTTCTGGACTTTGAGACGCCGAAGGCGATTACGATGGAGCTGGTTTCCTCCTACTGGCGCGCAGTAGGTGTGGATCTGCGTCTGAAGCTAGTGGACCGTGGGCTGCAGTCGGCGCGAGCTCAGGCGGGCCACATGCAGATGACTCTATGGCATACGGACTTCTCCACCGACATCCTGTTCCCGATCATTCCGCGATGGTGGGCACCCATTTACACGGGCTGGGACAGCATTCTCTGGAACGACTGGGTACGCTACTACACCACGGATGGTGAATTGGGCGAAGAGCCGCCGCCCTCGATGAAAGAGGTCCAAAGGCTGGCCGATGAACTGCGTCAGGCGGTGGATCCCGCCAAGCGTATCGCAGCGGGTAAGGCGATTTTGTCCCAAGCGGCTGACAACGTCTGGACATTTGGCACTGTTGGGTTGGCGCCGCACCCGGTGGTTACCTCAACCCGCCTCCAGAATGTAATCCCAAATGGCATTTGGGGTTGGGACAACCGCTGGACTCTTGCTTATCACCCGGCTACTTGGTACTTCGATTCGCCGGACAAGGGCGTGGTTGCTGGCACTTCGACGGAAGAACGTTTGGTTGCAAATGCTCGCCAGCGCCCGGCTACGGAAGACAGGTGAGCGTCCCTCGCCTTGCCCCTGGCTGTTCAGCCTGGGGGTCGCTGTTACGTGCGGCNGCCGTTGTCCTAGCTCTGTTTGCCAGNGGCCATACGGCAGCGGATACNGTGGTCGNCGCCNCAAANGGAGAGACTGAGGCTGAGTATCAGCTTGGCGTTGAATTCCTGGACGGTTATGTACGACGCCAGAACCTGAAGGAAGCGGCTAAATGGCTCACCCGAGCAGCGAAGGGTAACCACGCAGAGGCGGCCCGGCGTCTGGGGGAACTGCATCTGAACGGGATGGGCGTCAAACAAAACGCTAGACGCGCGATCCGCTGGTACGAGCGAGCGGCAAAGTTGGGTCTGGCGGATGCACACTTTGATCTCGGCTCTCTCTACGTGATGGGTATGGGCGTAAACCCCAACCCGAAGACCGCGCTGAAGCACTTTATGCGAGGAGCGGAGGCCGGCGCCCCGGAGGCTGCGCTCAGCGCAGGCATAATGTACGAGCAGGGTCAGGGCACTCCGATCAACCTTAGTCAGGCAGCGCGGTTATACCGGCTGGGCGCCCGTGCGGGTGAGGCCGATTGCCAGTATCGCCTCGCGCGACTGTACCTGTCTGGTGACGGCGTGACCCAGAGCGACAGAAGGGGTCGAGAGCTGTTGCTTACTGCTGCAGACCAGGGCCATGGTGAGGCACAAGGCATGGTTGGCCGCATGCTGGCTGAGGGCAGGGGTGGTCCAATGGATTATGTTGAGGCGTACAAGTGGCTGTCACTTGCCACGCTGAACGGTGCCAACGAGTTGGCCAATCGTGATGCTGTCGCGAGCGCACTCGGTGATGACGATTTGGCGGAGGCGCGCAGCCGGGTTCAGGCCCGGCTGCAGCAGCCTCGTTGAGTGGCTCTCGGGCTACCGCGTGACGTGATCGCCACTCAGTGGCCCGGTAAATCATCCATCAAGCGTTGATGGCTGTCTGGAATGCTGGGCGAGCGGCAATGCGTTCCACATAACCTTTGAGGTTGTTCATCTCGTCCGTCACACAGCCAAGTCTGTTGCTCATGAAGCAGGCGTGTCCCAGCATGATGTCAGCTGCACAGAAGTCCCCAATCAGGTAGTCCTTGCCAGCCAATGCCTCGTCTACCGGAGCCAGCGCCCGGGTCAGCAGGCGCTGCGCCTGTCCAAGTGCTTCCTCGTTGCGCCGTTCCGGGGGTAGTAGGATGGTCTGCACAACAATGGTGTTTACCGGCGGCATAACCATGCCTTCACAATAGTGGAACCACTGCAGGAACGCGGGGTAGAGCTCCGAGTCCACTGTGGGCTTCATAGCGCCATCAGTGTGCCTGGCGATGATGTATTCGACGATGGCGCCGGATTCCCAGAGCGTGACATCACCATCGTCTAGGACAGGTACGCGGCCGAGGGGATGGCGTGCGCGATGCTCGTCTGACTTCAGGTCCTTGGGGTGGAAGTCCATCCTGTTCAGTTCGTAATCAAGCTTAAGTTCTTCGAGCAGCCAGAGAATTCGGCCGGCACGGGAGTTCGGTGCGAAATGCAGTTTCAGCATGGTGGGGCTCCTTTTGTTTGGGGTCGGCCGAGGCGCATCAAGGCAGCGACTAGATCGGCGCGCATATTGCCATGAACTGCGCGCGACCGGGTTGTTGGCGCCTACACGTAGCGGCTGGCATGATTCGCGGTGACATTTGTGAGTGAACGAGACACGCGATGTATGACCTCGTAATTCGGGGCGGTACTGTCATCGATGGCAGCGGGGCTGCCGGGCGTACCGCAGACGTGGCGGTGGCGGGTAACAGGATTGTTGCTGTGGGCGCTGGCCTTGGTGCCGCCCACCGGGAAATAGACGCTAATGGGCTGATGGTGACGCCTGGATTTGTCGACATTCACACCCACTACGACGGTCAGGCGACCTGGGACCCCTATCTGACGCCTTCCTCCTGGCATGGAGTGACGACCGCGGTGTTCGGGAACTGTAGCGTAGGGTTTGCGCCGGTTAAACCAGATCAAACGGATTACCTCATCAACCTGATGGAGGGTGTTGAGGACATCCCGGGCACGGTCCTCTCGGAGGGTGTCTCCTTCGACTGGGAATCGTTTCCTGAATATCTCGACGCGCTCGAAACCATGACCCGCTCCATGGACATTGGCGCACAAATGCCCCATGCGGCGCTCCGTTTCTACGTCATGGGGGACCGTGGTGCAGATCACAACGAAGCGCCCACCGAGGGTGAAATCAAGCAGATGGGTGATCTGCTTGAAGAAGCACTGCATGCGGGGGCGCTGGGCTTTACCACGTCGCGTACCACCAAACACCGTGCCGCTGATGGACGGGTCACCCCAACTCTGTCTGCGCGGGAGGCCGAGTTGTTGGGCATGGCTGCGGCCATGAAACGTGCCGGAAAAGGCGTGATTGAGGTCAACTCGGACTTTGGGCCTGGCGAGTTTGAAGCCATGCGTGCCGCGGCTGAACTCTCCGGACGGCCGCTGTCGTGCCTTATTGTCCAGGTCCGGAACGCGCCGGAACTCTGGCGTGAAACCATGGCGAACATTCATGCGGCACGGGATGCCGGGCTCGACTGCAACGGTCAGGTGCACGTGCGCGGAATAGGCATGTTGATGGGGCTCGAGACCCGGCTCAATCCTTTTCATACCCACCCAGCTTGGCGCGAGATGGGTGACATTGATCCGCGCGCACGCTATGCGCGCCTTAAAGGCGACGCGAGGCTGCGCGATCGCCTTGTGAGCGAACGGCCTGATGATGGCCACACCCAGTGGGTGAACAGCCTGATCGACAATCTGTTCCGCCTCGATGACAGCGTGCACTACGAACCTGACTCAGATGAGTCCCTCGGGGCCGAGGCGCGCCGGCGTGGCGTTCAGCCTTGGGCGCTGTTGCTTGATTGGCTGATGGCAAGCGAGGGGCAGGGCCTTGTGATGCACCCGTTCGAGAACTACTACGGCGGCAATCTCGACGACATCCGAGAAATGCTGCTCGACGATGCCTCGGTAATCGGGGTTGCCGATGGCGGAGCGCATGTGGGTGTGATTTGCGACGCCGGTGCGCCGACCTTCATGATGACGCACTGGACTCGGGACCGCACCCGTGGCCCTGGGATCCCGCTAGAATTCCTGATCCACAAACATACGCGTGGTAACGCGCTAGCCTATGGGTTTGGAGATCGCGGGTTGTTGGCAGCTGGCTACAAAGCTGATATCAATGTGATTGACTATGACGCTTTGTGCCTGCGGGCACCGCGGGTTGTGTATGACCTGCCGGCCGGCGGACGGCGCCTCGTGCAGGAGTCTATGGGCTACCGGCATACTTTTGTGTCGGGGGTAGAAACCCGCCAGAACGACGCCTTCACTGGTGAGCTGCCAGGCTTGCTTGTCCGTGGCGCACAGCCATCTCCCTGAGAGCCATTACTAACCCCTATGCTTACCCCGGTCGAGTCCTATTTCGCCGCCGCTCACATCGATGCAATCCCGGCGAATATCCGCGAACCCCGTCATCCGGTATTTGCGGCGGACAAGCTTGCCGCCGACCGCAAGCTCACCGATCTTGCATCATCGGTTTGGCTTTCCGCGGAGACGGATCTCCTACGGCTGGCAAATCTGAATGCGTTGAACGACGATGCGTTTGGTACGGCTGGCACGCTTCGCAAAATATTGGAGGGGATATTATCGAGCTCGGCCGCGCGCCTGCCGACCACCGAGATCGAACATGCTTTGGGTAAAATCGGCGTATTGCCAGCCGACAACTCGTTTCTCAGTGCGGAAGAAAAGGCGGCGCTCGACCGGGATGGTTACGTTAGCTTCCCTGATCTCTTAAGCGCAAAGGAGCTGGTTGCAATCAATGCGCGGTTTGATGCGGCGGTTGCGAAAGAAGGCGCAACCTCGGGCTATGAGGTGAGCCAGACGCAAGGCATCAGCCGGTTGTCCGGCAGCGTGCTCAAGCAGATCAATCATGACGGTCTGCTCGACGTGTTCTTTGTGCATCCGCGTCTGCTCGCTGCAACGCGGCATGTGCTGGGGCCGCATTTCAAGATGAGCAGCTCGAATTTCCATTGTCCTTTGCCGGGTTACGGGCATCAGGGCATTCATGCGGATTGGGGCTGGTCTGTACGAACGCCACAGGTTGTCAATGCGATCTGGATGCTCGATGACTTCACGCTGGAAAACGGCCCGACACGCGTCGTACCCGGCTCGCATCTGCGCGGGCATCCGTCCGGAACAGCATTGAGTGCAGCGGGGCGGACCCCCGCAGACCCAGTGCCAGGGGAGACGTCGCTGACCGGCAAGGCGGGAACGTGTGTGGTCTACAACGCGCATCTCTGGCACGGNGGCACGCAGAATTTCTCATTGGCGTTGCGGCGATCGCTGCATTCGTATTTCACACGCGCTGAGCGGCCAACCCAGACGGCAACGGTTGACGTTATCGACCCCTTGGTGCACAAGCGGTTGAACCGGGTGCAGCGCGCTATTCTTGATCTTCCGACCTGGAGCGAGGGTAAATGACGGAAGCTTTCGACACCGCGTACGAGCAACTGATAGATCAAGGCTACTGTGTGGTTGATGGNGGCCTGCCTGCTGGCAAGCTGGACGCTTTGAGGTCTTGGTCCGACAACTGGCTTGCCAATACCAAATACTCAGCCAAGTGGCGCTATCAAGGCTCGGATATTCATCTTCAGGGCATTCGTAATCCAGCAAGACGCAATGGGGACATGCCGCAGGACGACATGATCGACTTCCTGATTGAGCACCCGGCGCAAATCATGAACGCGATGCATCTTGGTGACTTCAAGTCAGGGGGNACCTTNCAGATCATTTCCAAGTCCGCTGCCGCGCCNGCTCTTTACTGGCACCAGGACTGGGCGCGCTGGGACGATCCGGTCAGCATGTCACCATGGCCTCAGCAGGTGTTCCTAAACTGGTATCTTACTGATACTACGCGGGAGAACGGCTGTCTGCGGGTGATCCCTGGTACCCACAAGCACCGCATTGATCTGCACGATCACCTGGTTCAGCCCCATGAGAGCGGCGGGTATGACGTGGCTGAGACGGACGAGTGGATGTTCTTTGACCACCCGGATGCGATCGATCTACCGGTGAAAGCCGGCNAATTGGTTATTGCCGATGCGCGCATGCTGCACGGTACCTGGCCAAATAACTCCGCCGAGCGCCGAACCCTGCTGCTAGGCTGGTTCTATCGTAAAGCAAATAACGCGCCTGAGGGTTGGCGAGGCGACGTGCCCCGCGAGATNCTGGAGCGGGACCCTGAGCTGCCGTTTACTTGGAATCGCCAGCCGGGGTCATTTCTGTCTTCCTGATACGTAAGGAGTTGTCGAAGCTGCGTTTGTTCTGGATGACGGGGCTGCTGCGACTAAAGGAATTTGACGCATTATCGCTTGCTAACGCTCATNGTTTTAAGCAGATCCCTTGGCAGCTTTTTTTGCGACCTGATGGGTTTCCGCAAATATCTGTCCGTGCATCAGGTCTGAGACAACTGCGAGCAGCGTAGCGGTCTTGNACNGGTTTTCCTAAGCGAGTTCCTAGGTAGCATTAACATGCCTTGGAGCCTGCGGTCGGGTTTTGAAAAAAGATGTGCAGGTCTCTGCTTGGTTTCTTCGGACCNTCGGCTGAGTATCATCTTGCGTGCGGTTAATCGGCGTGTCGTTGGCCTGCACGTAGCCGCCGCAAGCGCTTAAGCCCGTCGGCCTATCCCGCGCCTGGTACTCCTGAACCCGGGCCACGTCGCTGCGGCCCGGGGTATGCACACTGGTGCAAGGTCAGAGAAGGGCCATCACCAGATACAGAACAGCGGTGAGGGCGACGCTGCAGCTGATTACGCCCGATACAGAGGTAATCGGCCCCTGCTTGCCAACAATCGCGTTGGCTTCGAGTGCTAGGATGATGCCGATACTCACGATAAGGGAGATCACGCTGGCGTCCGAGAATAATCCAGTGGGCAGGTGCGCTGACGAACCCATCAGGAACAACATCGGGGCCGAAAACAGCGTGTTAGTTCGTGAAGCGAGCGCAGCTTTGGGTGCTGCGCCGGCTGCAGCGGGATCTGCCTCACCGCCGGCAGCCACAGTTTGCGCGCTAGTAAAGACGATTCTCTGATTCGGCCAGATGATTAGCCACACGTTCAGGAACATCAGCGTGGCCATGCCCGCACCGAGCACGATGTCATACGTTAGTCCTGCTCCCTTATACGCAAGCAACACACAACCAGTGATAAACGTGAACATGGCGCCCCAGCGGAACCACCAGAGTGCACGGGGCACGAGCGTACGAATCGCGCCCATCCGGTGCTCGTCTTCTGCCTCCTTAAAGTATTCGGTCTGTACGAAATTGAAGTAATACAACAACCCAATCCAAGCCACACCAAAAACCATGTGACCCCACCGAAACAGATGCTCCACTCCGGCACTAGTGAACAGTGCGATGTCCATAACGCTCCCCTTTAATTATTGTTTAGCCCATAGGACGGTGAAACTACCTGCACCGTCAAATGATCCCTCATCGATCAATTAACAATTTCTCTAATGATGTGCCATAGGCGCATGATTATTTGGGCATTTTGGCCAGCGCATACCACGCATGGCTGCCATCATAATACTCTTCACTGACGTCTGCGGGTAGTGTGCGGATCGTGCATCCTCAGGCGCCGTCCATTCAGTTTGCGGACGCTTGCACCAGGTTTGTTAGGAGAACCGTGATCCCCGTCTTGATGCTCTCATGGACGTTCAGCTAATTATGGCTTCTATCACACCTTCCACATGTGCTTTGTCTATAGGAGTTAATCTGTTATAAATGCGAATAGTTCCTATTTATGTTTGATCATGGCGCTACAAGCACTTACGGCGTTGTTGGTGGCGTTGCTTGGGCTTGTTTTGTTCAGCATTTCGCCCACGGAGCGATACACGAACCTCTTCGGAACTCAGCTGATCGATGAGTGGCCGGTGCTGCTTCAGTCCATTGGTACCGTGGCGATCATCGGGAGCGCGGCCGTGTTGATGAAGATGGTAGAAACCAGCGTTGTCGTGACTACCCTGATCACAGCTGTCGTTGTCGCTTTGTTGGTGGTCACCTTCTCGCTCGGGTTGCGGCGCGGAGCTCGCCGGAGCGCCAAAGGCTGATTGATAATGCGCCAGGATTTAGTCCCGGGCCGCGCAACTGGATCCAAACGCACGAACCGCCGTCTACTGTTCGACCTTCATTCGTGGCTGGGTTCCACTTTGTCGTGTTTATGGCTCTTGTTATGGGTACCGGCACTCTCGTAATGATTTCTGACGAGATTGACTGGCTGTTCGACCTGGAACTGCGGCTGTAAGGTACGGTCGGAGTTCAAGAGTTGGGGGATGCTTGAAAAGGCCCATAGCAAGTCAGCGCATCAGGACATCTTGACTACCCTAACCGCTCACGAGGACAGCTGCTCCAACTAACGGGCCTTAATGATCACACGCGAGGGCCTAGCTTCTGCCAAGTGCCGTGGCGCGCGCTCCGGCTTCGGCGACGCTAGAGTCCATTGGCCTGTTAGCCCGAGATGGCGTCGGCGATTCGTTTGC